>FR883394.1:0-3566 GCA_000435835.1 Clostridium sp. CAG:221
AATATTACTGGAAATCAAAATTTCCAGTAATATTTTTTTATATATAAAATCATTTACACAAATTTATCGATAGTCTCTAGTTTTATTATGATTTAATGTCTTTTAATATTTTCAGAATAGAAATATTAAATATAAATATTTATAAAAACTTAATAGTATTGAATCAGTTAAAGTGCTTTTTTATAATTTTTCATATTGTTGTTGATTTTGAGGTGTTTTTCCTAATGGCTTAATAATACTTGAACCATTATTATTTGCATAATTAAAGAACATAGAGCCTAATTTAATACGATTTCCAGTGGTTATACGTTTCCAGTCAAATCCTCTAAATAACTGTTTTACTGTAAATATTTCTCCAGGGTGTAAGTAGGATAAAGTATTAACTGATTCATAAAATAAATTTTCAACAGATGTATTGCTAGTTATTATCATATTTTATACCTCCTAATAAATTAAACCTTATAACTATATAGTATTAGCTAGTAGCTATAAGTAGAACGAATCTCTTAAATTGCTATAGTATAAATATAAAAATAATTATTATAATAATTGAATAGTTATTTTAATAGTAAATTGTGGAGAGTATTTTATATATATGATAGAATTAATTATTAATTATTAATTAGATTAAATGATAGGTGGTTAGTAAAATGTCAGATGATTTTAAAGCCAGAGGTGTTCAGTTTTTTACTAATTTCAAAAAAGTAAAGTTTAAAAGCTATAATGTAAAAAACTGTAGACTTTCTCAAGATGAAATGATTAAGATTATAGAAACTTATAGATATAGACCATTTAATGATAGAATTGCATATTTAGAGGTATATACATCTAATAAAATAGAAGGTAATACCTTAACAAAGGGTCAAACAAAAGCTGTACTTGAAGGAATAGCTCAAGATGCTGATTTAAGATCACAAACTGAAGTAATACAATTAAATAGGGCTATAAGAGATAATTTTTCTATAAATAATGATTTAAGTTTAGAACTTATCTGTAGAATTCATAAAGATATAACATTTAATACACTAGAAAATAGTGAATGGGAAGGAAAAATTAGAAGTAGTCAGGTATATATTTCAAATAGCCTAATTACTCCACCACCAGCAGAAAAGGTTAAAGAGCAATTAAATGAAGCTATAGATAGATTTAATAATAGTGATAAAGGGTTAATAGATATTTTTAAATTCAAATTGGATTTTGTAAGAATACATCCATTCATGGATGGTAATGGTAGGTTATCAAGACTTATTATGAATGGTCTTTTAACTGCTAAAGGTTATCAAAGGATAATTATTAGAAATCAAGATAAAGGTTTTTATTATGATGCAATAGAATCTTCTTTAAGAGTAGGGAGATATGATGCATGGCTTAAGTTTATGTTAACATACATGAAGTTTATGTGTGAATTAGAAGATATGTTTTTATTAGATATAGAATAAGGATTTAAAGCTACAAGTGGATTTTATATATTTCACTTGTAGCTTTTTATAATATATTTATTATAGGATTTTATGCTCATGCTACCTAGGGTCAGCTAGGGAGGACGTTGTAGAATTGACACTATAAATTTCATGGGGAAATTAAATGGGTAAAAACTCTAGAAAAAATTAAAGAAGTTGATTAATGATCTTATTTTAAATAACAAGAAAATAATACCTAGAAGGGTGTTATGGATTGATTTAGGAGTAAAAGTTCCAGTAATTATATGTTTAAATGATAACAAATCCATTTTTCATTTCATTTTGCAAAGATTTATCAGGGGGCATTTGCACCACAACAAAAAAAGAGTCGAATTTATGGTTCAGGAAAAGTTACACTTGCCAGAACAAATATTGCAATAGGCGAATCTACACTTAATGAAAATACAGAAAATAGTATTAGAACAATATCTAAAGATGCTTTCTCAGCAGACACATTAAAACAATTAGATTTTAATAAAGACACATGGAATATTGATAATTGTAGTTATGATAGTATACCTTCTCTTAACAATTCTGATTCAAGAAATACAGCAGCAGGAGAAGATGCAAATACGGATATTTATATTCCAAACCATGAAGTTTTAAAACAAAGAAAAGATTATGATCCAAATAAGCAAATTATATATAGTAACTTATATAAATTAATGCCGTTCTATGATTCAAAATATCTTGTTATAGATGGTAAAAAAATTAGCAAGGATCATATTTTAAATCAGAAACTTATTAACTCAGTATTAGCATTTGATGCAAATAAAAAAGCAATGACATACCTTACAGAAGAAAATTATGATGACATCAGTTCAATTAGAATCATATTTGAGGATGGTAGTGTACAAAACTACAATGTAACTTATAAATATAATGATACATTAAATCCTATAAAGATGTATGGTAGAGTGGCCATGTACCAAATTGATGATTTAGGTATTGAATATAACTATGATAAATATATAGTTAAGCAAGATGCTACAATTGTAAATAAGTTAGTTAATTATATAATGAATTTAGATTATGACACAGATATGAAAAATATTGTTGATCTTCATTCAAGTGATAAGAGAGGATATGAGGTTTTCAAAGCATACTTTAATGATGTAATTACATCTGAAGAAAATGCTAAAAAATTCGTAATGAATTTATTAGGAAATGTTGATGTAGGTGGATTTATTGGATATGTAAATAAATCTTCTATTATAAATTGCTTCAGTAATGCAAAAGCAGAAGGAAATGCTGGAATTGCAAGTTTTGTAGGGCAAACTCATAATAAGTCTACTTTAAGAAATAACTTAACCTTAGTAAATCAATTTAAAGGATATAAATTTGATGGTAGAGCAGGAGAAGGTAAATTTGAAAACTTCAGTGGAAACTATGAAAATGCTGGTAATGCAGGAACTTCTACAAGAGATAGAGTAAAATCTATTAGCCTTGATGGAAAAATAGATATTGCATCAGCTTCAGCTGTTGAAACAGTAGATTTCTATACAAATACTTTAGGTTGGGATGAAGAAATTTGGGATTTCGGTAAAGTATCAACTGGAGGAATACCGAAATTAAGAAATTCTGATCCAAATGATAATTCATCTGCAGTAGCAACATATCATATTAAATCAGCAGATGAATTTATAGCAAAAATAACTTCAGATCCATATGGAAGATTTATTTTAGATAATGATATTGACTTCTCTTCTGAAGATTCTATTATTGATGTAGAATTTAGAGGAAGACTTGAAGGTAATAATAACAAAATAACTGGAAATAGAGTTCCAATATTTGAGGTTATTAATACAGCAAGAATTAATGGATTAATTATAGAAGGAAGTAAAATTTCAGTTTCTGGAGACAATGTTGGAGCACTTGCAAGAACAGCAATAAATTCAGAAATAGAAAATGTTCATATTACAGAAGCTACTATTAATAAAGCAGATAATAAAGTAGGGGGAATAGTAGGATCTGCTGAGAACTCAACTTTAAAAGTAAGTAGTAGTAATGCAGTTATAATGGCAAATGGAAATGATGTTGGTGGATTAGTAGGAGAAATTAAAGCCTCTACTACAATCGAAAACTGTTATTCAATAGGAAGAGCAC
>FR883394.1:3606-11486 GCA_000435835.1 Clostridium sp. CAG:221
AATGAAAATGTTGGTGGACTTGTAGGTAATGTGGCAGCATCTACTATTAGAAATAGTTATAGTTCTACATCAGCAGATGGAATAGATGGAGTTGCTGGATTTATAGGCCAATCAACAGAAAATTCTACTATTGCAAATAATATTGCTTTAGGAAATCAAAACAGACAGTATAAATTTGATGGTAAAACAGAAAATGATAAATTTGTAAATTACTCTAATAACTTTGAATATAAAGAAAATAGAGGAAATTCAATATTATCAAGAACTGGAATAAACTTTGCTGGAATAATAGAAGAAGCAACAACGCAACAAATTACAGATAAAGCATTCTACACAACAACTTTAGGTTGGGATGAACAAATTTGGGATTTATCAAATGTATCAAATAAGGTTACACCAAAACTGCAAGGATTAGATCCAAATGCAAATAAAGCTGTTGGAGTTCATAAAGCAGAGATTTACTCAGTAGATGAATTTATATCAGAATTAAGCGCACATCCAGATGGAGAATTCACAATTATGGATGACCTTGACTTTGTAGATAAATCATATACTGTAGGAACTGTTTTAATACCAGGAGCATTTGATGGTGTAATTAATGGTGGTGGACACAAAATTGAAAATCTAAAAAATGCAACTATATTTGAACAATTCAATGGTGAAGTATATGACTTAAATGTAGATAACTTTAACTATGGAGCAGTATACTTTACAGGAATACATGCTCAGTTTGTTTCACCAGGACAAAGTGATAGATCACAAAGTAATATAGCAGTTTTTGCTAAGAAATCATTAAATGCAGCTTATTCTAATATGAAGTTTAGTAAAATTACTATTTTTGGACATGATAATGTTGCAGTGGTGGTGTCAGTTGATAATAACTCAACATTTGAAAATATTAATGTTAGTCATGCGTCTGTAAATGCTGGTAAAGATAATAATCAAGGAAATAACGTATCAACATTTATTAGTGAAAAAACAGGCGGTTTAATTAAGAACTGTTATGTGCATGGTGAAATATTTAATAAAGGAAAAAATAGTGGTGGTATTGTTGGTATAGCACATGGAAATGTGACAATTGAAAATGTAATATCTAATATTTACTTATCAAATTCATCAATAACAACATCAACTAAGGAAACAAGTGGATTGTTTGCAGGTGAACTATCTGCAAAAACAGTTATTAAGAATTCTGCAGCAATTGGTTTAACTAAAGTAAAAGAAGTTAAGAAGTTTGCTGGAACAATAAAAGATATAAGCAAGATTGAAAATTGTTATGAAAGTAGTTCATCATCTGGAACATCAAATGCTAATGGAAGCAATATAATAGCGGCAACTATAACGCAATTAAAAGATAAAAACTTCTATATAAATACGTTAGGCTTTGATGAAAATATTTGGGCATTAGACAACATAGTAGAAAGATATTATACAGAAAGTGTAAATCCACATGGACAAGTGGATTCAGCCTTCCCAAAAATGTTATTCTTTGGCCTAAAATAGATACTTTATAAAGTATTAGTCAAAATGTATACAACCTTAAAGCTAGTTAAATAATAGCTTTAAGGTTGTTTTTTTATATAAAAAATTAAGATATAAAAAGTTAGGAGAGAAATTATGAATGATAATTTAAAGGAAAAAGTTAAATGTACAATACCAATTAAAGTTGATTATTATGAAGGGTTATTTAGAGAATTTGACTATAGAGATGTTGAGTATAGATGTATTAATGAAGATTTAGATGGATGGCTTCAAGAATATATTTTTAGACTACCATATAAATTAAAAGATATTAATGTTGAGTTAGAGATAAATATGCCATTGGAAGTTAGAGACGAAAATAAAGAGGAGATGTCAAAGGTAGGTATAATAAACTCATATAAGGAGTTTTTGGAGCGAGAAAAAAAGTTAAGTATTATGGGTGTAATAAGAATTGGATATTATATGATTACTGCAGCAATTCTTTTGTCTTGTTGGTATATTATTAAAACATCTAAAGGTGAATCTTTACTTACATCATTATTGAATTCTGGTGGCACAGTATTATTGTGGCAAATAATGACTTTAATATTTATAGAAGGTAAGAATTTTAGGTATAAGCTTAGAATTAATAAGAAACTAAGTAATATGACTATAGTGTTTAAGTATATATAAGAAAATATCATATAAAATAATATAAAATCCGCTAGAATTAAGTTAATTCTAGTGGATTTTTTGTATTTAAAGATAATTATAAAATCAAATCCATTTTAAGGGACATAAAGAAAATATATGATTTAAGGGATATATATAAGATGTTTTCTATTAATCCACTATTATAAAATTCAAATATTCATGTTACTATTAGGTGGACAAGTTGTTAAAGACGTAAAAGTACAAGATCACTAAAAATGAGTTAAAGATATTAGCTCAAATTATAGGAGGAATGGAAATGAAATCTAAGATAATTTCATTATTAGTATTAGGAAGTATATTTATAGGAGGTGTACAAGCTAATGCAGAAACTATTGATAATAGTTCAAAGTCTAAAGCAGTAAGTACAGCTAGTGGATATAAATATAATAAACATTATTGGCATACTAATAATCAAAATAAACCATCTACTGGTAATGATGCATTATTAAATGAAGGAAATACTAGTAATAATACTGATGCAACTATAAATAATAAATTCATGGCAGAAGTTGAACAAGCCATATTTAATAAGGTAAATGAAGAAAGAACTAAAGCTGGGGTTGCACCATTAACTTATAATACAACTATGGAAAAATATGCTAGAATCAAATCTCAAGATATGGGAGATAATAATTATTTTAGCCATACTGATTTAAATGGTAATAATATAACTGCAAAAATGAAAGCTGATGGAGTTACATATAAGGCTTGGGGAGAAAATATTGCATATATAGGTGGAGTTACAGATCCTACAGCATTAGCAAATCAATTTATGACAAATTGGATGAATTCTCAAGGACATAAAGAAAATATATTATCAACAAAGTTCAGCAGCATAGGTGTAGGAGTATATAAAATAGGAAATAAAGTATACGCAACTCAAGAGTTTTATAGATAGAAAATAAATTTTAATATATTCATATTATAATAATTGAAAGCTATAGGATGATTTAAATATAATTCATCTTATAGCTTCTTTTATTTAAATGTAAAAAATACTTAGAAGCTCCCACTTCTATAAGTGGAGAGTAGTTCACGAAAATAGACCTTTAGGTTATAATAAAAGAAATGAAGAAAGGTAGTAAGGAGAGAGAAAATGGATATTATTAAGGATTATATATACTCTGAAGAAGACTTTGAAGAAATTCAAAAAAACTTCAATGGTAAAGCAGAATTTGATAATGGTTCAATATTTCTAACTCCAAGTACATCTATTGAACATAATAGAATAAAGAGAAAAATATTAGCTAAATTAGATAGCTTCTTTAATGGATCAAAATGTGAACCTTTTGATGAGCAAATAGAAGTAATATTTCAAAATAAAGATGAACTACATAAATGTTAAATAAACAAAGCAGTTGCAAAGGGATATGTTGCAACTGCTTTGTTTTTAATGGAATAATATACATTATAAAAATTTTCTCATTATTATACCATCAACCTTAAATGGTTCAATATTATTATAATCAAAAAACTCTTTTAATATACAAATTTCATAAAAATCTTTTTTATCTTCACAAATATTTTTATCAAAGGAATTATTTTCAATTTCTAATATTTTTTCTATGTCATTTATTTTTGCATTACGTATTTTTAAATTATTAATGTTCATTTAAATTCTCCTATATACTATTTAATTTATCCCTGAGGGAACAGAAAAATGGAAATAATTATTAAAGATAAAAAGAATTTATTAAAAGTAAGAATTGTAAATAATAAATTATCATTTAAAGAATTAAATATCATATAAATACTTAAAAAAATTAAAAATAATACCCGATAATAGTAAAAAAAGTTTAAATTTATTAGATTAAATTTTAAGGATAAAATATGTAATTGAGTTTCTAAATTATACTATAGAAAGATTTTAAAAAAAGAGATATTTCTCAAAAATTTAATGTTAGTGAAAAAAGTATACAAAGAGATATTTTTGAAATAAATAATTATTTATTAACAAAGGGCCATGATTATGATGAAATAATTAAATATGATAGATGTAAAAAGGGATATATATTAAAAAATAAAGAATCTAATGGTTTAAGTAGAGCTGATTTATTAGTAATATGTAAGATTTTATTAGAATCAAGAGCCTTACCAAAAGTTGAAATTAATAGAATTATTAATTTATTAATTTCAAAAAATGATTATTATAAAGAAATAAATAAATTAATACAAAATCAAATGTTTAACTATATTGAGCCTAGACATGGAATTAATATTATAAACATAATCTGGAAAAATACTAATAGTATAAATGAGCAAAAAATTGTTAAAGTAAAATATAAAAGGCAAGATGGAAAATTAAGAGAATATCTAATAAAACCTTTAGGCTTATTATTTAATGAATATTATTTTTATTTGATAGGAGAAATAAAGGGTAAAAGTAATGAGATAGTTTTTAGAATTGATAGGTTTATTGAATATTCTGTTACAAATGAAAGATTTTCAGTTATGTATAAAGATAGATTTAAGGAAGGCGAGTTTTTGAATAAAATACAGTATATGTATACTGGGGAATTAGTAAAAATACAATTTAAATTTAGAGGAAAGTCATTAGAGGCTGTTTTGGATAGACTACCTACAGCTAATGTTATTACATATGACAATGAAGTACCAATAATTGAAGCTGAGGTTTATTGGGAAGGTGTAAAACGATGGATACTATCTCAACAACAATATATAGAAGTAATTAAACCAGAAGAGTTTAGAAGTGAAATAAAAAAATTATAGAGGAAATGCTGATAAATTTAGATTATATATACACAATGAATTTAATTCGACACTTATTAGTTTATAATGCTTATGAAGGCGAATCAGCTGAAAAATCAATATTAAATGGTTGGTTAAATCTATTGCAAGGAAGAGGTATTGTGTAATGGAAGTGAAAAGTTAGACGAATTAAGGGAAAAGTACCCTAAGTTAGATAATATGCTAAGCTCTATTGAAGATAAACTTCAAGAAGTTGAACAAGCAAAAGAAGAAGACAAAGAAAGTCTATTAAAAAGTGCAGAACAAAAAATAAAAATGTTTAAAGGGTATGTAGCAGAAGCTTTATTAAAAGAAAATTTAAAGGATTGCTTTGAGGAAATAAGTGAAAAAGAAGTTCAACAAGAAACTTCTCAAGGAAAAACAAATATTGATATTACTTGTAGAGAGGCTAAAGAAGATTTTAAAATTGAAAATGTTGAAGTTAAAAAAGGTGAAGATTTATTTATAGAAAGTAAGATAGGTGATAAAGCTTATATAACACAACAAATAGATCATATGAAAAAACAAGTAGAAGGACATCATAATGAAGGAAATGAATCTAAGAATGGGTATAAATCAATAATAGTTGTTTCTGCTGATTATAAAAATATTAATGATGAAAAAAGAGCAGAGTTTGAAAAGCACTTGAAAGAGGTTGGAACAGAATTAGTTGTTTTAGATAAGATGGCTTCAGAAATCGATGATAAAGTAAGAGAATCTATATAGGAGGATAAGTATATGAAGAGAATGTATTTATTAGAAAAGGATTTAATTGCTGATTTTAATAAAAAAATAAAATTATATAATAGATTGATTGCTAAAAAATATCTAAAAAGTGTTGAAAAAAATGATGTTTTAGAACAAGGAATTTTAGATTGTAAAGCTGAAATAATAAACTTACTTGAAAATAATAATTTTGATTTTCTTGATGATGTAGATATTAAAGTAATAAAAAATGAATATAATGATGATGATATTGTTAGACAATTACTTGATAAAAATTATATTAATAGCGACCAAGTGAAAATATTAATTGAAGAATTAGATAAATCAAAAGAAAATAGTGAAAATTTAATAAGATTTCTTAGAATTTCTCTAAAAAAAGATTTATCAGTAGTAATGTTTTATATATAGTTAGTTTAAAAGATAGTGTAAAAAACTTTGTGTAAACTTAACAAAATTAACTTCTTATTATAAATAATTGAGATAAGAAATTATTATATAGTGTTATAATGCTAAGCATTAGCATATAGCTCGTTTCAATGAAAATAATGAAGTATTAGCAGTAGCTATATATCATGATTCAAAACTTAAGGAACATAAATGTAAAATAGAAAAAATATAATTATGAGAGTTTTTTACTCTCATTTTTTTGTGTGAAATATAGGATTGGAATAAATATATGTTCATGTAGGATAATGAAAAAAGAATCATTAGAATATAGAATATCTTCTACTTTGTAGAAGTTCATATGTTTCAGTAGGTGTAAGTTTTAATGTCAGTGCTATTTTATAAATGGTAATTTTTCTATTGGGTATAGATATTTTATTAATAAGTTATATAAGTAGTAGTTTCACTTATATATTATAATAAAAAAACAAATTTGGAGGGAAAATGACTAGGGTAATTTCTGTTATTAATTTAAAAGGTGGAGTTGGAAAAACTACAACAACAGTAGGTCTGGCACAAATTTTATCAGTTGAATTCAATAAGAAGATTTTAGTTGTAGATTTAGATGCACAAACTAATGCAACTACTATGTTAATCGGTGAAGAGAAGTGGATGGAAGTAAATAAACAAAAGCAGACAATAGCGCAATTGTTTTATGAGGGAGTATATCCAAGAAGTGAAAAAATATTTGATATTAATAGAGCTATATTAAAAGGTGTATCAAATATAGATGAAGTGAAATTAGTGGACATGCTTCCATCAAGTTTAGATTTAATAGATATACAAGAAGAGGTAATAAAAGCTCCTAGAGGAATTTTTTCAGTGATTAGACCAGTTGATTTATTAGATAAATCACTAAGGAAGATTAAGCAAAAGTATGACTATATATTAATTGATTGTCCACCAAATTTAGGAGTAATAACAAGGAATGGGTTGAAGGTATCAGATGTATATATTATACCAACAGTACCAGATGTATTATCAACATATGGAATACCTCAGATAATTAGTAGAGTAAATAAATTTTCTAAGGAATTAGAAAAAGAGATAAAACCTTTAGGAATTGTAATAACAAAATATAGAGAGCAATCAGCCCTTCATAAAAGAACAGTAAAGGAGTTAAGAAAAGAGCGTGATTGTAGAGTGTTTGAGACTATATTTAAAGAAAATGACAATATAGCAAATGCTGCAGAATATATTAATAAATCAACTATGAGGCAAAAATGGGGGTATAAAGGTCAAGTTGATAATTTTAAATTATTAGCAGAAGAAATTATGAGAGCTATGGGGGATGAATATGGAAAAGAAATTAAAGGATTTATTTAAAGTGATATTAGAAGAAGTGCAGTGTAATGAAAAATTTAAAAATAAGATTTATAAGGTTTTAGAGAATGGAAATAATAATGCAAAAAGGTCAAGAAAAAAGAATGTTATTATTAAACCAAAATTAAATCCTTTGGAAGTTATTTTAGAAGGTGAAAGAATATTAATGGACAAGCTTTTAACTCTGGAAATAAGTGATTTGAAAGATATTATAAAGTTTTATGAAATGGATAATACAAATTCCAGTAGTAGATGGAGAAAGAAAGAGCGACTTGTTAATTATATAGTTGATGTAAGTAAAAGTAGGATAAGTAGAGGAAATGCATTTAGAGAGTGAATTAAGAAGCACTTGCACATTATAAGCATTTTTTGCATAGTAAAAATTTATCAATAAAAATATATACCATAAAGTGAATAGTGGTATATTTCAGAATCAGGATATATAAGAATATTAGAAGGAAATA
>FR883395.1 GCA_000435835.1 Clostridium sp. CAG:221
CAAAAAAGCTATGGCCATATTTGCAACAAGAAATTAGACAAAGTAATAGAATTTATAGATTCTAATAAAAGCAACCATGATATCAAGACTATGTGTACCGTTCTAGGCGTAGCCAGGAGTACATATTATAAATTTTTTGATAAAACTAAATCAGCAAGACAATTAGAAAATGAGGAATTAAAAGCAGCTATTAGTAGAATATACAAAGCTAATAAAGGAATATATGGAGCTCCGAGGATTCATCATATACTTGTTACAGAAGGCTTTAATGTATCTTTGAAGAGAGTTCAAAGAAAAATTATTGAACTTGGCCTTTGTGCAGTGACTGTAAAAAAATACAAGCCTCATTCTAATAAGAAAGTAGCAGAAGGGTTAGAAAACGTTTTAAAGAGAAATTTCTCAACTACTTCTATTAATGAAAAATGGGTAGGAGATATTACATATATTCATACTATCAAAGATGGTTGGTGCTATTTAGCTTCAGTTCTTGACTTGCATTCTAAAAAAATAATTGGCTATGCTTTTGGTAAAAGAATGACAAATAATTTAGTTATTAAAGCTTTAAAAAATGCTTATTACAGCCAGAATCCTGATAAAAATAAACCTTTAATATTCCATTCAGACTTAGGATCTCAATACACAAGTAATGATTTAAAAGAACTATGTAAAGAATTTAATATTATACAATCATTTAGCAAAAAAGGTTGTCCGTATGACAATGCTTGCATTGAATCTTTTCATTCTTCAATAAAGAAGGAAGAAATCTATAGAAATACATATCGTACCTTCGAAGAAGCTAATGTAGCTATATTTAAATATATTGAAGGTTGGTATAACAGAAAAAGGCTACACTCTTCTATTAATTACATGACTCCAGATCAATGTGAATTATTAGCTAGAAGTGCAGCATAAAAAAGTTTGACTTTTTGTGTCTAAAATATTGACATAAGACCAAAATCCTGCTTTATCAAATTCAGATATTGCATGGCTTTTAAGAGTACCGACTCCAACTTCTCTGCTGTTATCGGCTTAGATATATAATCAAATGTAATGACCGCAAACACATCCATAACATACTTCGTGTAACTTGTAAGAAACACAAAAAGAGCCTTTGCATCTTTTTCCCTGATTTTCTTTGCAAGTTCCAATCCATTAAGCTGTGGCATTTCAATATCAAAAATATATAGATGATATGTTTCGTCGTGTAATGTACAGTATGTCAGTAATTCTTCCCCACTAAAATACACATCATATTCAATCGGATATTGGCACAGCTTATCAAAAGCACTTTCTAACATTTCAATATCAGTTCTGCTGTCATCACATATAGCAATTTTCAACATAACAATTCCTCCTTCACATTCTAAGAAGCAGGAATAACCACATCTCACTTAATCAATTTAGACACATATGCAAGCACACGGTCAAAAAACAAATCTCTTTGTTCTTTACTACTGTTTGCAACATAATACTCCAGATTAAACTCCATTGCATTACTGCTAACACCAGTTATCAGATATGTAGGATCGATACCATAGATTCGATAAAGGATCAATATCTTATCTACGGAAAGACCTGTCGAACCAGCCTCGAACTTACGATAATGCTCTACTGTAACCCCAAGCACTTCAGCAATTTCTACTTTATCAATATTCATGTTTCTTCTTGCTTCTCTTAGTCTTTTACCAATCTGTATATTGGTATCTTTTCTGTCTGTATCCATGATTTACGCCTCTTTTCATTATAAATCATATCAATGGATAGCCTTATGTCATAGTCCAGAAAACAACCCAATGCACATCATTTTCTGCTCGCTTATTGGTCAACTTATGATTTCTTTCTGAAAAGCAGAAAACGAATGGCACATTAGATGCCATCCGTTTTCAGAACTTTATATCATTTCAATTTTTATTAGAATGATACTCCTTTAGCTTTCCATTGAATGTTTTTCCAATGTCTCTGCTCTATCTGCAACTTTCTTTTTAAAATTTTCTACCTTATGAATATACTCATTATCCATTAAAGAGGAACGAACTAAAAAATCAGCAGTAGCAATATTATTTGCAATCGGAATATCATATACCTGTGCTATTCTTAAAAGAGCTTTCACATCCGGATCATGCGGCTGTGCAGCTAGAGGGTCTGAGAAGAAAATCACCATATCAATACTCCCCTCTACAATCTTTGCACCAATCTGTTGATCGCCGCCTAACGGACCACTATTATAACCTTTTACCCTTAACCCCACTTTATCTGTAATCATTCTTGCAGTAGTTCCGGTACCGGACAAACGATGATTTTTTAAAATCTCCTTATTATCATAGCACCATTGAATCATATCCTGCTTCTTTCCATCATGAGCTATAAGTGCAATATTTTTTTGCCTCTTTATTGTCATATTTATATATTCCATTATCCTTCTCATTTACCAATTTTACGAAACAGCTAACTCGTAAATTGTACGGGATTTGTATGTTTGTCCAGCCTTTAACACACTACTCGGAAAATGTTCTTCATTACAGGCATTCGGATAATACTGTGTTTCAAAACAAATACCTGCTTTTTCTTCATACCTTGTACCGCCCTTACCAACTACTCCATCCAAGAAATTTCCTGTATATAATTGCATACCACACAAATCAGAATAAACAGTCATGGTTATACCACTTTCGTCACAGTAAAGTTTTGCCATCTTTTTCAGCTTACCATCATTTGTAAATACATAATTATGGTCATACCCTTTGGCACGTCTAATTTGAACATCGTTATAATCAATCTGTTTGCCAATTATTTTCTTTATACGAAAATCCATCGGTGTATTTTCAACATTAAGAATGTTTCCTGTAGGCACAAAATCTTCATCTATCTCAAGAAAACTATTTGCATAGATTTCCAATCGGTGCTGTAAAATATTACCATTATCCTGCCCATTCAGATTAAAATAGGTGTGATTCGTAGGATTTACTACTGTTGTTTCATTGGTTGCCATTCTGTAATCAATAATTAGCTCATTGTTGTCTGTAAGTGTGTATCTTATCCGCTGCTCCAAATCTCCCGGAAAGCCCTGTTCAAATTTAGGACTAAGACGACTAAATTCAACATAATTACCTTCTTTGGATTTTCCATATCTGGCATCATACATTTTACAGTGCGAGCGAACAAAACCACTATGAAGATTATTCTCTCCGTCATTTTTATCTAGTTTGTATTCTTTATCATCCAGTATTACGCAGGCATTTTTTATTCGATTTGCATTTCTGCCCACATAAGCACCAAAACAGGTATCTGTATTGTAATAATCTTTTAACTCATCAAAACCAAGCGTAATATCCTTTATTTCCCCATTTCTATCCGGAAACATAATTGTTAAAATAAGTGCACCAAAATCTGATACCTGCACATGCATACCGCTATCATTTTCTAAAATATAAATACTTGCTTCTTTTCCCTCTTTAGTTGTTCCAAATTTTAGACATTCAATCATCCCTGAGTCCTCCATCCATAAATTATATCAATCACAGCTATTTTCACTTGCAATGTAATGTTGTTCTATAAGGACTACTTCAAGTGGAATCACAGAATGTAACTAAAGCGTTGAAATAAACTTCCTAAACGCATTCTGTCCTTCCTCAGTACGCTTATATACACCAGCACATTCCAAAACTTTTACAAACACCTTTGCTATTTCATCTTTTAGAATCTGATTAACATTCTCTTTCGTAATGTTATAATGATTACGCCATTCATCTACCCAATCCGCATGTTTTTCAATTTCTTCCATGGTCCGAATATCTTTTCCCTCTACGATAGCCTCACCCAAAGTAAGCATTTCTTTTTTTAATCTTGCTGGAAGTACAGCCAAACCCATAACCTCAATCAGTCCGATATTTTCTTTCTTGATATGGTGCAGCTTCTCCTCCGGATGATATACACCCCAAGGCTTCTCCTCTGTCGTAATATTATTGCGAAGCACCAAATCCATCTCGTATAAATCACCATTCATTCTTGCAATTGGTGTTATTGTGTTATGCGGCTCTCCGTCGGTTTCACTAAAGATAAACGCATCCTCATCTGTGTAATTGCGCCATGCATTTAAAATGTAATCGGATAACTCCACGATTCTCTCAGGCTTTTTGCTTTGTAATCGGATCACTGACATCGGCCATTTTACAATGCCGCTTGTCACGTCCTCATAGCCTTTTACCTGAAACATATATTCATAAGGAGCTTTCGCCATAGCAAATGTATAAGAACCGCCCTGAAAATGATCATGACTTAATATGGAACCACCAACAATCGGAAGGTCTGCATTTGAACCAACGATATAATGTGGAAACTGTTTTACAAAATCAAGCAGCTTTACAAATGCAGCTTTATCAATCTTCATCGGCGTATGCTCTTTGTTAAAAACAATGCAATGCTCATTATAATAAACATAAGGCGAATACTGAAAATAATAGTCTCTATCAGCCAGTTTTACCGGAATTATTCTGTGGTTCTGTCTCGCCGGATGAGAAATATGTCCTGCATATCCCTCATTTTCTTCACAAAGAAGGCACTTCGGATACTCATTCTTTTTCGCTGTTGCCGCTTTTGCTATGTCTCTGGGGTCCTTTTCCGGCTTAGACAAATTTATCGTAATATCAATCTGTCCATACTCGGTATCTGTGGTCCATTTTTCATCCTTTTCGATTCTGTCCCTTCTGATGTAATTAGTATCCTGACTAAATTTGTAATAATAATCCGTAGCAAGCTTAGGACTTTCAGAATAGAGTCTTTGGAACTTCTCTCTTACCTGTGAAGGCATCGGAGTAATTAACCCCATTATCTTTGTATCAAACAAATCCTTAGTTGTTATGGTGTCATCTTCCATGATTCCCTGCTCGATGGCATAATTCATCATATCTTCCAAAATCAGATGTATCGGTCTTACCTGTTCATCACTCCACACAAAATCCTTCTTGTCAAACAGCTCCAACAATCTGTTAATGACATATACCTTGTCATCCTCTGTAATCAGACCGTTCAACATTCCATAACTTACTAATTCTGATATTACTTTATCCATGTGAAAAACCTCCCTTAATTCTAATAACCGTTTGGATGATTTTCATGCCACTGCCAAGCTGTTGCAATGATGGTGTGTAAATCTGCATATTGGGGATTCCAGCCTAAAACTTCCTTGGCCTTTGTACTGGATGCAATGAGAGTAGAAGGATCTCCTGCCCTTCTTGGTTCTTCCTTTGCCGGAATCGGATGTCCTGTAACCTCACGAGCTACATCAATCACTTCTTTTACTGTAAAACCTATTCCATTTCCTAAATTGAAAATGTCACTTTCTCCACCCTTTGCCAAATATTCCATTGCTAAAATATGAGCCTGTGCCAAATCATTTACATGAATATAATCTCTGATACAGGTTCCATCCTTTGTATCATAATCGTTACCAAATACAGAAATATACTCACGTTTACCATTTGGAACCTGCAAAATAAGTGGAATTAAATGAGTCTCCGGATTATGTGCTTCCCCAATCTTTCCATTCGGATGAGCACCACATGCATTAAAATATCTAAGAGACACATATCTTAAATTATGTGCTTTGGAAGTCCACTTAAACATCTTCTCCATAGAAAGCTTTGTCTCTCCATAACAGTTAGTTGGAAGTGTTCTGTCTGTTTCCAAAATAGGAATACTCTCCGGCTCTCCATATGTAGCAGCAGTTGAAGAAAATACAATCTTATCAATTCCATGCTCCATCATACTCTCTAACAACACCTCTGTTCCGCAAAGATTATTATTATAGTATTTAAGCGGATTTGTCATGCTCTCTCCAACCTGTGAGCTTGCCGCAAAATGAATCACACCATCTATCTTCTCTTTTGAAAACACTTCATCCAAAAATTTTTTATCTCGAATATCTCCCTCATAAAACTTTGCTTCCGGGTGAATTGCTTCCTTAAATCCGGTTAACAGATTATCAATTATTACTACCTCATATCCAGCGTCTATCAATTCATATACTGTATGGGAACCAATATATCCGGCTCCGCCTAACACTAAAATTCTCATTGTCCCAGCCTCCTTACATCACCTTAATGCCGCCATATTTTCTGATTCTTAAATCCTTACAGGAACCTTCTCCATAAATGCTGTCCATCTGCATCTTATATGGCACAACGAAATCATTTTTTACAAATGCCTGAATGGTTCCTGCAAAACCTCCACCATGCACTCTGCTCACACCTTCTGTTTTTAACAAAACATCACTCATCATAAGTGCAACTGAAATATTCTGATTTTCCACATCGTTACTTGAATATACATTCTGTAAGTATTTGAAAGAAGAATCCCCCGATTCCTTCACGTTATCCAAAAACAGATTCATATCTCCCCACTTTAATGCATTTACTTCTTTTTGTACTCTCTCATTTTCTGTAAAGAAATGCAGTGCTCTTAATACGCTTCTGTCTCCGTACTTCTCCCTAAGCTCTGGTATCGCCTTAATAACATCCACCACCTCTACTTCACGGAGAACCTCTTTTCCAAAATGATTTGCAACTCTTTTCATCTCCTGTGGAACGGCTGCATATTCGTATGTTAAATCTGCATGTGAACCCTTCGTATCTGTAATACACAAGCTGTATCCATGCTCACTCATATTAAAATCCAATTTTTCAACTTCCGGCTTCTTCGGGTCCTTGAAATCAATATATACCAGATTTCCAACAGAACAAGCCATCTGATCCATCAATCCACAAGGCTTTCCAAAATATACGTTTTCTGCATATTGTCCAACAATCGCTATTTCAATGGCTGAAATACTCATATCATTATAAAGTCCCGACAGAATAGTCCCAATCAGTGTTTCAAAAGCTGCCGAAGAAGAAAGACCTGCACCAATTAATACATCACTGGTAGCATATGCTCTGAAACCACCTACTTTATAGCCTCTTTCCATAAAGCCTGCAACAACACCCTTAATCAATGCAGTTGTTGTTTCCTTTTCTTCCTCTTTACAGTCAATATTATCTAATGAGATAACCACTTCATCATAATCATCAGATATGATTCGGATTTGATTATCCTCAGTCTGTCTGACAATGCCAATCGTATCAAGGTTGATGGATGCAGCCAGAACCTCTCCATGTTGATGATCCGTATGGTTTCCACCCACTTCACTTCTGCCCGGTGCACTAAATATTTCTGCTTCCCCGGCTCCATAATGTGCTTCAAACAGTTCTATGGCTTGCACATAACGCCTTTTATGATATTCAAGCTTTGTAGCATCTACATAGATGTCTAAAAATCTTTCATCCATTCCATCTTCTAAGATGTTCTTCTTCATTTCATTTGTCTTCATCCTAACCACCTCAATTCCTTCTTAACAAATCACAAAAGAATATGTTATATCTTTCTCTGCATCAATATGGTAAGCATCTTCCACATCGCTTCCCCAGCTGTCAATTCCGCCCACACCTCTTACCGCTCCGTAGATACAAAGAACGGTTCTTCTTGCAGGAGGTAATTCCTCATGGTGCGTTGCATTTTCAATCTCACTTGCTGTATAAGGAAGGCAGGAGAACGCAAATGTATCTTCCTTTTTTTCAATTCTTAATATCTGAGCTGAATTGTCTTTTCTGCTGTTGTTAAGACTTGTATGTCTTGTTACTTCAAGCCAATCAGTTCCCATTCTCATACCACATTCCTGTGGAACAAGGTACGGTGTCAGACTTAAATCGTTTATCTCATACACCCCTTTTACTCCTCCTGCCATACGATCCGGATAAGTTTCCCCGGAAAGTCCTTCATACATATATTTATCAGCCAAAGTCGGCATGATAAACCTTAATCCAAATACAGGAAGCTGTGGTAATCCTTTTACTCCTTTATAAGAAACACTTACAGTTATCTTTCCTGTATTCTCCACACTATAAATCACATCAACTGTGGTTCTTGGATTTGTAACCGTCTCATAAACAAATTTAACAACGATGTTCTCTGCAAGCACATCTCCACCATACTTATTATTATCCGGCGCACATGGTTTTCCCTGCGACTTGCCATCTGTAATAACCTCAATTTCCTTACAGTCAATAAACATATCCGCCGCAAGCCAGCTTCCGCTTTTTATATGAAACTTACTTCCTCTGTCATTATCTGTAAGTGCTCTCCAAAATGTAGGCTTCGGGCAGCGATAAAGCCACTCATATCCATTTTTCACAACAGACTCCAGACCGCCCTGTGAATAAGAGAAAACGTAATCAAAACCTTCTCCGTGAACTCCAAGTGTATAATCTCCATATACGATTCTTAATTTAGATGTACATTCCATAATAATACCTCACTTCCTGCATTGCCGGTTTTTCTCTTCTATCCGCAAAAACAATTCCATTGCCTGAAAATTCATAATCAGACGGTCTGTCATCAAAATCTCCACCATATCTTAAAACTTCTCTTCCTGTCACTTCATCCTTTACAAGAAGTGCCTGATCGATGAAGTCCCAAATATATCCGCCCTGATACATTTCATATTTATCAATTAGCTTCATGTAAGAACCGAGTCCGCCTATGGAGTTACCCATATCATGCATAAATTCACATAGTAAATATGGTTTTTTTGCACTGTTTATCAGATATTTCTCCACTTCCTCCGGTTTCGCATACATACGACTTTCCACATCAGAAATAGTATCCTCATATTCTCTGGTATAATAGGAACCTTCATAATGTACTAATCTACCATCCTTCTTTTCCTTGAAGAATTTATTCATTGCCTCTATATCATCACCTGCATAGGATTCGTTTCCTAACGACCAGAACAGAATGGAAGTATGGTTCTTAAATGTCTCAAAATTATTTCTTGCACGGTCAACAACAGCTTCTCGCCACTGTAGTACAGAACCCGGTACATTCCATGACGGTTCGATTGCTCCCAGCTTCTGCCATGAACCATGACTTTCAAGATTTGTTTCCGCCATAACATAAATTCCTGCTTCATCGCACATATAATACCAAGGTATCTGATCCGGATAATGACAGGTTCTAACAGAATTAATGTTATTTCTGGTCATACACTGAATGTCTGAAATCATTTCCTTAATACCGATTACCCGTCCGGTTTTTGCACTCCACTCATGTCTATTAACACCGGTAATGATAAGCCTCTTTCCATTTAAATGAATTACCTTGTCTATAATCTCAATTCTTCTAAATCCAACCTTATATGGAATAACCTCTGCAAGCTTTCTGTCAGTATAAACTTCAACAAATGTATCATAAAGATAAGGATTATGATTATCCCAAGGAGTAACCTTTTTTACATCTGCTGTCAATGCTCCTGCCAACATGTTCTTATCGCCTGTTAATACTAAATCTTCGGATAAAAGCTTATTTCCTGCTTTATCAGATAAGATGAATTTTGCACTTACTGTACTTTCAGAAGAAGCAGAAATTTTTACATCCACTTTAATTGCACCGCTTGTATTATCCTTATTTAATACAGGCTGAATCCACATATCCTCCACATGGATATCAGGAGTAGCCTTTAAGCTTACATTTCTGAATATACCGAAGAAACGGAAAAAGTCCTGATCCTCCAAAAACGCTGCTGTACTCATTTTGTGTACCTGCACAGCCAATACATTATTCTTTTCCTTGATATAAGGTGTCAAATCAAACTCTGACGGTGTAAAGCTGTCTTCTGTATATCCGATAAACTCACCGTTTAACCAAATATACATTGCTTCCTCCACACCCTCAAAACAGATACGAATTCTTTTATTCTGCAACTTTTCATCAAGGTCAAATACTTTTATATATGACCCTACCGGATTATACTGTGCTTCGCTGAACATTCCTTCTCCTGCACCAGCACCCTCAATGCTGTGAGCAGGTCTAAGATACCTTTTACCCTCCCAAGGGTACTGTGTATTGATATATCTAATCTGGTCATATCCTGCAAGTTCAATGTGTCCCGGAACCATGATTTTATCAAATCCACTTCTGTCATAATCTGTCTTGTAAAAATCTGCCGGTCTTTCCATTACATTGATGCTAAACCTAAAATCCCACTGTCCATTTAAGGATTGTGTCAATTTATTATCACCACTTTCCAAATCCTTATAATTCAGATAGTAGTTATGATCACTGTGGGCATCTAACTGATTTATTCTAAAAATTTCCGGGTTGTCTAACCATTTAATCTCTGCTTTCATATTAAACCTCACTTTCTGTAGATATCCCCTAAAGTCACACTCTAGAGGCTATTATGGTTTTCTGCTTATTCTCTTTTAACTTCTTGTTTGCCTCTTCAAGATTCATATTAATGTAACTTAATTATACTAATTTAACTCTATAAAATACATATCAAAAATTGGACAAAACATGCACAAAATGATACAATAAACAAAACAACACGGATTATATCCGTTTTTTTCAGCAAAGTGCACATCAAAAATTGAACAAACTATAGTTAAGGAGGTAACACTATGTATGCCAATAATGCTTATCTGAATAATACGACTATGGACATCAAGGACAAGTCAAGCCCGTTAATTGTAACAAGCTGTGGCACTTACCATTTATTTACTCGTCCCAAATTACCGACATGGCGACCACGTGGACGTCTTGACTTTCAGTTGCTATACATTGCATCCGGAAAAGCTCATTTTCACTTTAACGGAAAAGAAGAAATTGTCACCGCTGGTCACATGGTTTTATACAGACCAAAGGAACCTCAAAAATACGAATACTACGGTGAAGATCAGACAGAAGTGTATTGGGTACATTTTACCGGAAATGATGTAACAAACATTCTTCGTTATTATGGCTTTACAAAAGAAAAGCATGTTTATTACTGTGGTAAGGGACTTGATTATCAGAATCATTTTAGATTAATGATTCAGGAATTACAGATGTGTAAGGAACATTATGACGAAATACTTGAAATGCATTTAAGAGAAATCTTCATTATGGTTCACAGACATTTACAAACAAGTGCAAGAGTAAGTAACAGTCAGATTTCAGAAGATATAGATGTAGCAACGCTCTACTTCAACGAGCATTACAACGAAGAAATAAATATCGAGGAATATGCTCAAACCCATAATATGAGTACAAGCTGGTTCATCCGAAATTTTAAACAATACACCGGCTTTACTCCTTTGCAATACATATTATCTGTTCGTATTTATAACGCTGAGGCTCTGCTAAAAAGCAATATGTATAATATCACCGAAGTAGCTAGTATTGTCGGTTATGATAATCCGTTATATTTTAGCAGGACATTCAAAAAATTGAAGGGCATTTCTCCTTCAGAGTATAGAAACAGTATAGAAACCTAGCATTTTCCAAAATCAAACATGCACATATTTCTCCATTTGCAACTTTTGTCTACTTTTGGAATGGATTTGGCGAGTAATATATCTTATTTTGGATTATGATTGCCTCAGAAAGAACGAAAGGAGATGAGAAATATGAAACAGACAGTAAAAAACTTTTTTGAAGAAATCTTCAATTTTTACGCACCTGTATTTCTTCATCAAACAAATCGCATGTGGTAATCCACAAACTAGTAATTTCCTTTTCTAAATATATAACCTCGCCAGTTAATATAAAAAAGAAACGGATTTACCACAAGACAATTATGTGTTATTACCCCAAGAGCAACACTTCTTATATTTCAAAAGGATATGCCCTCTTATTCAAGAATGGAATATCCTTTTATTTTTATATGCTTCATTATTTCATTTCAAATGTAATGTGAATTTCATACTTCTGATACGTAATAAAAATCACTCAAGTAATATCTAACTCATTCACATCTTCATTGTCAATTATCTTTGCATCACAGATCACATAGTTTAATTTCATAATAATTACTCCTTAACATAAAAGATACAGTCTATATAGTAATGTCTTTTATTTTTTTATCAACAGTCATGACAGAAAATGAACCTTTATTGCAGAAAACGACAAAAAGTCCACTTGAATTACACCTTTCATTCAAGTGGACTTCACCCTTATCGGCTCTTACCCTTTACCTCTGACACAACCTCTGTCTCTGCTTTTCCTGACTGCTGATAGGCTTCAAAGGCGTCTGCCCCATACTGAAATTCCGGCTCTGCCACAGCTCCAAGCATGGAAGGCTCTGCCATTTCCACATCCTTCATTCGCTCCGGCTCTTTGGCAAGACTTTCCACCTTATCAAGTGCCTCATCCAGATATTGCTCCATTCTCTGATACAGCTTTTTCTTTGCCTCGAAAGGCTTTTTCACAAGCTCCGTTTTAGAGAACTTCTTTTCCTTTTCGGGATAATCAACCGTTTCCTTATCTGCAAAGGTACAGAAGGTATTAGCAATCTTCTGTCCGGCTTCCCTCATACCGCTACCAAAGGCATCCAATTTATTTATGGTATGCTCTGTCTCTGCAATACTCTTACGGACATTCTCTCGGACAGACTCCAGCTTATCCTTAATGCCTAAGAACTCAGATACCTTATGAAGTGCCGCTTTGCCCTTCGCTTTTGCCTCTGCCACAATTTCAGAAGCCTTTGCTTTTACCTCTGTTTTGATTTCAAACAACTGCTCCTTCATCTTCTGGCATTGCTGTTCTAAGGATTCCACAGCCTTACGGACGGTAGCCTTTAAGGTCTTGTCTGCCTTTTCCTGCTCCATCTTTTCAAGCTGTTTACGGACGCTTGATAATTCCTCTGTCACCTGCTCAAGCCTCTTGCCCATTCCATCAAAGTATTAATGTCAAGACTATTTTGAACAATTGTGCCAATA
>FR883396.1:0-30326 GCA_000435835.1 Clostridium sp. CAG:221
TTTCCTATTTCTAAACTTCTTATACCTTTTAATAAAGCAGCTTCTAAGTTAGCACCAATGGCCATTACTTCTCCTGTTGCCATCATCTTTGTTCCAAGCTCTCTATCTGCTGTAAAGAATTTATCAAATGGCCATTTAGGAATCTTCACCACTACATAATCTAAAGTAGGTTCAAAACATGCATAAGTCTTTTGCGTTACTGCATTTTTTATTTCATCTAAACCATAACCTAAAGCTATCTTAGCTGCTAACTTTGCTATTGGATATCCTGTTGCTTTTGACGCTAATGCTGATGATCTTGAAACTCTTGGATTAATTTCTATTACTGCATATTCAAATGAATTTGGATTTAAGGCAAACTGTACATTACATCCACCTTCTATTCCTACAGCATTTATAATATTGATAGCCGCTGTTCTAAGCATTTGATATTCTTTATCTGATAAAGTTTGAGATGGTGCCACTACTATACTGTCACCTGTATGAATACCTACTGGATCGATATTTTCCATGTTACATACAGTTATGCAGTTTCCGTAAGAATCTCTCATTACTTCATATTCTACTTCTTTCCATCCCTTAACTGATTTTTCTAATAAAACTTGTCCTATTGTACTTAATTGTAAACCTGAAGCTAAGATAACCTTTAATTCATCTTCATTTTCAGCTATACCACCACCAGTACCTCCAAGAGTATATGCTGGTCTTACTATAACTGGATATCCTATCTTATTTGCAAAAGCTATACCTGCTTCCATATCTGTTACTATTTCTGAAGTGATAACAGGTTCATTAATTCTATTCATCATATTTCTGAATAGTTCTCTGTCTTCACCTTCTTTTATAGATTCTATGGATGTTCCTATTACTTTTACATTATATTTATCTAATATTCCTGCATCATGTAAGTCTACAGCAAGATTTAGCCCTGTTTGTCCACCCATTCCTGCAAGTAAGCTATCTGGTCTTTCTTTGGCAATTACTTTTTCCACAAACTCTAATGTTAATGGCTCTATATAAATTTTGTCTGCAACTTCCTTATCTGTCATTATAGTAGCTGGGTTAGAATTTACTAAAACAACTTCTACCCCTTCTTCTTTTAATGCTTGGCATGCCTGAGTTCCTGAATAATCGAACTCTGCTGCTTGACCTATAATAATTGGACCTGATCCTATAACTAAAACTTTTTTAATATCTCTATTTAATGGCATCTTAAAATCCTCCTAAAGTGCATATTCCATAAATTTATCAAATATATATTCGCTATCCTTTGGTCCTGCTGCAGCCTCTGGATGAAATTGAACTGAATATATTGGTAGTTTAGTATGTTTCATACCTTCCACAGTTCCATCATTTATGTTTATATGTGTTGCTACCACATCTTCTGGTAACTCATTTACCACATATCCATGATTTTGTGATGTAATATGAACCCTATTTGTCTCTAAATCTTTAACTGGATGATTGCATCCTCTATGTCCAAATTTTAATTTAGTAGTATGTCCACCAAGTGTTAATGCTAATAATTGATGGCCTAAGCAAATACCTACTATTGGTTTTACCCCTACTAACTTTTTAACATTTTCTATTACTTCTGTTAAATCTTCTGGATCTCCAGGGCCATTTGATAAAAATATTAAATCAGGATTTACTGCTAAAACTTCTTCTGCAGTTATATCCATTGGGAATACTGTGATTTTACAGCCTCTCTTTTTAAAGTTTCTTATTATATTTGCCTTTATACCAAAATCAATTATCGCTACATGTTTGCCTGAACCTTCAATTGTATATGAATTTTTAGTACTTACTGATTTAACAGCTTCTTTATTTGAAAAGCCTTCTATTTTTTCTTTCACTTCATCTAAGGATTCGCTTTCTAAAGAAATAATACCTTTCATAGTTCCATTATTTCTTAATATTTTTGTTAAAGCTCTTGTATCTATTCCCTCTAGGCCAATTATCTTATTTTGTTTTAAATAATCATCTAATTGCATTTCACATCTAAAGTTATTTGGAAAATGGCAGTTTTCTCTTACAATGAATCCTTTTACCTTTGGTGATTTAGATTCTGAATCTTCTAGATTAATTCCGTAGTTTCCTATAAGAGGATATGTCATTGTTACAATCTGACCATAGTATGATGGATCTGTTAAAACCTCTTGATACCCTGTCATTCCTGTAGTAAATACAACTTCTCCAACACTTTCTTTTAAATGCCCAAATGCATTACCTTCAAAAATCATTCCATTTTCAAGTATAAGCCTTGCTTTCATTATTTAGTCCTCCCTTTAGCTTTATGTATAAACTTTTTAAAAATACACTTCTAAGCTTCTCAATGTTAAATACCTTTTTCTTATTTTTTATTTAAAAAAATTCGTAAAAAGAAAAGGATAATAGGGAGATAATTTAATGTAAAATTATCTCCTTATTATCCTCTAAATATTTAAAACCGTGGTTAGAAAACTTATTTAATGATTCAACGATGTAACTATAGTTATATTGTTTTGCGTATAACATACCTACATACTCCTTTCTGGCCTCTCTGGACCAATTTAAAGTGTACTTTTTAACTTTTTTATTATTCTTGTATATCATTCTATATTTTCTTCCACTTAATGTCAAGATTAAATATTTATTTTATACTTTCTAGTATAAGGATATTATTTGCAATTTTTTGCTTTTGCAGAAATTATACCCTCTTATACACTTATTTTAATTAGAAAATATTTTTTCTTTTTCAATCCATTTAATTAAGAACTCCATTACATTATCATCATTACTACATGCAATGTATTTTGATAGTTTTTTTAATTTCTCACTACCATTTAACGTGCAAAACCCATAATCTGCCTCTTCTAAAAGCTCCAAATCATTCATATTATCTCCTACAGCTATAACAGTATGATTTATAATATTATTTTTATTTATAAGTTCTTTTAGTGCTTGTCCTTTTGATATGCCTTCTGGTATCATCTCTAAATAAATATCTGAACTTCTAATAAGTGCATCTTCATATTCTTTATGATAACTTTTTTCAAAATTATCTAGTTCTTCTTTACTGCCAATTATTAAAACTTTAGTCCATTTTTTATTCCAAATATCATCATTTACTTCATAAACTACATCATATCCTAAATTCTTAAATCTTTCAGTTTGTTTGCAACTTTGAAATATGTAAACTACTTCTTCACTATATATTTCTATTCCTAAATTAGGGTTATTTTTTTTTATATCTTGTACAATTCTTTTTTTATTTTCTTCTAAATATCTTTCCCATATTACTTCATCATTGTTACAATCATAAACTTTTACTCCATTATAAATTATCACTGGTAAATTAACATTGATTTTATTCACATGTCTCTTAACAGATGGTAACATACGTCCTGTAGCTAAAGTAAACTTTCCGCCATTATTAACAAAATATTTTATTGCATTTATATTTTCATCTGATAATTTTCCTTTACTATTTAAAAGAGTTCCATCCATATCTGATACAATTATATATCCACTAAAAATCCCCACTATCCTTTTCCTCCTACTTTTCATTTGTTTTTAATACTATTTTGCGAACTATACTCCTAGGTACAAACTTATTTATATTAACTAAAAATTTATTTTTAATTCCTGGTACTATGATTGCTTTTCCCTTCTTAAAGCCTTTATAGCCTTCTTTAGCTACATCTTTTGCCTCCATTAAATATTTTTTAGCTCCTTCTGATTTTTCAATTCCTGCTTTTGCTTGGAAGGAAGTCTTAACTGGACCTGGACAAAGACAGCTTACTTTAATGCCATCCTTTTTAACTTCTTCGTGTATTGCTTCTGTTAAGTTTAAAACATAAGCTTTTGAACCATAATATGCTGCCATTTTAGGTCCGCTACAAAATGCTGCTGTTGACGCTACATTTAAAATTCCTCCTTGCTTTGCCTTTATTATCATAGGTAAAAAATACTTAGTCAGTTTACTAAGAGCCTTAATATTAATATCAATAAGCGCTTCTTCCTTTTCCCAACTTATATCCTTGAATTCTCCAAAAGAACCTATGCCAGCGTTATTAACTAAAGTATCTACTGATAGATTATTATCTTCAATATACTTTATCAGTTTTTCACATTCTTCCATAGATGATAAATCTACAGATATTATTCTTACATCTATGCCTTCACCCTTTAGCATTTCTTTAGCTTTATTTAATTTTTCAATATTTCTAGCTGCTAACACCAAATTATGCTTATCTTTGGCAAATAACTTTGCTAGCTCCAAACCAATGCCATCACTGCCACCAGTTATTAATACGTAATTACTCAACATTTACTCCCCCTTTATGTAATGATGAATTATGAATTACGAACTTAGATAATGATGAATGATGAGTGATGAATGATGAATTGTGGAATAAACTCCTTACGGGAGTTTAGAAAAATATAATTTTCAGAAATTCTGTAAGAATTTCATCATTAATTCATAATTCTTAATTCATAATTTATCATTTACTAAGTTCATAATTAACTAAGTTTATTCTTTCCTCTTTTTCAGTGAAAAGTTAACTAAAAAGAAATCTTTAATTTGTGCCAATCTTTCTCTTTTTCTATATTTTTTCATTCTATCATATTGCCTTAAGTCTGAAGCAATACCATATGCTTCAACCCCAATCCTCCTAGCAATATAAATTGCTCTTGGCAAATGATATCTATTAGTTGATATTATAGCTTTATTAATTTTCAATTTATCTTTTGCTCTAAAAATACTATCGTAAGTACAATAACCATATCCATCAAGAATTATATCTTTTTCTGCAATATTATACTGCATTATCCAATTCTTCATAGAAAATATCTCACTATAATCTTCATCTCTATGTTCACCTGTTAAAAGAACTTTTCTACATATACCTTCATTATACACCTTTGCAGCAGTAAATAGCCTATCTTTTAATATATCACAAGGAGTACCATCAGGCCTTATGCCAGCACCAAGCACAATAATTACATCATAAGACTTTGGAAGTTCTTTTAAATTTACTATATATTTTCTTTCATAGTATTCATATATACCAAATATCGCTAACACAGTTAATATTACAAACAAACAAAAAGCGATTAAATAAACCATTTACTCTCACCTCTTTTTTCTTTGTAACATAGTATGATATCTTTTTCACTTTTGTACTTGTTTTTCCTTTACCTATAAAATTTTCTCGTATATTTATATATAAAAAAGAGCTTAGTCAATGCTAAGCCTACTATAATTCAATTTTCATTTTTACATGTGGGATATGAACTTCATCATATACATCTGATATTGCCTTAAATCCAACACTTTCATATAATCCTTTTGCATAAACTTGACCTGATAATACTACAGTATCTTCCTTCAATTCTTCTTTTATAAATTTAAGAGCCTCTTTTATCATTATTTGTGCTAAACCTTTTCTTCTATAATCATTTAACACCAACACTCTGCCTAATGATATATTGTCATAGGCAATTCCTGCAGGCACTATTCTACAATATGCTATAACTCTTCCATTATCCATGTAGAAAACTTGATAACAGTCTTTATCTACTCCATCTAATTCAGGCTCTTGGATGATTTTTTGTTCCATTGCAAAGACTTCAAACCTTGATCTAGCTATTTCATACATCTCCATAACTGTAAGCTCATCAAATTTACATATCTTAAATTTCATATAACTCCTCCAAATAATATTAAAAATATAACTATTAAAAATAATACATTATCAATAATATTTTTACTAGTTACATGTCTTATTTCTTATACTTATCTAAGTTAATTTTTTTGAATTTATTTTTAGTATGACATTAAACTGACATATTAATAAGTTATTATAATAGTTGTAAAGTAGTTAAAACATTATTATTACCCCTAACCTAGAGTTATTTATCCCCCTAACTTAATAACCTTAGGATTTTTTTGCCTTTATGGCTTAATAAACTAGAAATAATTAAAAGTGTACTAAATTAACCAAAATAAAAAATAGACATATTTAATATGCCTATTTTTTTATTGTCTTATTTGTCCGTTACCAAAAATAATATACTTAACAGTTGTAAGTTCCTTAAGTCCCATTGGACCTCTTGCATGAAGCTTTTGTGTACTTATACCTATTTCTGCTCCAAATCCAAATTCCTCTCCATCGGTAAATCTTGTTGATGCATTAACATATACAGCCGCTGCATTCACTTTTTGAAGGAATGTTTGAGAAGCTTCATAACTCTTAGTAACTATAGCTTCTGAATGCCCTGAACCAAATTTATTTATATGATTAATAGCTTCATTTATATCTTTAACTATTTTTACACCAATAGTGTAATCTAAATATTCATTATACCATTCTTCTTCAGATGCTAAAATAACACTATCATCTAAGGCTTTTAGTGATTCATCACCTCTTATTTCAACATCTTTTTCCCTTAATGCTTCAAAGATAATTGGCATAAACTTTCCTGCTACCTTTTCATTAATTAATAGCTTTTCCGCTGCATTACATACTGATGGTCTTGAAGTCTTAGCATTAATTATAATATTCTTTGCCATTTCAAAGTCACAATCTTCATCTACATATATATGACAGTTTCCTGTTCCAGTTTCAATAACAGGTACTGTTGCATTATTAACTACAGCTTTTATAAGTCCTGCTCCACCTCTAGGTATTAATACATCTATATAATCATTTAGTTTCATCATTTCTGTTGCAACTTCTCTAGATGTATCTTCTACTAGTTGTACTGCATCTTCCACTAATCCTACTGATTTTAATCCTTCTCTTAATGCTGTTGTAACAGCCTTATTAGAATTTATTGCTTCACTTCCACCTCTTAAAATTACAGCATTTCCTGATTTAAAGCAAAGTCCTGCTGCATCACTAGTAACATTTGGTCTTGCTTCATATATAATTCCTATAACCCCCATTGGAACTCTCTTCTTACCAATTTGTAACCCGTTAGGTCTAGTCCACATTCCTAAAACTTCACCTACAGGGTCCTCCAATGATGCCACTTGTCTAAGGCCATTAGCCATACCTTCAATTCTTGCTGCATTTAAAGCTAATCTATCAAGCATGCTTTCACTAGTTCCTTTTGCTCTTGATGCTTCCAGGTCCTTCTTATTTGCTTCAATTATTACTTCAGAATTTTTAATAAGAGAATCTGCCATAGCATATAATGCATCATTTTTATCTTTAGAAGAAAGATTACCTAAAATATAGCTTGCTTCTTTTGCTTTCTTCCCCAAACTAATTAAACTACTCATATTTACCTCCTAATTCTTAATAAATAACGTCCCTATTTCCTCTCCATTAACTATATCAAAAAGAATCTTTGGATTATCTCCATTGGCTAATACCATATCAACACCAGCTCTTGTAGCTGTTTTTGCAGCTGTTAACTTTGTGGCCATACCGCCTGTTCCAAAGCTTGTTCCTGCTCCACCAGCACATTCCTCTAATTCCTTAGTAATTTCAATTACTTCCTTTATCATCTTTGAATCTGGATTTTTTCTTGGATCAGAATCATAGAATCCATCTATATCAGATAATATTATTAATAGATCTGCTGATACTAATCCTGCAACAATTGCCGATAAATTATCATTATCACCAAATCTAACTATATTTTCAATTTCATCTATAGCTACTGTGTCATTTTCATTTACTATTGGAATTACCTTATTTTCAATTAATGTCTCAAAAGTATTAACAACATTTTCTCTTATATGCTCATCTTCCACTACATCTCTTGTTAATAACACTTGGCCAACTATATGGCTGTACTCTCCAAAAAACTTACCATATATATGCATAAGCTCACTTTGACCAACAGCAGCTGCTGCCTGCTTTTCTTTTATTGTCTTTGGTCTTTCTTTAAGTTTAAGTTTATTTACTCCTACACCAACTGCTCCTGAAGTAACAAGAACTACTTCTTTACCACTATTCATCAAATCTGATAATACTCTAGTTAATTTTTCTATTCTTGATAAATTTATATTACCGTTGCTATATGTTAATGTTGAAGTTCCTACCTTTACTACTATTCTTTTATGATTTTTAATATTCTTTCTATAATTCACTATCCCAGCTCCTATGTAGTTTATCTTATCTTTTTATGTATATGTTCTATTGTAATAAAGTGATAAAGTATTTTTTATTTAATTATAATTAGTTTTATTTTATTTTTCTATATTTTTAATGACAAAGCTATATTTATCTTTAGTTTTATCCAAACTATAATAAAAGATTTAACTTTTTTATATTTATAAATATTTTTCTATTTTTATGCATAAATACTCTTGATTTTTAATATTTTTGCATATAAAATGAATATCGATGTATATTTATAAATTTATAATACAAACAAAGGAGGAAAAAATGGAAGGTTCAAATATAAAATATAATTCGAATGCTAACATAAAAAACAATTTAAAATTTATACTACCTTCTCTATTAGGAATAATTCTTTTTATGATTCCTATTAAGTATAATGACCAAATAACTATTCCAATAGCTATTTTCTCAAATGCTTTAGTAAACTTTTTAGGTGCATCATTAATTTACATAATAACTTTTATTTTGGTGATTTCTGCTGTAATGGGTACAATTACTAGAATATTTAAGCCAAAATTTATTTTAGAAAATAAATTTTTAAAAACATTATTTAATGTTGGACCTTTATGGCTTTTAGCAAGAGTATTTGGTGCAATATTTAGTTTATTAGCACTTTTTGGTATAGGACCTGAATTTATTATTGGAGATTCAACTGGTGCCTTTGTATTAAATGATCTATTAACAGTTTTATTTTCTATTTTCTTATTTGCAGGTTTATTATTGCCATTACTTTTAAACTTTGGACTTCTAGAATTCTTTGGTTCATTATTAACAAAGGTTATGAGACCAATATTCAAATTACCTGGACGTTCATCAATTGATTGTATCACTTCATGGCTTGGTGATGGGACATTAGGAATATTACTTACTAGCAAACAATATGAAGACGGATTTTACACTAAAAGAGAAGCTGCCACAATAAGCACTACATTCTCTGCTGTATCAATTACATTTAGTTTAGTAGTTATAAGTCAGGTTGGGCTTTCTCATATGTTTATTCCATTCTATTTAACAGTTTCTTTTGCTGGAATTGTTGCTGCTATAATCGTTCCAAGAATACCACCTTTATCAAAAAAGAGTGATACATATTATAATGATAATGTTAAAGAAGACTTAGAAACAATTCCTGAAGGATATAATTCTTTCTCATGGGGATATAAAAAGGCCTTAGAAAAAGCAGACAATTCTTCTAATGTTAAGGAATTCTTTAGCGACGGATTTAAAAATGTATTAGATATGTGGTTTGGAGTTTTACCTGTAGTTATGTGTCTTGCAACATTAGCTTTAGCAATAGCTGAATACACTACTATATTCCAAGTATTAGGTACACCTTTCATACCTATTTTAAAACTTCTTCAGGTTCCTGAAGCTGCAGCTGCATCTCAAACATTAATTGTTGGTTTTGCAGATATGCTATTGCCATCAGTTTTAGCTGCTAATACTATAACTAGCGAAATGACAAAATTTATTATTGCTTGTGTGTCAGTAACACAGCTTGTATATATGTCTGAAGTAGGCGGACTTTTACTTGGATCAAAAATCCCTGTAAATTTAAAAGACTTAATACTAATATTCCTAGAAAGAACTTTAGTTACACTACCAATCATAGTATTAATAGCTAATTTCTTATTTTAAAAAAATTCCCTTTGGGGAATTTTTTTAATAATGATGAATGATGAGTGATGAATGATGAATTTAGGAATAAACTCCTTACGGGAGTTTAGAAAAATATAATTTTCAGAAATTCTGTAAGAATTTCATCATTCATTTTTCATTTTTCATTCTTAATTTTACATTTATTAAAGAAACTCTCTGAGTTTCCTCCTTAATTCATCATTCGTAATTCATCATTCATAATTGAAAAAAAGCAGTACGTCAGTACTGCTTTTTTTGTATGGTGACCCGTAGGGGAATCGAACCCCTGATTGCACCGTGAGAGGGTGCCGTCTTCACCGCTTGACCAACAGGCCATTATTTCTTTCTATAACTAATATTACCATATTTTAAAAAAATATACTACATTTTTTCTCAACTTTTCTAAATATTTACATACGAGTTTAAAAAATATAAAATTAAGAATTAATGAGCTGAGTTAAAATTCATCACTCATCATTCTTAATTTATAATTATCTAAGTTTATATTTAAAAGTTATTTTTTAATTTTTAAAGTTCTAAGTCTGTTTATTGCACAAAGTATTTCTTGTTTTCTTGGCATAGCCAAACTTCCATTTCCACCTTTTGTGTTATCTATGCCTATTAAATTTTTAGTAAGATTCTTTTCTATTTCATCTACTATTTTTTCAACCGTTAAATCTTTTCCTGAATATTTATCTTCTATAAATTTAATTGTCATACCAATAGTATTTATTTGTTCACTATCAACAATTTGCTCTACTGACTTTAAATCAATATTTTCTTTATTAATGGATAAACCATCTTTTCCTAAGTTTTTAATCTTAATACCTTTAGGTCCTTCAGATATGGATCCTTTAACTAGAACTCTTCCAAAATCAATATATATATCTAAATCATCTCTTAAACTTATCTTTCCTCTGCTTAATTCTTTTGCCTTAGTTGTAACTTCATATGGTTCATAACAATCCATCTGTATAACTAAATCTGCTATATCAAAGAAATCTCCACAGCTTCCTGCAACCAATATAGTTGAAATACCTAATCTTTTATATAAACTTTTTGCCACATCTATAAATGGAGTTATTGGCTCCTTTTCTTTAACCACCAGCTGCTGCATTATATCATCTCTAATCATAAAGTTCGTAGCTGATGTATCTTCATCTATTAAAAGAACTTTAGCTTTCCCTTCTATTGCTTCAATAATATTAGCTGCTTGAGAAGTACTTCCACTGGCATTTTCCGTATTAAATTTAACAGTATCTTTTCCATTTGGTAGATTATTAATAAATAAAGAAATATCCGTTGATGTTATTGCTCTACCATCTTCAGCTCTTACTTTAAGTGCACTTTCATCTGTGATTACAAACTCTCTGCCATCACCTTCTATATGATTATATATACCTAGTTCTAATGCCTTTAATAAAGTTGATTTTCCATGGTATCCGCCTCCTACAATAAGAGTTATTCCTTTTGGTATTCCCATACCTTTTATCTTCCCTCTATTTGGCGTATCAAATTCCACTTCTAAAGCTTGTGGTGAAACAAATTTCTTACCATCTCTTAATGGTCTTGCAGAAATACCACTTTCTCTAGGTAATATTGATCCATTGGCTACAAAGGCTACCAATCCTTTTTCCTTAAGATTTTCTCTGATAAAGCACTGATCTTCCATTAATTTAACTCTATTAATTAAAGCCAACTTATCAATATTTTCATAAATAAAAGTGCTTTCCACTATGTTAGGAATTATATTAAATATTATCTTTTCTAACTCTCTTGCTAACACGCTTCTTCCTCTAGCTGGGAATCCTACATAAAATCTAGCCTCAAAAAAGCTTTTATTTCTTATAATGGCTGTTCTTTCTAATATTTCTTGTGGACATCTGCTTATTTCTATTAAACCACTTTTTCCTGAACCAAATATTTTCTCACTTTGATTTCTAATGTTTTTGCTAAATAATCTAGTTAAAAAATCACATACAGCAATTTCCTTATTCTTATTATCAAATAACTCTTCAGGGATTTGAGCAACTTTATTATCAATGATAACCCTTACTCTTGATGGTGAAGCAAATGGATCTCCCTGAACATGGTCTATGGATAAAACATATTTTTTAAAATCATATCTTCCTTCTAGTGCTTTATATGCCTTATATCCTTTACCATCAATCTTAAAAAGTTCATTTTTAAGCTCCATAGAACCCTTCATTTCTCTTTCTCCTTTATTCATTATTTTTTGTAAAAAACTCATCTATTAATTTTTCACTGGCTCTTCTATACATATTACTCATATTTACTAATGAACATAAAAGAAGAAAATTCTTTTTATAATCATTTTGTAAATTCTCTGATGTAGAAACTCGCTTATCCAAGTCTTCTATTTTTTCTTCAATACTTCTTTTAAAAGTTTCTTCATCCTCTTTGCTTTCATATAAGTAGTCATTATATAAATCTCTTAAATCACTAGCTTTTTCTTCATCATAATTTGCTATAACTTCATCAAGACTAATCTTAATATCACTTATAGATAGTGCACCTTTTAAATTATAAATAAAGGCCATAATAATAAGATGCTCTTTAGTATATTTCTTATTCTTAATAGGTAATAATAATTTACCCTTAGCATAATTATTAATCATTGTTTTTGTTAATATCTTTTCATCATCATTTCTCTTTAATGAAGAAAGCTTACTTTCGAAAAGTTGTATAACTTGATCCATATATAAATCAAGCTCTGGCATTTCTTCTAGTTCAATTCTGCTATCAAAATTCATTTCATTAAAAATATCATTAATTTTCATAATACCTCCATATAGTTTCTAAAACTATATCATACAGTTAATATATTTTAATATTAATAGTATTTAATTAATATTTCAAGTTTAACCTTATTTTTCAGGAAAATATAAGCAAATTTCAAAGCTAATCACTTTTGACTTGTACTGATATCTACTTCATAATATTAATATAATAATAAGTAGTTTACAAAACTACATCGAGTGTGAGGTGTATTTTATGACGAATAAACTTAGAGAACCTATTAATTCTATTACTCATTTAGCTGGTGCATTACTATCTTTTATTGCATTAATTGCCATGTTGGTAAAAGTTATACTAACTAATCCAACATTTAATTCAATACTTTCTGTTACTATTTTTGGAATCTGTCTAATACTTCTTTATACTATTTCTGGTACCTATCATGGCATAATGTCCAATGAAAAAGTTATTAACGTTCTTCAAAAACTTGACCACTCAATGATTTTTGTTTTAATAGCTGGATCTTATGCTCCATTTTGTTTAATTTCATTAAAAAATTCCATTGGATTACCAATGCTTTTAATAATGTTTACTATTGCAATAATTGGTATAATATTTAAGCTTTATTGGTTCGATTGCCCAAGATGGCTGCAAACTTCCATGTATATAGGAATGGGATGGGCTTCAATTTTTATGCTAAAGCCTCTATGTGTTAACCTTCCTGCCATGAGCATTTTTTGGCTAGTATTTGGTGGCGTACTATACACAATCGGTGGAATAATCTATGGTGCTAAGCCTAAAAAACTAAAAATAGGTAAATTTGAATTTCATGAAATTTTCCACATATTTATTATATTAGGTAGCTTAAGCCACTTTATTTCAGTATTTTGCTATGTAATATAATAAAGAATAATTTAATATTTTCTTTATTATCCTATTGTAATTAATTAAATAGAATAAACTTTTTATAGCTAAGTTTTTTTACATTTTTCTCACTAATTTACTCTCCTAATATTGCACATTTTCATTTATTTAATATTAATTTATGTTATAATATCGAAAGAATAATAAATGAAATGAGGTAGATTTAGTGATAAATGTATTAAACGTTAGTTTAAGATATGGTTCTCGTAAATTATTTGAAGATGTAAATATTAAATTTACTCCTGGTAACTGTTATGGTGTTATAGGTGCCAATGGTGCTGGTAAGAGTACATTTTTAAAAATATTAGCTGGAGAAGTTGAACCAAATACTGGTGAAGTTGTAATTGCTCCAAATACTAGAATGTCAGTTTTAAAACAAGATCACTATCAATATGATGATTTCGAAGTTTTAGAAACTGTAATCATGGGAAATAAAAGACTATATGACATAATGAAAGAAAAAGATGCTTTATATGCAAAACCTGATTTTTCTGATGAAGATGGTATAAAGGCTTCTGAATTAGAATGTGAATTTGCTGAATTAAATGGATGGGAAGCTGAATCTGAAGCGTCATCACTTTTACAAGGTTTAGGTATCGGAACTGATATGCACTACAAAAAAGTTTCAGAACTTACAGGAGCAGAAAAGGTAAAAGTATTACTTGCTCAAGCTTTATTCGGAAATCCTGGAATATTAATTCTGGACGAGCCTACTAACCACTTAGATATTAAATCAATCAGATGGCTACAAAACTTCTTAGGTGACTTTGAAGGTACAGTTATCGTAGTATCCCATGATAGACACTTCTTAAACGAAGTATGTACTCACATGGCTGACGTTGACTTCGGAAAAATTAAATTATATGTTGGTAACTATGACTTCTGGTATGAATCAAGTCAATTAGCTGCTCAAATGGCTAAAGATCAAAACAAGAAAAAAGAAGAAAAGATTAAAGAATTACAAGACTTCATTGCTAGATTCAGTGCTAATGCTTCTAAATCTAAGCAAGCAACATCTCGTAAGAAATTATTAGATAAAATCACTTTAGATGATATTCAACCATCAAGCAGAAGATATCCATTCGTTGGATTCAAACCTGAAAGAGAAGTTGGAAATGATATCTTAACAGTTGAAGGATTAAGCAAGACTATTGATGGTGTTAAAGTATTAGATAACGTAAGCTTCAGAGTTAATAAAGAAGATAAAATAGCTTTCATTGGTAATGAAATTGCCATCACTACTTTATTCAAAATAATCAATGGTGAAATGGAACCAGATGCAGGTTCATACAAATGGGGAATAACAATAACATCTGCTTACTTCCCAATGGATAACTCTGAATACTTCAATGACTGCAACTTAAGCCTAGTTGACTGGTTAAGACAATACTCTGAAGAAAAATCTGAAAGTTATATAAGGGGATTCTTAGGTAGAATGTTATTCTCTGGAGAAGAAGCTTTAAAACAAGCTAATGTATTATCTGGAGGGGAAAAAGTTAGATGTATGCTTTCTAAAATGATGCTTACTAACGCTAACGTATTAGTTTTAGATGGTCCTACTAACCACTTAGACCTTGAATCTATTACAGCTGTTAACAACGGATTAAAGGATTATAACAGCAATATTTTATTTGCTTCTCATGACCACCAATTCGTTCAAACTATAGCTAATAGAATAATTAGAATTGATGACAATGGTTCAATCTTCGATAGATCTATGTCATATGATGAATTCTTAGAAAAATTCAGCTTATAATTTCATATATTTTCTTATTAAAGTGGCTTTTGCCACTTTTTTATTTACCATATTTTCATGAAAATATGGTAATATGGATAATATACATACTAAAAATCTTTTATTGAGGTATTAAGTAATGATACGAATTTACAATAGAAAAACATCAAAATATGATATTGAGAAGGTTGCTGGAGAAAAATACATTAAATGGACGTATGAATCTCCTTTAGGCAAGAGCTTATTAGAACTCTTTGTTAAAAGAAAACTTTTTTCAAAAATTTATGGCTTTTTTTGTAATACAAAATTTAGTAAAAGAAAAATTAAATCATTTATAAACTCATTTTCTATAGATATGAGCAAATGTGCTGATAGTATAGATACTTATAAAAATTTCAATGATTTCTTTGCAAGAAAGCTGCTTCCAGAAGCAAGACCTTTTGATAAAGCTTCAAATATACTTATATCTCCAGGTGATGGAAGATTGCTAGCATATACTAACATATCAATGGAAAACTTAGTACAAGTAAAAAATATTCATTATAGCTTGGCTGAATTATTAGAAGATAATGATGTGGCAAAAAAATATGAAGGTGGTACATGTATTGTCTTAAGATTATGTCCAACTGATTATCATCGTTTTCACTTTGTAGATAATGGAACTCCTTTAGAAAATCACTTTATAAAAGGTAACTATTATTCTGTTAATCCTACAGCTTTAGAAAGAGTTGCTAAACTTTACTGTCAAAATAAAAGAGAATGGTCTATCTTTAGATCAGAAAACTTTGGAGATATAATTCATGTGGAAGTTGGTGCAACATGCGTTGGATCAATAATTCAAAGCTATTGTCCTAACAAAAAAGTATCTAAAGGTGATGAAAAAGGATACTTTAAATTTGGTGGATCAACAACTATCTTATTCTTTAAACCAGGTACTGTAGAAATAGATGAAGATATACTTATTCAATCTTCTTTAGGCTTTGAATCAGCAGTACAAATGGGAGAAAAAATCGGAAAAAAAATTATGAATTAAGAATGATGAATGATGAATTTTGGAATAAACTCGAAGAGTTTAGAAAAATTATTTTCCTAGAAACTCTTCGAGTTTCCTCCTTAATTCATCATTCATCATTTACTAAGTTCATCATTTATAATTATTTTCCTTATTTTGTTTATGAATTTTTCTTCATTGCCGTCAAAGATAACAAGGTGTATTCCCATTTCCTTTGCTCTCATCTTTACTGGTTCTTTTATGGGCTCTTTAGTGGCAACAAGAATTTTATAAGCATTTTTGCCCCCTATTTTATTAGCATAAACATTTAACTCATTTAAAGCCATTTCATTATATTTATCACTATCTTTACATGATATACATATAGGAACTGAATCTTTTACCGCTATTACATCTAATTCATTTCTTACAGTTTTTCTGCCATTATTCCATAAAAAAATAACACCATTCCTACATTCATCTATTTCTTTAATATTCTTAAGTAAATTATTAGTGGCTATTTCTAACCATGTTCCACTTTTAAAGATAAATCCTTTAATATAATTATTTAAAAAACGCACCTTTACTTTATCATTATTCTTACTAAAAACTATTTCATTCATTTCCTTCATCTTATTAAGTATCAAATCCAATAATTTTTTTTCTTCATCTTCAATTCTACTATAATCAATATGGATAATTTCAGGATTATTTTCTTCATGTAGAAAAATTGAATTATCATATAATCTTTGTTTATGTTTATTCCATAAATCTAAATTATTATAAATCTGTTTTGAAAAATATATTAAATCATCTTTTAAACATAATTCATAGGAATCTTCTACTATATTCCCACCAAAACCTTTTATTATTGATAGTAAATTTAAATCTTCAATTTCTTCTTTAGTCTTTAATAACTGTTCATTAAAACTGTACATAAGTTTTTTTCTTATATCTGTATAAAAACATTTAATTTTATTTTCTTTACATAAATTCAATAATATTAATGAATTTATTCGCTTTCCACCAGTAAGATTAATAATCATATCATCTCGTTTATATTTTTCAAGTATTTCTTTAAATTCATCTATATTTCCTTCAGTGATTCTTTCTTCATATAGCTTTATATTTGAAAAATTTGATGAATAGTACTCCTTTATACTTTTCATCAAATCTTCCTGCTCAGTATCGTATAAAAACAATACTTCCTCTACCTTATTTTTAATTAAATAAATAATACCACTTTCATTATGTTCATCTAATTGATTTATCAGCAATGTCATATACATACCGCCTTATATAAACTTATACTATTAATTTAACCACTGTATTAAAAAATATAATATGCAATAAAAAAACACCGATTTATAAAAATCGGTGTTTGGCAGAGCGTAAAGGAATCGAACCCTTAATGCGCCGTCCGTAGCGGCGTGTTATATCCGTTTAACTAACGCTCCTTAACAGTATTAATATTAACATAAACTAATTAATATATCAACAAAAAAAATATATTTTAAAGTTTATATGTGTCAGAAAATTCTATTTCTATCTCTTGATTCTTATTAATTAAATTACTACCTTCTTTTATTGTTTCAATATTTTCTTCTATTTTTCTTGGTAAAATTACAGTAAATATAGATCCTTTATTAATTTCACTTTCTAAAAGTAGCTTTCCGCCATGAGCTTTAACAAAAAGCATGCATAAGTTTAATCCTATTCCACTGCCTTCTATATTGTCATTATTTTTTCCTTGATAAAATCTTTCAAAAACTCTTTCTTTTTCTTCTTTAGAAATACCACAACCCTCATCTTTGAAGGATAATTCAATTTCTTTGTCCTTTACTAATAAATTAATATAAATCTCTGAATTCTCATTAGAAAACTTTATTGCATTAGATAATAAATTCATTACAACTCTATCTATTGCTTCTGGATCTATTGCCATAATGCATTCCTCTTCATTTGTATCAAAAACAAGTCTTATATTTCTCTCGGAAGCAAACTTCTCTACACAGCTTATAGTATTTTCTAGCATAGGAACTATATCAATATTCTTCTTATTTAATTTATAATAATTATTTTTTATCTTGTTAGAATCTATTAAATTATTTATTAACTTTAACATTTTAAAGCTATTTCTTTTTATTATCTCAATATATTTAAGGTTATTATCACCTTTATAAGTATTATGTTCCATAAACTGGGCAGCTGATGTTATAACATTTAAATAACTTCTCAAATCATGAATTATATTTAATAAAAATTGATCATTATTCTTTGGTAATTCATTTATCGACATTAAATTACTTTCATCGTTTGATAATATTCTATTATTGTCCTTCATTTACTTGTATCCCCCAAGATATTTTATTGATTATTTTAATATTACCATATTTTTCAATAAATTACAATTTCTTTATTGTCCTTTAAAATAAAAAAAATATAATTACATTAAATATTTTCCCCATATCTTTTGTCTATAAATTTTCACATATGTGTTTATAATTTCATTATTTTGTCAAACATTATTATATGAATATGCTAAGGAGGGATAACTTTTGTTTATAAAGTTAAACTTTAAAAAATTTAATATATTTAAATTTTTGACTTATTTTATGGTGTTAGCCATTTTATTTATTTCTTTTAATTACTATATTAATATTTCCTACACTAATACTATGAATAATTTTTATACTGAATTTAGTTCTGGAAATTTTAATGAAGCTAAAAAAACTTTATCAGCCAATAAAATTATTAATATCATTAAGAAAAATTCTAAAACCTCTGACTTAAATAAATATTTTACTTCAGTGGTGAATATTCTTTGTAAAAATCTTAAAAATAACTCTATTACAAATTCTCAAGCATTAGTTTATCTTAATGAAATAAATTCCTATAATATTTTAAATTCATCTTTAGATAAACTAATTCTTGTTCTAGATGAAAATTATTGTCCTTCAACTTCTCATGGTTACAACTCATTGTTAGAGCTAGCTTCTGAAGCTTACAATAATAATAATTTTTCTTATGCCATAAAGCTTTTAAACAAAATACCTACAAGTGAAGGAAATTATTATGCCAAAGCTAAAGATATGCTTGAAGATTGTAGGAATAAATATAGAAATAATCTTATTGCTGAAGCAGAAGATTTATCGCATAATGAATACTTTTCCAAAGCCATAGATTTATTATCAAATTATGATACTTCAATATTACCAGCTGATGACGAAGCAATTGATGCCAAAATAGCTGAAATTGATAATAAGCGTACTAATTATCTTGCTTCAATAACATATGCAGATGATGAAACAGCCTCTAATTTGATTTTAACTACCATAAATTCTACCAATATTAACACTTTAAATATATCCAGCAATACACCATATTTAATTCATGTAGATATTAATAATCAACTTGTTTCTGTCTACAACGGCTATATTAATGATTGGTCACTAGTAAATGAATATATTTGCTCCACAGGCATTCCTGGCGAAGAAACTCCTAAAGGTATCTTTACTGTAACTAATCGTGGAGAATGGTTTTATTCTGAGGATTATGGCCAAGGCGGAAAGTATTGGGTTCAATTTCTTGGTGATTATTTATTTCACTCTTTACCTTATGATGAAAGCCAAAGTCAAATTCTTGATTATACTTTAGGAACACCTTCTTCTCATGGATGTATACGCTTAAACACAGAAGATGCTAAATGGATTTATGATAATATCGATGATGATACTAAAGTTATTATTAATTAGATTAGATCTTTAATCCACTCCCATGTAGTGATTATATTATAATGTATGGTAAAATAATTATTATTAAAATCTAAAAGGATGTTTTATATGAATATTAATATACCTAAAAATGTTAAGTTTATAATTGACACTTATTATAATAATAATTATGAAGCTTTTATGGTAGGAGGATGTGTTCGTGATTCCTTACTAGGATTAAAGCCAAAGGATTTTGATATTACAACATCAGCCTTACCAGAAATAACTGAAAATTTATTTACTAAAACAATTCCTACAGGCATTAAGCATGGCACAGTTACCGTTGTCATTGATAAAGAAAACTTTGAAGTCACCACCTATAGGACTGAAGAAAACTATATAGACAATAGACGCCCTGAAAAAGTTGAGTTTGTAAAAGATTTAAAAGAAGACCTATCTAGACGTGACTTTACAATAAATGCTTTTGCCTATAATGATAAGGAAGGTCTTATAGATTATTTTAACGGCATGGATGACTTAAAAAATAAAGTTATTAGAGCTGTTGGTGATCCTAATAAACGTTTTAATGAAGATGCTCTTAGAATGCTTAGAGCCATACGATTTAGTGCCCAATTAGGTTTTTCTATTGAATCTAAGACATACGATGCTATCAAAGATAATGTTCAACTTATCAATAATATAAGTAATGAACGAATTAGGGATGAATTGTGTAAGATTCTACTTTCTGATAATCCTTGTGAAGGAATAGAAACCCTAAGAGAAACTAATATGCTTTCTATAATTCTCCCTGAAATAAATGACCTTGTTGAATATACACCACTTTGTAATAACCATAATAGAAATGTATTTACTCATACTTTAAAAGTTCTTAATAACACATATGCTAACCTTAATTTAAGATTGGCTGCCTTATTTCATGATATAGGTAAAATTAATACTATTACAGCACTGCCTAATGGTCATCATTATTTTCCTGGTCATAGTGAAGAAGGAGCAAAGATGGTTATGGACGTACTTAAAAGACTTAAATTTGATAATTTAACTATTGAAAGTATCTCTGCTCTTATTAAGCATCATCTTGTTTTAAATGTTTCTTACATGCCTACAGATGGTGAAATTAAAAGGCTTATTAATAATGTAGGCAAGGAAAATATATTTATTTTATTTGATTTGCAAAGAGCTGATATAAATGCACTATGGGATCCTGTTCCTTTCTTAAAGAAAGTTGATTTTATGGAAAGTAGGACAAAATTTATCTTAGATAATAATGAACCATTAACTTTAAAAGATTTAGCCATTGATGGAAAGACTTTAATTACTGAATTAAAGATTCTTCCTGGCAAAGAAGTAGGTATAATTCTTCATAAACTTTTAGAAGATGTACTTGATAATAAAGATCTGAACAATAAAAATCAGCTAATAAATCTTGCTAAAAAATATAAAGAGCTTATGGCATAACCATAAGCTCTTTATATTTTAAACTTTTAATAGTACTTCCTTATCTAAAGCAAATAAATAAAGATATACTTCTTTAACTCTACTTTCTGTAACCTTTTCTAAAGCTTCTTTATAATACTTCATTTGAACCATATATCTTTCTATAATTTCATCTTCATTTCCCTCTTCAAGGTAATCTGTTTTATAGTCAAATAATACTATTCCATCCTCTTCCTTAAAGAATCCATCTATTATTCCTTGTAATCTAATCTTTTCATTTTGATAGATTTCCTTATTAAGTTCTGGATTAATATCTAAACTGCTTATTTCCGTAAAGAAAGGTAATTCTCGATGAACCATTCTTCCTTCTTCATGAGCTTTTAAGATTCTCTTTCCTAAATCACTTTTAAATAAATTGAATATCTTTGTGTATCTAATAACTTTTGCTTCTTTTTCTGTTAATGATTTATTTAAAACAAGCTCTTCAATTTGTTTTTTTATTTCTGCTACACTACCTACCCTATCAAAATCTAATCTTAACATAACATAATGCATAAGCGTTCCTTTTTCAGCAGCAGTAAATCCTTTTTCTTCTTGCAGGAATTTAGGTTTGATTATTTCTTTTTCTCTAAATATCTCTAATGTTTCTGCCTCATCTTCATACTGCAAATCTTTACGCTTTAAATCTGATACAGATACGTTACTTGGAAGTATTGAGCCTTCTTCATATTGATATTTATATCCCAGTCTTCTCTTTATTTCTTTATCCACAGATATATTAGTAGCTGTTATATTTAAAGTATTTTCTTCAATTTTATCCACAGGCTCTAAATTTTTATCCCCAAGGATATCACTTTTTCTCCACATTTGCACATCCCAATTAGAGAAATCATCCACAATAAGCTCTCTAGAAGCACCACACTGTTCTCTTAGCTCTTCCCCCTGCCTATGTTTACAAATTGCCATGGCAATCCAGTCTAAATATGACTTTCCTTTTAATACTTCCGATGGCAATATTATATTTTCATCTAAGGATGCAGCACTTACCCAATTTTTTATGGATTTATCTAAATCTCTTGTGGCACCAGTAATAATTAGCTTTTCCTTTGCTCTTGTAAAGGCAACATATAATATTCTCATTTCTTCTGATAATGTTTCAAGCCTTATCCTCTTCTTTATAGCTTCCTTAGCTAAAGTACTATATGAATTTCTATTATTTAAATTAACAAAGTCAGGGCCAAAACCAAGTTCTTCATGGAATAATATTGAATTGCTTAAATCCATTAAATTAAATTGTTTCCCCATTCCACAAGTAAATACTATAGGGAATTCAAGACCTTTGCTCTTGTGTATACTCATGATTCTTACAACATCTTCATTTTCTCCAAGAATCTTTGCACTACCCATATCACCTGAAGATTTTCGTAGCTTATTAATAAATGTTATAAAATTAAATAATCCTTTAAAACTAGTGCTTTCATATTGTTTTGCACGCTGGAATAAGATTTTTAAGTTAGCCTGTCTTAAAGTTCCATTAGGCATTGCTCCCACATATCCATAATAAGCAGTATCCATATATAAGTACCATATAAATTCATCTATTGGTGTATATATTGTTTTATTTCTCCACTTCTCCAAGTCACTTATAACCTTATTACATTTTGCTTTTAAAGTATCACTTACTTCATATTTCTCATCATAAATATCTTTGATGATTTCATAAAAATATTTTTCCTTATTAAGTAGCCTTATTTCACTAAGTTCTTCTGCTGTGAAGCCCATTATTGGCGATTTAAGCACAGCTATCATGGGAACATCTTGTAATGGATTATCAATTATCTTTAATAAAGACATAATCGTCCTTATTTCTATTGATTCAAAATATCCACTACCTGTATCAGCATAAACTGGAATTCCTTCAGCACCTAGCTCATCAAGAAATATTTCTGACCAGTTCTTTGTTGCTCTTAAAAGAATTACTATGTCTTTATATTTAACATCTCTATATTCTTTTGTTTCTTTATCAAATACCTTAAATCTCTTACCATCTTTTACTTCAAATAATTCTTTTATTCTCTTGCTTACTAATTTAGCTTCTAAAGAAATGGCATCCACTTCTTCTTCTTCTTCTGACTCTTGCAGTTCTTCCTCTACTACTTCTTCAGCTTCATTTCCAGATTTATCAATGATATGAAGTTCAATACTTCCGCCTACCTCTGAATCTTCTTCTTGATTTTCCAAGAAAGTAGCGCCTAAATGTAATGCCTCATCATCTGTATATTCCAATTCTCCAACAACATTGGACATTACCATTTTAAATATAAAGTTAACACCTCTTAAAACTTCATCTCTGCTTCTAAAATTCTTATAAAGCTGTATCTTTCTTTCTTTTCCTCCTGAAGCTAAAGGATATCTACTATATTTATCTAAAAATAGTTCAGGCTTTGCTTGTCTGAATCTATATATACTTTGCTTTACATCCCCAACCATAAATACATTAGGATCATCGCTATTTTTCCTTGATACAAGGTCAATAATTGTTTCCTGTACATTATTAGAATCTTGATATTCATCTACTAGCACTTCATCAAAGAATTCTTTAAAATGCTCTGCCACACCTGAAGGTATTATATTATTATTCTCATCTCTATCAATAAGTATTTTTAAACATAAATGTTCCAAATCATTAAAATCTAATAGATTTTTTTCTCTTTTCTTTTCATTAAATTTGTCTAAGAAATCTAATGTTATTCTTGATAATTCCTTCATATAAGGATATACATCTTTTATTCCTTGCAGACTTTCTTCTGGCGTAAAAGTAAAACTATCCTCTATTAATGATTTCACCTTTTTCTTTACAGTATCTCTTATGGATTTTACAGTCCCTTGGGCATTTTCATCAAAAACAGCACTTTTTCTTACAGTCTTTAACTTAGTAAATACCACACCATTTAAAGCTGCATATATCTCTGATAAACCATAATTTAGAGATTCATATACATTTTCTAAACACTCTAAATCTCCTCTGAAAGTATCTAAATATGCTTCTAATCCTTCTGTATCACTGATTAATTCAATAGCTTTATGATACATATTGATAAATCCTTCAACTTCTACCCTTATATTATCCTTTAATATTTCCACCCATTTTGTCTTATCTAATTCTTCTAAGGTATTAATATTAAATTCTTCTGCTTTTTCAATAAGCCAGCTTTCTGGCCATGGCCCACTCATGGAAAACTTATAAAGATTTAATATAATATCTTTTAACTTTTCATCGTCTTTTGCTGTGCTATATGCTTCTACTAGTCCTTTAAAATATTCATTATCTTCTTCATAAAGCTCTTCAAAAATATCTTCAATTATTTCATTTTTCATAAGTGTTATTTCAGTTTCATCTGCAATTCTAAAAGAAGGATCTAAATCTATTGTATAGAAATAATTTTTTATTACATCTAAACAAAAGGAATGCATTGTAGTTATATTAGCTCTGCTCAAAAGAGTAAGCTGCTTTTGCAAATTCTTAGAGTTAGGATTTTTTTCTAAAGCTTTTGATATGGCTGCTGCTATTCTTTCTCTCATTTCAGCTGCCGCAGCTGAAGTAAAGGTAACAACTAACAATTTATCTATATCTACAGGATTTTCTTCATTAGTTATTATCTTAATTATTCTTTCAACAAGTACTGCAGTTTTTCCTGAACCAGCAGCTGCTGCCACTAGAAGGTTGCATTTCCTTGTATCTATTGCCTGCTGTTGTTCATCTGTCCATTTAGTCTCCGACATTATTATCCTCCTTTTGATGTTCAATTTTATTTTTCATACAATCCCATATCTCTTCTTTATCTTTCTTTAATAGCACTTTATATTTATTATCTTTTATGGATGTATCAAACTGGCATATTGATGAATAGTCGCAATAATCACAATAAGTTACCTTTAATGACTTAGTGGGCTCAATCTTTATCTGACCACTAAGCATTTCATCACATAATTCAACCATCTTATCATTAACATACTTTCTTAATATATCAAATTGTTCTTCTGTTACTACAGAGCTTGTGCTTGAAAAATCACCATCTTTTTTAAAGGCTGCAGGTATGATAAGTGAATAAGTCTCCATATCCTTATCCATTGCCTTAACTAACTTGGCATCCTTTAATAAAAGCCCATTCATCTTTAACTTCTTTAATACTTCATCCTTTATTTCATCATCTTCTAAAGCTTTCTTAGATTTTATTATTGGATCATCAATTTTAAAGTATAGTATTGCTCCTGGCATACATTGTTCATGTAATATATGCTTTGAATTTTTAAGTATGGCATCTAAATAAACCAATAGCTGTATTTGTAATCCATAATATAATTCGTTTAAATCGAAAGTTTTTGAACCTGATTTATAATCAACTATTCTAATATAGGTTTCACCATCAATTACTGCCTTATCAATTCTATCTACTCTTCCTTTAAGATATACTTTCTCCTTTGATGGTAGCTCTAAGATTATAGGTTCAGAATCTTTAAAGTCACCAAAATCAAATTCATTTTTAAATATATCAAATTCACCTTTTCTCATTTGTTCAGATATTACCACCACAGATTTAGTTATTATTCTTTTAAATCTACCCGCAAAATATTGATACTTCTTACTACTATTTAATATAGAATTTTCCTCATTCTTAAGTTTAGTATCTACTAATTCATTAACAATTTGTGAGCATCTATTTTTATCTAAATCAGACCAAGCTATATTTTCTCGCTTTATTTTGTTAGTGAATTTATCTAAGATATCATGCATAAATGATCCTAAATCTGGTGCGGTAAACTCATATATCTTCCTATCTTTTGCCTTAAGGCCATACTGTATATAATAGCTAAAAGGACATTGTGCATATTTTTCTAATCTTGATACACTAAACATAAATCTTCCATTATCATCAGCATATAATTTTTTAATTAAATCTCTTGGTATATTTTCCACTAAATTTGAATAAGTAAGTCCCTTAAATATCACATCTGATTTTAATTTAAATTCTTCACTTTCTTCAAACCATTTATATGCTTGCACCCAGTAATCCTCAATTTCTTCTTTTTCAAATTCACGTCTCATGGCAGTTACCATTTCATTAAAAGTAGGTATTGGTGCCGTTATCTTATTAAACTTATCTTCCTTAATGTTTATATTGTATATTTCACTTTCTTCCTGTAGATATTTAAATATCTTTTTCATCCTTGGTATGATTATTGAAGGTCTTAGTGATTTTCCTTCAAAGTCTGCCATTGGATAAGTTATCATAAGATATTCTGAAGCAATAGTTAAGGCAGTATACACCATAAATTGTTCTTCAAAAATTCTACTTCTAGTATCTGAAGCTATTTCTATACCTAGCTCTTTTAATTCAATTCTATCTTCATCAGATAGTATTCCTTCATTCTTATTGGCTGAAGGAAGTACTCCATCATTAGCTCCTACAATATATAGTGCTTTTACTTCACGGCCTTTTATTCTTGCAATATCTCCTACATTAACCTGATCTAAAGACATAGGTATTACACCAACTTCATGCTCTTCAAAACCAGAGCTGAGAATTCTAGCAAAAGTTTTTATATCCGTTACTTCATCACCTAATACTTCAACTGCTTGGTCTAATATATCCATAACAATTTGAGGTACCTGACTATATTCCTTTATCTTATCCTGTAAACCAATCTTTTCGAATTCATCAAGCCACTCAGCAATGGTCTCTAAGGCATTTATTTCTACAAGCATTTCATATATGGCAGTACAATATTCTTTTACAGTGTTTTCATTACCAACTTTTTTATATAAGTTAATAATTGGTCTTCTTATTTCTTCCATTATTTCAGCAATTTCTATTTCTTCTTTACTTGGTTCTTCAATTCCTTTTAAGAGCTCACCAGTCCATTTATAGCCCTTTATTCCATTAAGAAGTATGTGATTTTCTAATTTATCTATAAATTCTCTATCTAATTTGATTAGGCCGCTTTTAACATACTTAAATACACTTTCATATGACCAATTAGATATTAATATTTCTAAAGTTGATAAAATTAATACCACTAAAGGATTGCTTAATATTTCTCTTTTTTTATCTAAAAACACAGGAATATTATATTCATTAAAAATTACGCTAGTTATCTTATCGTAGTTATCAATATCTCTACACACAACTGCTATATCCCTGTATCTATAATTTTCATCCCTTACCAATCTAACTATATCTTGAGCAACCCATTCCATTTCACTATAACTATTATTAGCTTTATATAGTCTTATATCATTTACTTTACCCTTATATGTTTTAAATGGATAAGTAAATAAATGTTTTTCTATATGAGCAAGTTCTTTACTTTGGTTAAATCTATATGGAATATCTTTATTCAAATTAATTGGTTTTTCATAAGAAATATTATTTTCCTCCATTAACTTTAAAAGCTTATACTCTGTATTTTTAATGGCATCAAATATATCTGTTTCTTCCTCATTTTTACCTTCGCTGCATAAAGTTATATTAACTCTCTTACATCTCTTGCCCAAAATCTTTATTATTTCCATCTGTTGAGGAGTAAAGGTAGTAAACTCATCAATCCATATTTCTGCATCTCTATACATATGGCTTTCTTTTAACTTTTCCGCTAAAAGTGATAATACATCTTCTGAATCTATATAATTCTTATGTAAATTATCATTAAATTCATGATAAATAAAAGATAAATCTTCTATTTTATCCCTTAACTCACCTTCATTTAATTCTTCTTTTTTATTTATTAAAGTTTCCTCTGCAATATTGTACTTTTTAAATTCTGTTATTGTTTTTGAAACTACTCCTATAAAGCCTTGCTTTTTACTTATCTTATTAAAGTAATGTAGATTATCCATATTTTCCTTTAATAACTTATAAATAAGCATATTTTTTCCTGAATCTTCAATTATATTTTCTGTTCGTCCACCAATTCTATCAAAAACCCTGTTTGCCATCCTCTTAAAGCTTAATACTTCTGCCCTAAGAAGTGATTTTTCACCAGTATGCTCTAATAGCTTCTTTTCGCTTTGAAATGTATACTGATCTGGTACTAATAATATTAGTTTATTATCTTTATCACATTCTCTTATTTTTTTATCTATAGATCTTAAGCAAAATTCACTTTTTCCCGAACCAGCTCTACCAAAAATAAATCTTATGCCCATTTCTTACTCCTTTTTTTTATATTCTTCTTCCAATATCCCCATTAAAACAGTATCTAAATATATTCCTTTAAAATAATATTTCTGTCTCCTTTTCCCCTCTTCAATAAATCCACATTTCTTATAACAATTAATTGCTGCTATATTATCCTCAACTACTTCTAATTCTACCTTATGAGCTTTTTTATTTTTAAAGAGATATCTAAGCATGGCTTTAATGCTATTTTCGCCATACCCCATTCTCCAATACTTTCTTCCTATGCATATGCCTATATAATATACATCACTAACATAATTAGATTTTCTATATGATATTATTCCCACCATAATTCCTTTAGTATTTACTATGGCATAATTCTTCTTTGATTTCATTTGAAAATATTTATAATTTTCCTTTATATATTCTTTCGATGCAAAGGAAGTATATCCACCATCATATTTTAATACATCGTCATTTACACATAATTCATAAGCTCTATCTATATCTTCCTTAACTACTTCCCTTAAATATAACCCTTTACCATATATCATTTTAACATCCCCTCATAGCTCTCTTTTCCTCATTTAATAATACTCCTTATGATAATTATGTACAAAAAAATTGCCTTAAAACAGTTATTATTTGTCTTAAAGCAATTTTTTTATATAATTATATCTATTCCATTATAGCTAAAGCTGCAGCTCCTAAAACTCCTGCTTGTCCACCTAATTTTGCTTTTTCTATTGAACATGAATCAACAAATACTTTCATACATCTTTTAGCTACTTCTTCTTTTATAGTTTCTAAAACGATGTCTCCACCATTTATTACGCCTCCACCAATAACAACTTTTTCTGGATCAAAAGTTGTTATAATATTGGCAACTGTTATTCCTAAATAAGTTAATGATGTATTTAAAATTTCCTTTGCTACTCTATCTCCATTTGCAGCTTCAATAAATACTTCTTTTGATGTTACATCATCATAATTTTTTAATGATGTTTCTGCATTTGAATTAACAGCTTCTTTAGCTCTTTTTCCTATTGCAGTTCCTGATGCTAAGCTTTCTGCACATCCGATATTTCCACATCCACATCTTGTTCTTTCTTGAGATATTGTAGTGTGACCGATTTCTAAAGCATTTCCTGTACTTCCTCTAAATATTTTACCATTAAGTATAGCTCCTCCGCCAATACCAGTACTTACAGTCATGTAAATCATATTTTCAGTACCTTTTCCAGCTCCAAATTTATACTCTCCTAAAGTTGCAACGTTTGCATCATTATCTAAATAAGTTGGTAAATCATATCTTGCTCTTATTTTTCCTACTAATTCAAAATTCTCAAATGGAAGATTTGGTGATTCTATTACAATTCCTTCTTTTAAATCTAATGCTCCTGGAGCACCAATTCCTATAGCCTTTATTAATTCTTTATCAGTTCCTTCTATTACATAGTCAATTGTATCCATCATTCTATTGATAACAGCTTCTTCACCTTCAAAAGCTAATGTTTCCACAACTTTTTCTTTTATTATAGTTCCATTTAAGTCTACTAAAGCTGTATATATCTTAGTTCCACCTAAATCTAATCCTACAACATATTTTTTTGACATAATTAATCTCTCCTTTTCGCCTGATAGCACCACATGAAAAGTATAACATTTGCTGTTAATATTTACAATTAAAAACTTATGTATTATTAAATAATAAAAAAGACATCTAACATTAGTTAGATGTCTTATGGCGGAGAAACCGGGATTTGAACCCGGGCGCCAGTTGCCCGACCTACGCCCTTAGCAGGG
>FR883396.1:30477-31761 GCA_000435835.1 Clostridium sp. CAG:221
GTGCCTTAAACCAACTCGACCATCTCTCCTCGACAATGATTATTATATCAGTACCCCTATATAAGTGTCAACACTTTTTTCAACTTTTTTTTATTTTTTTTAGAATATGATTTTTATTGAGCTTTTATTCTATTTTTCTCTCCTAAATTTAGTATTATTGAAATTTAATTTCTTTTAATTATAAACTTCACTAGATTTTTCTACGACTATTTAATATAAGGATGTTCAATTAAATAAATATTACTGGAGGTATATTATGTTATTTTTAAGAAAAAAAACAGCACCTACAACATCTACTGTTGAAATAGCTACGGAAACTAAAATAAAAGAAACTCCTTCAAAATCAGATACTATTATTGAAGTTGTAAAAGCAACAATACAATCATTATCTGAGACTATTGATAACCATAAAGAAATTAATAAAGAACAATCATCATCACAAAATATGGCTAATACTATTAATAAACAGATCACTGAGTTAGAATTATTAGGTACTAATATGGGTAATCTAGCTGAAACTATAAATATTAATACTACGTCTCTTTTAGAAAGTACTAATATTGCCGTTGATAAATCTAAAGATAGTAAGAATGCTATTTCTGATATTGTAACAATAATTGAAACTCTTCAAAAACAAAATGAAGAAACTTATAAAAGCATTAAAGAGTTAGTAAATAGCTACAATGAAATAAGCAATATTACTAATATAATTAACAATATTGCCAATCAAACTAACCTTCTTGCTCTAAATGCTGCCATTGAAGCTGCCAGAGCTGGTGAACATGGAAAAGGCTTTGCAGTTGTTGCTGATGAAATAAGAAAGCTTGCTGAAATTACTAAACAAAACACTACAGATATATCTAATTTAATTAGTGACATTAAAACTGAAACTGATGCTGTTCTTAAAAATTCTGAAACAAGTAATGACGTTGTTGAAAAAGGTGTTAATATAACAATTGATGCTTCTAAAACTTTAGATGAGTCATTAGAAAATATTTTATTAACTGATTCTAATGTTCATAAACTGATTTCAACTCTTAATGAGCAATCTGTTAATTTAAGTAAATCTAATGAAATAAGTAGTTCTATACACTCTAAAATAATAGATATCAATGAAAGCTTAGTTTCACATATAAATAAATCAGAAATGCTAGATAAAAAATTAAATAAAATTATTAAAGATTTAAACTCATCTTTAAGATAGACTAATATAAAAAATAAAAGCAGCTATCATAGCTGCTTTTATTTTTTCAGACTGTTGACAAAGTGTCAACAGTCTTTAAT
>FR883397.1:0-18676 GCA_000435835.1 Clostridium sp. CAG:221
TGATGCTGCAAAAGTTTCTAATATTGCTTTAAAAGATAATGGTGAATTTGTTATTATCGCTTTAATAGCTATATCATCACCAGCCATTATTGATGAATATCCACTATAGTAAAAAGCAACTATAGCTGAAATAATTAATGCACCTATTGGTACAATTGCATTCCAAATGCTTAGTTTTACACCTTCTTTTGGTTCTAATTCATCCATGTGAGAAGAAGTTACTGCAATTTCTTCATTAGTTAAATCTTTTAACTTTCTTGCTGATATTTCAGCTTTTCTCATTGGACCAAATTCCCTTAAAGTTATTATTGTAATCACAATAAATGCAAGTATTAATATGTTATAGAATCTATAAGGTATTGTTTGAAGGAATACTCCAAATCCACTAGCTTCAACACCTATTGATTCAAATCCTTCTGAAATTAAGCTTACTTCTAAACCAATCCAAGTTGATATTATGGCAAGACCAGCTATTGGTGCTGCTGTTGCATCAATTATAAATGCTAATCTTTCTCTTGATATTTTCATTTTATCTGCCACTGGTCTCATTATTGGACCAACAATTAATGAATTTGCATAATCATCAAAGAATACGCATATTCCTAAAAACCAAGTTATAAGCTGAGCACTTTTTGCAGTTTTTGCTTTCTTTGCTAAAGCTTCAGCAATAGCTTTTGCCCCACCCATTTTAGCAACTAAATTAATAACTCCTCCAATTACAAGAACTTGCATTACGATTCCTGCATTCCATGGATCAGATAATGAATTTAATGCTCTATCAATAAAATCTAAAAATGCTTGTGTTAAAGCTCCAAATACATTAAATCCTGTTAGATTCAAAATAAATCCACCTGATAAAACTCCAATAAATAATGAAATAACAACATTTTTAGTTATAAATGCTAATAATATTGCAACTATTGGTGGTATTAATGTAAATATTCCAAATTCCTCAGCATTACTTACTGTCAGTTCAAATTCTGATGCAAAAACAAATGTTGTTGATAACATAAATATCATCATAGTTAAACCAAAAATTTTCTTAAAATTTTTTTTCATATTTTTACCCCCTAAAATATTTTAATGAATACACTTAAGAGTAACTATCTTAAACAAAAAAAGCCTTGAGTTAACACTCAAGGCTTATAATAATCATAAAAATCCTCAAATGATAGCTCACCACAAATATAATTTGTGACAGTGATACATATATTTTATGCATCCCCAGCTATACAACCTTAAAGCATCAGTTGTATACTTCGGCAACAATTCCTTTCTTACTAAATCATAGTGCTTACCTCATTAATAATACTAATAATTATTGCGCCTCTACCCTTACGTTATTCATTTTTCAACTTCTATTATACAATTATTTTTTTATTATGCAATAGAACTTTTTAACTTTAATTAATTTATTCTATTTCTTGACATAAAATCTTCTATTTCTTCCACTGTCTTAATCATATCCTTTGTTAGGTTAATAGACCCATCTTCTGTAACAAGAATGTCATCTTCTATTCTTATACCAATTGATTCTTCTGGTATATAAAGACCTGGTTCCACTGTATAAACAATACCAGGTTCAAAAGTAAAGTTTCTATCTATTATTACATCATGAGTATCTAAACCTAAACTATGACCTATACTATGGAAATAATACTTTCTAAAATCTTTTTTATCTTCTAATAAACCTAAACTTACACAAGCCTCTCCTAATAAATCATTTGCCTTAGCATTTAGCTCAGCAGTTGTTATACCTGGCTTAATTGTATTTATTATTTCTTCATTAACCTTCAATACTGCATTATAAACTTCTTTTTGTCTTGCCGTGAACTTTCCACTTATTGGGAAAGTTCTAGAGATATCAGCATTATAATATTTATATTGTGCACCTAAATCAAAAAGAATTAAGTCTCCATCTTTCATTTCAGCATTATTATCAACATAGTGAAGAACTGTAGCATTTTTTCCTGCAGCAGCAATAGTATTAAAAGCTAAATCCTTAACACCTTTGCTCTTACAATTAAAATCAAAATATGCCTCTAATTCATATTCTTTCATTCCAGCTTTGGCATTTTTCATTAATGTCTCAACACCAGCTATAGTAATTTTTATAGCCTCTTTCATATTTTCTATTTCCTCATCACTTTTAATAAGTCTTAAAGCTGCTATAGATGCATATATGTTTCTCACTGAAACTTGAGGATATTTACTTATTATTTCCTTAGCAAATGCTTGAGAAATACTATCTACAGATTTAAATTCATCTCTTTCTAAATCTAAATATAAATTAAAATCTTCTTTAATTGAAATTACTCTATGAATATAACCTTCAAAGGCACTCTTAAACATAACTTCATCAACGCCAGCAATTTCTAAAGCTTCATTTTCTCTTAAGCTTTTTCCTATCCATTTTTCTAGTTCTAAATCTATATCTTTGATGAATAAGATACTCTTTTCTTCACCATTTATCTTACTCATTAATAAAATATGATCTGGTTCTTCAACACCAGTTAAGTAATAAAAATTTCTATTTGGTGTAAATGGATATGCTTCATCGGCAGTTTTCTTTGGTGCATTCCCTGCAAATAAAACTACAACTGAATTATCCTTAACTTTTTCTAATAGCTTGTGTCTTTTTTCTTTATAAAATTGTCCTTTCATATTTATCCTCCTCTTTTGAAATTATTTATTTTTATTATAACTAAATAAAAATACAAAGGCTATAACATTTCTACATAATTTGGAAATTCAATATATTAATAGCTTTACCATCAAAATTGCCATAATTATTGCTACCATATCTGCCATAACAGCTGCCCATACAGTATGACGTACTTTTTTTATTTTTATAGCACCAAAATATACTGTTACAGTATAAAAAATTGTTTCTGTTGTTCCCATTATTACAGATGCTACAAGCCCAATAAAGCTATCAGCACCATAATTATTTAATATATCTGTAAAGATTCCCATTGCACCACTACCAGATAAGGGCTTTATTAATACTAAAGGAACAACTTCTTTAGGTAATCCTATAATACTTGCTACAGGCGATATAAAATTATTAACAAGATCTAATAATTTAGCACTTCTAAATATATTCACTGCCACTATCATCGCTAATAAATATGGAAATATATTGACACAGACCTTTAATCCTTCTTTAGCACCTTCAACAAACCATTCGTATACTTTTCTACCTTTTATCATTCCATAAGTTATTATTATAAATACTATTATAGGTATAATACTTTTGGTTATATAATTAAACATTTTACCTCCAAATTAAAAATACTTTTGAAGAATCTTACAGCATATTACTCCGCATATAGATGCAATTGCCGTTGAAATTATTGCAGGAATTATAATCACTCCTGGATTGCTGGAGTTTGCCGTAGCTCTAATTGAAATAACAGTAGATGGTACAAGTTGTATACAAGCTGCATTTAATACTAAAAATAAACACATATCATTAGATGCCTTTTCCTTATCCTTATTTAAACGTTGCATTTCTTCCATAGCCTTTATACCAAAAGGTGTTGCTGCATTTCCAAGCCCCATCATATTTGCTGTTATATTCATTACTATAGCTCCTAAAGCTTTTTCATCTTTAGCAGCATCTTTAAATATCAATTTTAATACAGGCTTCATTATTTTCGCTAACTTTTCAGTAAATCCACTTTTTTCTGCTACCTTCATTACTCCACACCAAAAACACATTAACCCTGTAAGTCCTACAACAAATGTTACTGTACTTTCTATGGATGAAATAATATCATTAGACATATTTTCACCATTTCCAGACAAAACCCCCACCAATAAACCAAAGAAAATCATAATAAACCATATGTAGTTAATCATCTAAAAACCCCCTTAGATAATGATGAATTATGAATGATGAATTATAGAAGGTTTTAACTTAATTTCAACCTCTTAACACGAACGCCTGGCACTGTGTAATTCGTAATTCATAATTCTTAATTCATAATTAAAATATATGCCTTGCATACCTTTTTTATTAGTGCTACCATAAAGATATCAACATATATTTTATTCTATATTTTACCTATAAAGGAGATACACCAATGAAAGAAGCAAATTTAAAATTAGCACAAGAAGATATTAATGCAGCATTAGAAGCTGTAGAGGATATAGAAAAATTCATCAATGACGAATCAGTAGAAAAAGATGTTTTAAAAGAAAAATTTGTTGCTTTATCTGAAAAAGTACAACAATTAGAAAACTTATTAAAGATAGAAGGTATTCTTTAATTAAAATAATACATAATAAAAAAAGATAGATTAAAATCTATCTTTTTTTATTAATATCCGTTACTAAATGTAAATTCTTAAAATGGTTTCGACACTCTTTCATCAATTTTACCAAATAAATTCTCAACAATCATAATACCTATACATAGCTGAATGCATACTCACTTACAACTCACTTTAGTAAACGTTATCAACAATCTTGTTTTTATTCTATCATATTATTGGTAATTTTACAATATACCATTTATAATTTATAAAATCATACAAATTTAATCACTTTTTTAAATACAATCAAATAAAAAGAAACCTAAAAAGGTTCCTTTTTATTTACAACTTTCTCTTTCTATTAATTCATGGTTTAAGATAAATTCTGCTTCTTCTAATGGCTTATTATTTAATATTTTTATAAGCATTCTCATAGCAACAGACCCCATATCATAACTAGGCTGTTTAACTGTAGTTAATTTTGGATAGAAATACGATGCAACAACATTATCGTTAAATCCTATTACACTTACGTCTTCTGGAGTGTTAACTCCTTTTTCTCTTAATCCATTTATAGCACCCATAGCAATTTCATCAGATGCACATATTATTCCATCAAAATTCTTACCTGAAGCTAAGAATTTTTCTGATGCTACATATCCACTCTTAACTTTTAAGCCTTCAAAATAAACTAAATCCTCATCTACAGGGATTCCAGCTTCATTTAATGCCTTTTCATATCCAATATATCTATCTCCCCAAGCATTTGCAGAACTTTTATCAACACCTATAAAAGCAATATTTTTTATTCCTTTATCAAGAAGATGCTTTGTTGCTTCATAAGTTGCTTCAATATTATCTATATATACACTTGGAAGTCGTCCTTCCTTATCTTTTGTCTCAACTAAAACTGTCTTTAAATCTAACTCATTTATTATGTCTAATGTTTCTTCTTCTAATGACGAACTCATGTAAATAACGCCATCAACCATTTTTTCTTTTAATACTCTTAAGTAATCTTTTTCTTTATCTGAATCAAAATCAGAATTACATAAAATTACATTATAATCATATATATTTGCAACATCTTCAGCGCCTCTAACAATTTCAGGATAGAATCCACTTGATATATCTGGAACTAGTATACCGATAGTCTTAGTCTTTTGCGTCTTAAGACTTCTAGCAACTATATTAGGTCTATATCCTAATTTTTTTATTGCATCTAATACCTTTTTCTTTGTGTCTTCATTAACAACATCTATATCATTTAAAACTCTTGATACCGTAGCTATTGAAACGCCAGCTTCTCTTGCAACATCTTTTATAGATGTAGCCATAACAACATCACTCCATTTTCATAATTTTTAATTAATTTATTATACCATTAATTTGTAACATTTTCATTCCTTATATTTATATTCTCTCAAAAAAAGGTAGGAATTATAACTAATTCCTACCTTGTTTATTATTATTTATTATTTTACAACTTCCACAGCCATATTTAGCTTTTCACCATTTATTGTTGTTTCAGTATATTCTCTTTCTGCTCCAAATACTATTTCTTCAGTTAAAGTGTCTCTCTTGATAACATCAGCAAACTTCTTAATAACGTTCATTAACATTTCATTGTCTGCTACATATAACTTAATCTTATCTGCTACTTGGAATCCACTTTCTTTTCTCATGTTTTGGATCTTAGAGATCATTTCTCTAACGTGTCCTTCTTCTCTTAATTCTTCTGAAATATGAGTATCAAGAACAACACCTATAGAGCCTTCACCAGCAAAAGCATATCCTTCTAATCCTTGCATTGTTACAAGTAGATTTTCTTTATTTAATTCAATTTCAGTTCCATCTATATTAATTGTAACAACTCCACCATTTTGGATAGTTTGAGCTAATTCCATTTGGTTTCTAGCACCAATTTCTTTTCTTATTTGAGGTATCATCTTACCATAAGCTCTACCTAATACAGGAAGGTTAGGTTTAATTTCAAAGTTAACATGAGTTGAAAGGTCAGCACCAAATTCAACAGCCTTAATATTTAACTCATCAGTTATGATATCTCCATAGTATGCTGGAAGTGAATCTGTTGAAACAAGCATCTTAGATAATGGCTGTCTATTCTTAATGTTAGCACCATTTCTTGCACTTCTTCCAAGCTTAACTATCTTGTAAGCTAAGTCCATTTCAGCTTCTAAGTTTTTATCTATTGCCTTTTCATCAACTTCTGGCCATAAGCATAAGTGAACACTTTCTTCTGCTTGAGGGTCTAAGTTAACTACTAAGTTTTGATAGATTTCTTCTGTGATGAATGGAACAAATGGAGCTGCAACTTTAACTAAAGTAGTTAATACTCTATATAATGTTACATAAGCACCAATCTTATCATCTGTTAATGTTTCAGACCAGTATCTTGCTCTATTTCTTCTTACATACCAGTTAGATAATTCATCTGTGAAATCTTCTATTGCTAAAGCAGCATTAGTTATATCATATGAATTTAATTTAGCATCAACATCTTTAACTAATGTGTTTAATTTAGACATAATCCACTTATCCATTACATTATCTGATACGAAATCAGCATATTCTGTTGGGTTGAATTTATCTAAATCAGCATATAATACGTAGAATGAGTAAACATTCCATAATGTGCTTAAGAACTTTCTACCTGCTTCAGATACGTCATCTGTAGAGAATCTTGTTGGAAGCCATGGAGCACTTGCAGTGTAGAAATGCCATCTTGTAGCATCTGCACCTTCACTACCTAATACTTCAAATGGATCAACAACGTTACCCTTAGACTTAGACATCTTTAAGCCCTTCTTATCAAGAACGTGACCTAAAACTATACAGTTTTCAAATGGGTTTCTATCAAATACAGCAGTTGAAATTGCAAGTAATGTATAGAACCATCCTCTTGTTTGGTCAACAGCTTCTGAAATGAATTGAGCTGGGTAGTTTTGTTCAAATAATTCTTTATTTTCAAATGGATAATGTAATTGAGCAAATGGCATTGATCCTGAATCGAACCAGCAGTCAATAACTTCTTTAACTCTTTCCATTTCCTTACCACATTCTGGACAGTTTAAGTGAACTGCATCTATATATGGTTTGTGTAATTCTATATCTTCTGGAACATTTATACCTTTGTTCTTTAACTCTTCAATACTTCCAATACATTCTTTATGTCCGCATTCACATTCCCAAATTGGAAGTGGAGTTCCCCAGTATCTATCTCTTGAAATACCCCAGTCAATAACATTTTCTAAGAACTTACCAAATCTACCTGTTCTTATGTTATCTGGATACCAGTTGATTTTATTATTGTTTTCTATAAGCTTATCTCTTAATGTTGTCATTGCAACAAACCAGCTTTCCTTTGGATAGTAAAGAAGTGGTGTGTCACATCTCCAACAGTGTGGATATGAGTGTAAGTGCTTTTCAGCCTTGAATAACTTGTTGTTTTCTTCAAGCCATTTACAAATGCTTTCGTCACATTTCTTAACGAACTTACCAGCCCATGGAGTTACTTCTTCCACGAACTTACCTTCTTTATCAACTAAGTTGATGAAAGTAATTCCGTTAGCTTTAGCAACTAAGCTATCATCTTCACCGTAAGCAGGTGCAATATGAACTACACCAGTACCATCTGATAATGTTACATAATCACCGTGGATTACTTCGAAAGCTTTTCCTTCAACTTTTCCAAATGGCATTAATTGTTCATACTTAGTTCCAAGTAATTCAGTTCCAGGGAATTCTCTAACTAATTCAAAGTCTTCTCCTAAAACCTTTGGAGCTAAATCTTTAGCTAATATTAATATCTCATCGTTAACTTTTGCTTCAATGTAAGTATAAGCTTTGTTAATACATAAAGCTAAGTTTGATGGTAATGTCCAAGGAGTTGTTGTCCATGCTAAGATATATTTATTATCTTCATCTGCAACTTTAAATTTAGCAACTGCAGTTAAGTCTTTAACATCTTTGTATCCTTGAGCAACTTCGTGTGAAGATAATGCAGTTCCACATCTTGGACAGTATGGCATTACTTTGTGTCCTTCATATAAAAGACCTTTATCCCACATTTGCTTTAATGCCCACCATACTGATTCAATGTATGGATTATGGTAAGTTACATATGGATTTTCCATGTCAACCCAGTAACCTATTTGCTCAGTCATCTTTTCCCACATGCTAACATATGTGAAAACACTTTCTTTACATTCTTTAACGAATTTTTCTACTCCGTATTCCTCGATTTGTTCTTTTCCTGAAATACCAAGTTTCTTTTCTATTTCAAGCTCAACTGGAAGACCGTGAGTATCCCAACCTGCTTTTCTTATAACTTTATATCCCTTCATAACTTTGTATCTTGGGATAATATCTTTCATAACTCTTGTTAAGATATGTCCTATATGTGGCTTTCCATTTGCTGTTGGAGGTCCATCATAAAATGTGAAATATTCACCATCTTGATTCATATCAAAGTTTTTCTTTATTACATTTCTTGCATTCCAAAGGTTTGCAATTTCTTTTTCCATTCCCACAAAACCTTGTGGCAATTCAACTTTCTTGTACATAAGATTCTCCTCTCCATATTGTTATATAAAACCAAAATTTCTTTTGGATTACTCACTTAATTATTTATTACTTAGTATTAACTTTAATTTAGTAATATAATCTAAAAGCGACACTTTAAAGTTAAATTATGAATGATGAGTGATGAATTAAGGAATAAACTCACAGAGTTTAGAAAAATATATTTCTTAGAAACTCTTTGAGTTTCATCCTTAATTCATAATTCGTAATTCATAATTCTTCATTATTTTTGATAAAAAAAAAGCCTCATCCATAAAAGGACGAAGTTTCACTTTCGTTATACCACCTATTATTAAAAGACTCTAAAATATTATAAAAATTAAGTCTCTATTTTCAGATACTATCATATCCTAATCTTTAACGCAGATATACGGGATAAACTTAATTACAATTACTTGCTTTCGGCCTCCAACTCCTAGGTGATTTTCCTTATACTATCTTGTGATTTTACACCAACCAATCACTCTCTTAAAAGATACCATATAAGTACTTTTCCTAATCATAGTTATTACACTAATTATATTATACTATTTTATTCATTGTCAATTAACTATGTTCACATTATTTTATATCTTTTATACAAATAATAATTATTACTTAATATTGACTACCATGTTTAAAAGTGTTTTAATTTTAATAAAGATAAATTTAAAATTTAGGAGACTTTATATATATGGAAAATGATGAATTAAGACAACAAGTTTTAGATAAAATGACAAAGACATGTCCTTGTAGAGTTGTTACAAGAGCTAGAATAAAAGAAGCTATCAGAAATGGTGCTCACACTGTAGAAGCTGTTGCTAAAGAAACTGGAGCAACTACAGGAAGCTGTAAAGGCTGCAGATGTAGATCTAAAATTCAAGAATTAATCACAGAGCACTTAGATTCAATGTAATAATAAAAGGAACAATCAATAATAGGATTGTTCCTTTTATTATTACATTGAATTAGTTAAGTCGAGCATATCTCTAGTTAAGACGCCTTCGGCTAGTTAAGAATTAACGCTTCGCTAATTAAGGATGAAACTCCTAAGGGAGTTTCTTAAACATATATTTAAAAGAATTTCGTGGAAATTCTCACCTTAATTTTTCATATGCTTGAATTTGAAAATTTAACTAGCTTATAAGCAAAGCAATATAAGCGTTTCATTAGCCATTTATGGCGACTTAATTAAGTGCATAAGTGCAACGATATGCACTGTTTAACTGAATTACAGTCATTTATAGCGACTTAAACAATTATAAGTGATAAACTTAGATAATGATGAATGATGAGTGATGAATGATGAATTTAGGAATAAATTCCTTAAGGGGAGTTTAGAAAATATATTTTGTATAAACTCACAGAGTTTAGAAAAATATAATTTTCAGAAATTCTGTAAGAATTTCATCATTAATTCATAATTCTTAATTCATCATTCATAATTAAACTTGTGGGGTGATTAAGTGGATAATAATTTATTAATAGAAAAGACGAAAGAGTTTGTAAAAGAAAAGTGCTATGGTGAAGGTAGTGGACATGATTGGTATCATATTTATAGAGTACATAACACTGCTAAATTTATAGCTGAAAAAGAAGGTGGAGATTTATTTATTATTGAAATGACAGCCTTATTACATGATATAGATGATTGGAAGTTTTCTGAAGGTACTGAAACTGATACAACAGTTACAGAAAAGTTTCTTCATTCTTTAAATATTTCTCAGGAAATAATATACAAAATAATTACTATAATTAAAACAATGTCTTTTAAAGGCGGTGTAGTAGATTCTTCTCAAAATACCATTGAAGGAATGATTGTTCAAGATGCCGATAGACTTGATGCCATTGGTGCCATTGGCATTGCTAGAACTTTTGCTTATGGCGGCAGTAAAAATAGAGTAATCTATGATCCAACTATAAAACCAATGGATTTTTCTACATTAGAACAAGTTAAAAATGCAGAAAATCATACCATAAATCATTTTTATGAAAAACTGCTTAAACTTAAAGATTTAATGAATACACCTACAGGTAAAACCTTGGCAGAAAAAAGACATAAGTTTATGGAAAATTTCTTAGATGAGTTCTATGAAGAATGGAACCTTTAATAATGATGAACTTTGATAATGATGAATGATGAGTGATGAATGATGAATTGAGGTATAAACTCACAGAGTTTAGAAAAATATAATTTTCAGAAATTCTGTAAGAATTTCATCATTAATTCATCATTCTTAATTCATAATTCATCATTTTACTAATGTAGTTTTCTAACGAATGATTTTAGTTTAGCAATAAATACTTTTTCTTCTATTGGTTTAACTATAATATCATCTGCTCCACTATCTATTACATCTGCTAGCAGATTTGGATTATTTAAAGATGTTACAGCAAAAATTAATGCATCTTTATTTTTTTCTCTTAGTTCTGTAATAATATTTTTTCCAAACTCATCTTGTAGAACTAAATCTACAAGGTATATATCATAATTCTTTTTACTTTCTGCCAGTTCAATTCCTGATGCGAAATATCTCACTGATTTTATTTTATATCTATCAAATATATCTTTTAAATGTAGTCTTGAAAAATGGCTGTCTTCTATTACTGCAATATCTTTTTCTTTTAATATCTCTAAATACTTATCTAACTTAAATATATTATCTATATATTTTATTAACGCTTCATCAACATCTTCTTTATCTATATATTGAATAACGCCTAGATTCATAAACTGTTGCATATTTGCATTTAATTTGTTACCTGATAAAATACAAACAGGAATATTCTGATATGAATAAGTTACCTCTTTAATAAACTCTTCACAAGTCATACCATTTCCTTCAAAAGAACTAATAATTAAATCCACATCAAACTCTTCTAATAAAATCAAAGCTTCATTATAGCTATCTGTACATAAATATTCATATTCACTATCATTAAATTTCTCTTTTATAAATTCAACAAAAAAAGTACTTGGCTCAATATGTAAAATCGTCTTCATTTTAATTCTTGCTAGAACACACTATTCCAGCCGCCTCCTCTTTCCATAATAATTTGTTATATACTTATTTATTCGTACATCTTAATTAGTTACTAAATATATTTTAAAATTAATTTGTACTTTGAAATTATTTTTTAAATAAAAAAGATGGAAATGAGTTAATTTTCATTTCCATCTTTTATAAGCCTAAGCTTTTCTTCTCTACTTAATTGCTTTATTGCATATTCTCTTTTCATTGCTAACTTTTTATCATGAAACTTTTCAAAATATACTAGCTTCACTGGAAGCCTTCCCCTTGTATATTTTGCTCCCTTTCCACTGGAATGAACCTTGATCCTTTTCTCCAAATCATTTGTCCACCCTGTATATAAGGTATTATCACAACATTCTAATATATATACATAATTCATTTACTATCATTCCTAAATTAATTAATATATACATTATAACTTATAAAATAAAAACCAATCAATAATTCCTCCACAAAGCAATATAATTATACTTGAAAATATTAATACTACTTTGTATGAAAATACTTTAAACTTTTCTTTCCATTGATCAATATATTTTAATGGAGATTCTGATTTTTTTTTAATAATAAGTATAGCTGATAATAATAATCCAAAGGATCCTGTAATTAAAAGTGCTGAACGAATAACTTCTATTGTAGTTTTTATATTACCTTTATTAACTAATAATGCAATTAATCCTATAACTATAGCTATTCCTATAGATATTATTCCTCCAAGTATTAAAGTTTTCATTAAATCTCTTAGCAAACATACTAGCCTTTTCATTTGTACCACCTATTAATTAATATTATTCATATAAATGGCACGCAACAAAATGCCCTTTTTCAACTTCTTTAAATAAAGGAGCTTCTTTCTTACAAATATCCATGCATTTACTACATCTTCCTTGGAACTTACATCCTGGTGGTGTATTTATTGGACTTGGCACATCACCTTCCAGCATTATTCTTTGTCTGCTTTCCTCAACATCAGGATCTGCTATTGGAATAGCTGACATTAAAGCTTCTGTATATGGATGTTTAGGACTACTATATAATACTTCTGATTCAGCAAGCTCAACCATACTTCCTAAGTACATAACTGCAACTCTATCTGAAATATGTTTAACCATAGATAAGTCATGAGCTATAAAAAGATAAGTTAATCCTAATTCCTTTTGTAATTTAATTAAAAGGTTGGCAACTTGTGCTTGAATAGATACATCTAGTGCAGAAATAGGTTCATCACAAAGTATAAACTTTGGTTCAACAGCTAATGCTCTTGCAATACCTATTCTTTGTCTTTGTCCACCTGAAAACTCATGAACAAATCTATTTGCATGTTCTCTATTTAAACCAACTTGATCTAATAATTCATAAACTCTTCTAGTTCTATCTTCCTTATCTTTTGCTAATCCATGAATATCAATACCTTCTGCAATAATATCTGCAACTGTCATTCTTGGATTTAAAGAAGCATATGGATCCTGGAAAATAATTTGAACTTCTTTTGTAAAGTCTCTTTTAGCTTTTCCCTTTAAACCATGTACTGGTTTTCCTTTATATAAAACTTCTCCATCAGTTTTATCATACATTCCAATTACAGTTCTACCACAAGTAGTTTTACCACACCCAGACTCTCCAACTAGTCCTAATGTTTCTCCTTCTTTAATGGCAAATGAAACATTATCAACTGCTTTTAGAATATCTTTATTTCCAACTTTAAAATATTTTTTTAAATTTTTTACTTCTAAAATTACATTTCCTTCATTAGCCATTTTTTCTTTCCTCCATAATTTTGTCTAAAATACCATTTGGGAGTTCTTCGCTGTATAACCAACATTTAGCAGCATGCCCACCTTCAAACGAATATGATTTAGGTTCTTCTTCTAAACAAATATTCATACAGTACTTGCAACGAGCTGCAAAAGCACATCCCTTTGGTGGTGCAATAAGATCTGGAGGTGTTCCTTTAATTGTATCTAAAACTTGCTTTTCTTTCCATTCTAATTTAGGAACTGAATTTAAAAGTGCCCATGTATAAGGATGTTTTGGATTATAGAAAATATCTCTCTTTTCACCTTTTTCAATTATTTGTCCTGCATACATAACAGCAATTTTATCCGCCATGCCTGCAACAACTCCGAAATCATGAGTTATTAATATTACAGCTGTATTTAATCTTTCTTTTAATTCATTTATAAGTTCTAATATTTGAGCTTGGATAGTAACATCAAGAGCTGTAGTTGGCTCATCTGCAATTAATATCTTTGGCTCACATGCCACAGCTATAGCAATCATTGCTCTTTGTCTCATTCCACCTGAAAATTCATGTGGATATTGATCTACTCTTTTTTCAGCATTAGGGATTCCTACTGCTTCTAATATTTTTATTGCTTCAGCTCTGGCAGTCTTTTTATCCATATTTCTATGTATAATAAGATTTTCCATTATTTGTTTTCCAACTTTCATTGTTGGATTTAGAGATGTAAGTGCATCTTGGAATATCATTGCACACTCTCCACCTCTAAATTCTCTTATTTTCTTTTTGTCATAGTCTAATATATTTTCACCGTTATAAAGTATTTTACTACCTTTTTTTATTTCACCTTGTGGCCCTTGAATTAATGACATAACTGCTCTTGAAGTAACACTTTTTCCACAACCTGACTCACCAACAATAGCTAATACTTGGCCTCTATCTACATCAAAAGAAACTCCTCTAACTGATTGAACTTCTCCTGCATAAGTATGATATGAAACTCTTAAGTTTTCTACATCAAGAATTGGTCTTTTTTCATTAACTGTATTTTCCATAGTTTCGTACCTCCTATTGTCTTAGCTTTGGATCTAACGCATCTCTTAACCCATCTCCTAAAATGTTAAATGATAATATAATTAAACATAAAACAATTGTAGGGAATAGTAATTGATATGGATAGAATGCCATAGCCTGTTGCCCTGCTGATAAAAGTGAACCTAAACTAAATGCTGGTATGCTTAATCCTAATCCTAAGAATGAAAGTGTTGTTTCATATACTATAACTGATGGAATAGTTGAAGCAACATCTAATATTATTAACCCAATGGTATTAGGTAATAGATGCTTTATTATTATTCTAATTGGTGAAGCTCCTAAAGCTTCTGCAGCTAAAACATATTCACTTTCTCTTAATTGAAGGATTTGTCCCCTTATCATTCTGGCAGTCCCAGTCCATGCTGTTATACATAATGCAATCATTAATTGATAATAACCATTTCCTAAAACAACAAGAATTAATAATGTTAAAATTAATGATGGAATACTATTTAATACTTCAACAATTCTCATCATTATTTCATCAACAATACCACCTGTGTAAGCTGCTATACCTCCATATAAACAACCTATAACTATATCAATAATAGTTGCCACTATTGCTATACTTATTGAAACTCTTGCACCAATCCAAACTCTTGTAAACAAATCTCTTCCCATTCCATCACTACCAAACCAAAATTCTGAATTTGGTGATAAATTTTTCTTTGATGTTACAACTGTTTCATAATCCATATTTCTTATTATTGGTGCTAAAACCGACATTAATATAAGTCCAATTAATACAAATAAAGCTCCCATAGCCACTGGATTTTTCTTAAGCCTTCTCCATGCATCTTTCCAATAACTTATATTAGGTCTTACAACAACTTCACTATTTAATTTTGATGAATCAACTAATTCAAATCTACTATCCTTTATCTTTTCCATTAAGTATCTCTCCTCTTCCTACTTAACTAATCTTATACGTGGATCTACAACTGTGTATAAAATATCAGATATAAAAATTGCTATAATATAAATTGCAGCATATAAAAGTGTTAATCCCATTAATATAGGAACATCTCTATCAGTAGTTGCTTGAATAAAGTATTGTCCTGCTCCTGGAATAGCAAATACTCTTTCAATAAAGAATGATCCAGAAATTACTCCTGAAATAGCTACTGGTAAAACTGTTATTATTGGAATAAATGAGTTTCTAAATACGTGTTTTCTTACAATTGCAAATTCAGATAATCCTTTAGATCTTGCTGTTAATGTATATTCTTGATTTATACTATCAAGCATACTTGTTTTCATTAATCTTGTATAATAAGCTAAATATGTTCCTGCTCCTGCCAATGTTGGTAATATAGTATATTTCCAACCTCCAAATAATAATTCATCACCTTTTGGCCATCCTATAATAGGTAAATTAAATATTGCTCCTTTAGCCATATATTTTTGTAGCAGTAATGATAAAACTAGCGGCGGTACAGACGCAAATAGCATTGCTCCTACAAGAATTATGTAATCTACAATCTTTCCTCTATTCATTGCTGCGATAATACCTAAAAGAAGGCCTAATGTAACTCCCACTAAAATTTGTTGAATTCCTAGTCTTGCAGATACAGGCATTTTAGCTTTTACTATACTTGAAACTGTATCTCCTGCACGTACTATTGATTCACCAAATTCTTGATTAACGATATAATTTTTTAAAGTAATAAAGTATCTTTCAACTATTGGTTTATCATATCCATATTTTTCAATAACAACTTGTTTAGTTGCTTCCGGAAGTTTTTGAATCTTCTTATCTATAGCTGTTCCTGGAATTGCTCCTAAAAGAAAGAACGTTGCTGTTCCAATTAAGAAAAGAGTAATAATCATTTCAAAAAATCTTCTAGTAATATATTTTCCCATGTCTGTTGCTCCTTTTTTATTTTAAGTAATGCACATCAACAAACTGTCGATGTGCATTAACAAAACTGCAGTAAATTTACTTATTATTTTCCTTGAATGTAAGCCCATTTAAATTCATATTTTGAACCAAATGAAGGGAATTGCATTCCTTTTACATAGTTTTGCACAAATGAATTTTTATCAGTATAGTATACTGGTGAAATAACTGCATCTTCATCAATTAATTTATTTTCTAAGTTTTCATATATTTCTTTTCTTTCAGTTTCATCTGTTACACCAGATAAAGAAGCTAATAATTCATCATACTCTGCACTAGCATATCCTGAATGGTTATTTCCACCATTTGATTCCCAAATATCTAAAAATGTCATTGGATCATCATAATCTGCTGACCAACCAGTCATTGTAAAATCATACTCTAATTTATCCATTGTATTTAAGAAGATACCCCAGTCACTTTGAGTTTCTACTTCAATATTAATTCCTAAATTACCACTTATTTGTTGTGCTAACCATTCTGCTCTTTGTTTTTGTAACTCTGAATCACCTTGACATAAATAAGTTAAAGTGTATTTGCTTAAATCATCTGTTTGTAATCCTAATTCTTTTAAACCTTCTTTAAATAATTCTTGAAGTTTTTCTGGATTATTTACATAAGTTTTAGCATCATCAGCTAAAGGTTCTTCAACTTGATCTCTGTATTTTTCATCTCCAAGATTAATAGCTGTTGGAACTATTCCATAAGCAGATTTATATCTACCAACTAATTCATCAGTATAAACATCTCTATCTATTGATAAACCAATTGCTTTTCTTATTTTTGCATTACCTAATATTCCATCAGAAGTCTTACTTGTTTGATTGAAGTATAAGTAGAATGCTCCTGGCTCATCTCCTGTTACCATTTGGAATTCACCAGCTTCTGCTTGTTCTCTCCATTTATCTAAGTAATCAGTTTGAGCTCCACTGATATCTAATTCTTGACCTTCAAATAATTGAGCTTGAGTAGCAAACTCTTTAACATTTGTCATGTTAATTTTTTCTAACTTAACTGTATCAGCATCCCAATAAGTATCGTTCTTAACTAATACCATTGAGTTTCCGTTATCCCAGCTTTCTATTTTAAATGGTCCATTGTATACAGTGTCATTTACTTCACTAGCATACTTGTCCCCTAATTTTTCAACTACATCTAATCTAATTGGATTAAATGATGAATATGAAATTTTAGAAATAATGTATGGAACTACTGTCTTTAATTTTATTTCTAATGTGTAATCATCAACAGCTTTTACACCTACAGCATCAGCTGATCCTCCAGCTGTGTTATATTCTTCTGCTCCTTCAATGTCATAAGCTAAGAAAGCATATGCAAAACCATTATCAGGATTTAATATTCTCATAAATGAATCAACATAATGTTGTGCTACTACTGGTTCACCATCTGACCATTTTGCATCTTTTCTTAATTTAAAAGTCCAAGTTAAACCATCTTCTGAAGTTTCCCAACTTTCAGCTCCAGCTGGTTGTAATTCACTTGTTCCATCTTCATTAGTATAAACTCTAACTAGTCCTTCTTGTACAGCATTAAGAATTGTTGAACTTTCACTATCTGTACAATCATTTTGATCTAATGTTGCAACATTAAAATAAATTGTGTTTAACACTTGTTCATCATCAATATCACTTGAGCTACTTGAACTGTTTGATCCTCCATTTCCCTCTGACTTACTACCACAACCTACAAGAGCTGTAACAACTAATGAACTTGCAAGTAATAATGATAAAATACGTTTTTTGCTCATAAATATACCCCCCATTAATTTAAATATATAGTAAAAAGTCATATATGCACTGTGATACTACAATATATTACCTTTTTTCCATTTTTAATTATTTGTATTTATTTTTTTACTTATTTGGTAATATTTTATATCCGCTTTATTAACTTGTCAATATTTTTCTTTATATGTTAATAATCTATTATCTCTTGGCATGATTATATTATTATTTATCAATAATTCTTTATTAACTCTTTAAAATTTTGTAGATATTTTTATAAATTTAATAATATTATTTTTATATTTTTTACTTTAATT
>FR883397.1:18786-25086 GCA_000435835.1 Clostridium sp. CAG:221
TTTTGTTAAAATATTCTTATTAATGTTGTTTATTTTTTTATTAATTTCAAATTAGCACTCTATTTTTCCTAAAATTTTTAATTACTTTTTATTGCTTTTTTAAGATATATGTACAAAATTCTTTATTTTTATAAGATTAATTACCTTTACTTTTCTTTATGCTATAATTTAATTACTTTTATTTATTTAAAATACATATAATATATTCTCCCATAACTTATATGGTGAAGAATTGTCCTGAAAGGAGTTTTTACATAATGGCTAGTAAATTTTACTTACACCAAGGAAAAAATAAAAAAGCTGAAAATGGTCGTCCTTGGATATATATTGATGAAATAAATGAATATGATGGTGATTATGAAAATGGTGATATCGTTGAAGTATATAATCACAAGAATTATTTCATTGGAAAAGGATACATAAACGACCACAGTAAGATAACAATTAGAATAATGACTAGAGATATAAACGAAGAAATTGATGAGGAATTCTTTAAAAGAAGATTTGCTGCTGCATGGGATTATAGAAAAACTGTTATCGATACATCTTCTTGTAGATTTATCTTTGGAGAAGCTGACTTCTTACCAGGGCTTACAATAGATAAGTTTAATGATTACTACGTTATTCAAATATCAACTTTAGGTATGGATCAATATAGAGATTTAATAGTTAAAATTCTTGTTGAAGAATATAATGCTAAAGGTGTCTATGAAAGAAGCGATATTAAGACAAGAGAAATCGAAGGATTAGAGCAAAGAAAAGGCTTCCTTACAGAACCTTTTGATACTGATGTTGAAATCATAGAAAACGGTGTTAAATACATAGTAGATATCGAAAATGGTCAAAAGACAGGCTTCTTCCTAGATCAAAAGGAAAATAGAGCTGCTATCCACAAGATATGTAAAGGTAGAGATGTTCTAGACTGCTTTACTCATACAGGATCTTTTGCTTTAAATGCTGGTATAGCCGGAGCAAAATCAGTACTAGGAATTGACGTATCACAACATGCTGTTGATTGTGCAACTAGAAATGCAGAACTTAATAATTTGCAAGATATTGTGAAATTTGAATGTCATAATGCATTTGATGTCCTTGGTACATGGTCAAGAGAAGGTAAACAATATGATGTTGTAATCTTAGATCCTCCTGCTTTCACTAAATCAAGAGGAACTGTTAACGCTGCTATAAGAGGATATAAAGAAATAAATCTTAGAGGTTTAAAGATGGTTAAACCAGGTGGATATTTCGCAACTTGTTCATGCTCGCACTACATGAGTGAAGAGCAATTAAAGAAAACAGTATTAGAAGCTGCTCATGATGCAAGAAGAACTTTAAGACAAATAGAAGTAAGAACTCAAAGCTGTGACCATCCAATCCTTTGGAACTCAGATGAATCTTACTACTTAAAATTCTTCATCTTCCAAGTAGTCTAAATAAGGCGCTTAACTCCAAAAAGAGATACCCAATTAATTTGAAATTAAATTGGATATCTCTTTTTTTACATTTTCAACTTCATGTGTATTCGTGTTGTAGACAACATCATTTATTAAAAGCAAGTTTTCCTTCATATATATAATGTAAGTATTTTCTCCTTTTATTTCTATTGTATAATCTTCATCTACAAATTCTGCTTCACTGTTATTTAAAGGTAAACTATTTAATAAATATAAAATCTTTGATATTTTATCTTCATCTTCAATTGCTTTTCCATTTACATCTATGCTTTCAACATTCTTTAAATGTATAAGGTCCTTTAAATAAATATTTTCATTTACTTTTTCTACTGACTCACTATCCTCTAAGGTAGCATTCTCATTAGCTATTTGGTTCATACTTCTAGCCATGTCTATATTAGAATTGCTTTTCATGGAATATCTTATTATGCTTAAAGAAAATATAAAAACAAAGGATGCTACTACAACCATAAGTTTTTTATTTTCATACCATCTTTTACTTTTATTAAAGCTAATTTTATCTACTTCCTTTAAACTCTCTTCTATTCTTGTATCAAAGGAGACTGGAATATAAAATTTTGATTTTTCATCTTTTGCTTTATCCATTAAAAATTTTTCAAATTTATCATCTACTTTATTCATTTTTAATCCTCCTTTAATATTTCATAAAGTTTCTGCTTAGCCCTAGATAATCGCGATTTCACTGTTCCTTCTTTTATCTTTAAAAGCTTTGCTATATCTTTATATTTTAAATCTTCAAAATAATACAATAATGTTGTTATTTTTAAATCATCTTCTAGAGAGTTTATTGCATCATATAATGAAAAATCCTTGTAAAAATCCCTATGCTCCATATTAATAAAATGCTCTTTATCCATAGCTATTTCACGATTTCTTTTTTTATAAATATTATTACTTTCATTAATTACAATTCTTATGAGCCAAGTTTTAAAATACGCTTCATTTCTTAAAGAGCTTATATTTTTATATGCTTTTAATATAGATTCTCCAATAGCATCCTCTATGTCTTCCTCTTTATTTAAAATAGCTTTTGATACTCTATACATAGAAATTTTATTTTCTTCAATAAGCTTTTTAAATGCTTCCTTATCTCCTACCTTAGCTTTTCGTACATTTATATCTATAGCCCCTATATCTTTTTCATTAAAAGGCACAATTTCACTTCCCCTCCAATTATCAGACTATCTCTTTACTATTTTTATTATTAAAAAAAGGCTGAAATAGCCCCCCTTTTTTTAATGATGAATGATGAATGACGAATGATGAATTTAGGAATAAACTCGCAGAGTTTATAAAAATATAATTTTCAGAAATTCTGTAAGAATTTCATCATTAATTCATAATTCTTAATTCATAATTCATCATTATCTAAGTTCATCATTCATCATTTACTAAGTTCATCATTATCTAAGTTCATCATTTACTAAGTTCATAATTATTTAAAGTTTTTCCCTTGCCAGATGTCTCTATCTACAAGCGCTTTATCAATGGCATTTAAGACTTCCCATTTCTTTAAACTCCACATTGGTCCAATAAGCGTTGCCCTTGGAGCATCACCTGTAAGTCTATGTACAACCATTTCCTCTGGAATCATTGATATTCCCTGGCATATCAAATCAATATAATCTTCTTCACTTAATAATTCAAATTCTCCATTATAATATTGTTCTGCCATCTTTGTGTTCTTCATTAAATGTAGCAAGTGGAACTTGATTCCTTGTGCACCACTATGAGCAATATAATCTATTGTCCTAAGCATGTCTTCTTTTGTTTCTCCTGGAAGTCCAAATATAGAGTGTACAACAACTTCTATCCCTCTATCCTGCAGTTTCTTTATGCCTTCTTTAAATACTTCAAATTTATATCCTCTATTAAAGTTTTCTGCAGTTTTATCATTAATAGTCTGTAGTCCTAGTTCTACCCATAAGTAAACCTTCTTGCTCATTTCTTCTAATAGGTCTAGTACATCATCACCTAAGCAATCTGGTCTTGTTGCTATAGATAAAGCAACAACATTTTCTTCTGCTATAGCTTGATTATATTTATCTCTTAATTCTTCTATAGGTGCATATGTGTTAGTGTACGCTTGAAAATATGCTATGTACTTTCCCTTATTCCATTTTTTCTCCATGACTTTTTTTCTATCATCAAATTGCTCTGTTATAGTTAAAATTCTACTTCCTGCAAAATCTCCTGAACCATGCGAACTACAAAAAGTACAGCCTCCTTTAGCTACTTTTCCATCTCTATTAGGACATGTAAATCCTCCATCTAAAGGAATCTTATAAATTTTTTCGCCATATTTATTTCTTAAAAAATAATTTAAGCTATGATATCTCTTTCCATTCCAGTCTTTCATATATATCAACCTTTCGCCAAATCTAAAAGTTATAAGTAAAAGGAAATGATAAAGTTCCCTTTATTCATTTCCTTGTTTAATAATTATAAATTACTTCTTAACATATTACAATTTCTTAATCTCATAACTTTTAATATCAAAAGAATATTGTCCTTCTTTTTCATCAGCATTTCCTGTGGAATTTACTTTGCTCACATTAAAAATAAATTCTTCTGCATTAAAGCCCAATTCGTCAATATTATATTCAGCTTCATTAAATTCTTCATTTATTGCCTTGCTTATGATATCTCCTTCATTGGCATTATATATATTAACCCTTCTCACTCCATTGCCTTTGCTATAAGCAACAGCTAAAGAATCTTCTTTCTTTGAAAATATAAAATTATTAATTTGACAGTCTTTCAATAAATCAAGTGAAACTATTTTTTTAGCTATTGGCTTTTCAAATAATTCTTCTAGCTGAGACATAGTATTTTCTCCATTACCATCACTAGCAGCTGAATTATCTCCCACAAATGTTGTTATACTATCCTCAATATTAGCTACACATATATATACCTGCTCTTGCCCTTTCGTAGATATGGCAACTTTTTTTCCTGTAAAGCTTAATCCTACCTTGCCAAAAGCTTCATTAGGAACTTTTGCTTTATATAGCATTATATCATTTTCACTTACATATGTATCTTTAGGAACGCTATTTAAAGACATTACTAAGTTACTATTGCTTCCTTCCTCTTCTAAGATTCTTAAATATTTTCCATCTACAAAAAGTTCTTTTTTAGATTGAGACTTAACTCCATTTATTAAATATTGATCTTCAATCTTTTCAACTTTAATAGTTAAGCTTTCTAAATCACTTTTAGGTTCTGTTGAGGAAGTTCTTATTATATTGTAAATATAATATGCAAAATTATTTCCTTCAATGGACTTTTCCTTATCAAATGAGCTAATTTTTGATATTCCTTCACCAATATTTACATTTCCTTTTAATAACTCATCAGTACATAATTTATTTGCACCGTCAATATTTCCATTTTTAATATTAAATAAATAGTCCTTACTTATATTTAATGCTTTTTCATTATCAAATAAATCTACTTTAACTTCTGCATTTTCCGTTTTTTCACAAGCCGTAAAATTAAATAAACTAAATAATAACATACATAAACTAATGGCTCTTTTATTCTTCACTGATAATTCCTCCCTGAAAATATTATGCTTTGGCTTAATTATATTTTTTCATATAAAAATATAGCTTATTCATAAATATTAAATAAAGAATAAATATACTGTAATCTTTATATACTTAATTGAGGGAAAATTAGATAATATTTTAATAGCTGGAGTGATATTATTGAAAAAAGACATATATAAGATGTTTCAAATTGCCTTTGTTTTTATTGGGACAATTGTTGGCGCTGGACTTGCTTCAGGCAAAGAAATTACAGAATTTTTTACTTCATATGGTTTAGTAAGCTTTATTGGCATTATTTTTTGTGGAGCTTTTTATATAATTATGGGGACCATTATATCAAAAATAAGTATTAGATATGAACTTAATTCTTATAGTGATGTAATTAAAGTAATAAGCCCAAATATCCTTGGAAAATTTACTGGTGCCATTACTACCATTTACTTAATTTCCAGTGCCTCTATTATTTTAGCTGGCAGTGGAGCACTTATTAATCAATTTTTTGGTATTCCTAAAATAATCGGAACTCTAATAATGATTGCCTTAGCTTCTTTCTTTCTTCTTCGAGGAACCGATGGACTTATTGAGGTAAATTCATTTATTGTTCCTGCCTTACTTAGTACTATTACTTTAATATTCATATTATATATTATATTTTGTGGTGATAATCTCAGCATAAGTTATATTTCTCAATTTACTCCTCCTAAAAAAGGAGTCTTAATATCCACAATCCTTTATGCTGGATATAACACGCTTTGCTGTTCTGGCGTATTAGTACCTCTAAGCAATGAAACTCGTAAATCTAAAATTATGGTATCTGGTATCGCTATTGGTGCCATTGGCCTAACTGTTTTATCTACTATAATAAATATTTTATTATTAATAAATCAACCATATATCTATAAATATGAAATACCTCTTCTTTTATGTGCCCAAAGATTTGGTAATATAATTCAGGCACTGCTTTTAATTATAATTTGGCTTGAAATGTTTTCTACTGAGGTATCAGATGTTTATTCTATCAGCAAAACTTTAGAACAAGCCTTTAAGATACCTTTTAAAAAAGGAATATTTATTGTCCTAGCTTTTGCCCTTCCAATATCTCAAATAGGATTTTCCAACCTTATCACCACCCTTTATCCTATGTTTGGTATACTCAGCCTTATTTTTATAACCCAATGCATCTACTTCTTTTACAAAAACAAAGAAAAGCTTAGCTAAAGCTAAGCTTTTCTAACAGACTGTTGACAAAGTGTCAACAGTCTTTAATTTTA
>FR883398.1 GCA_000435835.1 Clostridium sp. CAG:221
GATTTAATGTGTCCACTACTTTATACTAACACCAAAGATTGGATGCAATGAATGAAATACTTAAGGCTATAGAAAAAACTACGTTAGAAAATTTACAAGAATTATTTGAAAATAATGAAATATTTAAGGTTGATTTAGAGAGCCTTAATATAATTTTACAAGGTAATATATATGGAAAACAATATGCTAAATATTTATTATTAAAAATAGAATATTTAATGGGGGATAATACGCTACATTTATCTAATCATAAATATATTACAGTAGAACACGTATTGCCTCAAAACCCTAAAGAAGATAGTGAGTGGGTTAAAAATTTTTCAAAAGAAGAAAGAGAGTATTGGACTAATAAACTAGCTAATTTGGTATTGCTTAGTAAAAAGAAGAATAGTTCATTAAGCAATTTAGATTTTAAAGATAAAAAGAAAAAGTATTTAAGTGGAAGTATAGATGTGTTCAATTCTAGTAAAATATTCTTACAAAATAATGAATTATGGAATAAAGATATACTAGATGAAAGACAAAAGAAAATTTTAAAGATATTAATATCTAATAAATATTAATTAATAAAGCATAAAAAAGTAGCTAAATAATAGCTGCTTTTTTGAGCATTAATAAAAATATTTATAACTAATAACGCTTAAATATCCACTGTAATAAGAAAATTAGTATTTGAAAATATATAAATGTAATATGGAGAAAACATGGGAAAAGTAAATAATGCGCTTAGAATGTTAGCAATTCTTAGAAGTAGAAAAAAAGTTACAAGAAGAGAATTAGCTTGCTAGATGATAAGTTTGAAAAAGATGATTTTGATTTAAATAATTATTTGAAAAATACTATTGGATTGTTTAAAGATGAGAAATATGAAATAAAATTAAGGATAAGTTATCCATATGCAATGAGTTTTAAAGAATATTCTTGGACACAAGATGAGCATATAGAAGATTATATGGAAGAGGGATATCTTATTTATACTGCAACTGTAGAAGGAAAAACAAAAATTATTTCATGGATTATGGGAATGGGAACATCATGTACTGTCTTAGAACCAAAGGAATTGATTGAAGATGTAATTAAAGAACATAAAAAAGTGCTTAATAATTACAAATAGTTTTTTAGATAGTAAGAAAAATAATTTTATAAAAAAATTAAAGTTTTAAAAAAGGAAAATTATTTATATGGAATATTCAAAAGTGCTTTGCTTTAAAGGTTACGGAATTTATAAAACCTACTATAAGTAGATATTATGGTTTTCTATTACTAAATATTAAAGATGATTAAAAAATATTTAATGACGAAATTCGACATAAAAATATAAAATAATATTTTATAATTAAATTATAAATGTTAATTATAAATATTGTAGAATAGAAAAGTGGGGATGAAACATGAGTAATTTTATTCAAGGTGAAGAACCGTTTAAACAAGGGGAGCAAATATTATGGAAAGTAGTAAAATCAGCATTTAGTAATAGAGAGGTGTTAGGTTATTATAAATATCCACTATTTTTTAATGTTGGAGAGAAACGTAAAGAACCGGATATATTATTAATTGATAAAAAACTTGGTCTTATAGAAATAGAAGTCTCAGAGTTAACATTAGATAAAATAAAAGAGAAAGGCAGGATAAAAATATTAGAACAAATAGAACAATCTGATGATTATATATATGCATTAAGAGGTAGGTTAGATGTTAATAGGGTTGTAAGAGGAAATTATAAATCAAAAGGTATTTTGGCGTTACCATATATATGTAAAAATGATTTTTATGAAGCAGGTATATTAGACAATATAAATGAAAAAAATATATTGTTTAAAGATGATTTAAATGACAGTAAATTAATAGACAAGATAAATGAAATATTTAATTTACAAGCTACAATGGAGTTAAATGATGAAGTATATAGTAATATGTTATCAATAATGGGATATGAACAAAATTATGCTGAGAGTCTTAATATGGACATTCCAAAGGGAACAAAGCTAGATATATTAAATAATGTCAAACAAAAAATATATGATTTAGATATTCAACAAGAAAGAATATCTAAGAGTATTGCTCAGGGGCCACAAAGAATAAGAGGGATAGCGGGATCAGGTAAAACTTTATTAATTTGCCAAAAAGCTGTATATATGCATTTAAAGCATCCAGATTGGAAAATAGCTATTACTTTCTTTACGCAAAGTTTATATGACACTATTAAAAATAATATCAATATGTATATAAAAGCATTTACTAATGGTGAAATGTCATATGATGAGAATTCAAACTTAAAAATTCTTCATGCATGGGGAAGTGCTAAGGTTAATGGAATATATAGAGAAATTGCTGAAATAAATAATTGTAAATTCTTAAATGCATCAGATGTTAAGAATGATTTAGGTGGCTTTGTACCACCGGAAGTAAGTATTAATTATATTTCAAAAAGATTGCTTGAAGAGAAAAAAGGAAATCTTAAAGAAGAATTTGATGCAATTTTTATTGATGAAGGTCAGGATTTAGTAGGAGATGAAAAGTATAAATATAATAATAAGCAATCATTTTATTATATGTGTTATAAATCGATAAAGCCTATAAAAAGTGATAATGGCAAAGAATTAAGAAGAATTATATGGGCATATGATGAATTACAAAGTTTAAATAATACAAAGATACCATCAAGTAAAGAAATATTTGGAGATTCATCCTTAGTTACTGGAGTATATAAAGGTGGAATAAGAAAATCTGAAATTATGCGTAAATGTTATAGAACACCACATCAAATATTAACATCAGCTCATGCAATTGGAATGGGTTTTTTTAGAGAAGATGGAATGTTAACAGGATATACAACTCAAAAGGATTGGGAAAATATAGGCTATAACGTCGTGAAAGGTGATTTTAAAAAAAGTGGCAATGATATTGTACTAGTAAGACCAGAAGAAAATTCACCAAATCCTATAAGAGATTTTTATAAAGGAGAATGTTTTTCATTTGAAAAATATAACACAGAAGATGAGGCAGTAAATAGGTTAGTTGAATGTATAGTGTATGATATAAATATTGAAAAGTTAAATCCTTCAAGAGATATACTAGTAATTATTTTAAATGAATTAGATAAAGATAAATATATTAATAAGATTACTAGTAGATTGAATTATGAAAATATAAATTTTTATATTCCTGCATGTAGTAAAGCAAATATTCTAAAAGAAGATCGTTGGCAAAATGAAAAAAAAGAAAAGTATTGGGAGGATAATGCTGTAACAATATCAACAATATTAAGAGCAAAAGGAAATGAAGCACCAATGGTTTATGTAATTGGTGCTGAATATATAGCAGAGCGTGAAGAAGATATTTCATATAGAAATAAATTATTTACAGCATTAACTAGAGCAAAGTGTTGGGTAAAATTAATCGGTATTGGGGATTACCCGCTTTACTCAGAAATAGTACAAGCTATAAATGCAAATGGCAAATTTAAGTTTAAATTCAAAAGAGTAGCCAAAGAATCTAATGATACGGAACTAGAGGAGTAGTTATAACATTAATAGATTAAAAATTATATAGGATATTAGTATTTATAGTTTTAGAAAAATTAGTATAAGGACAAGTCGGGACTGTTGAAAGAATTGATATTACACAATTCTTTTAACAGTTCATATTTATCTTAATAATTTCATTATTTTAAAACCAATTTTATTTTCATCAAAAAAATACAGTTTCTTTTAAAGATTGTGCTAAAATAAGTTATAAAATAACACAAAATAAGTGTATAATTGTAAATAAAGTGTCAGTGAAGTAATAATGAAAAATGCACTATTAGATTTTATAATTTCACCGCATAATAATGGGTTATTAATAGCAGATATGCCTACAGGCTATGGTAAAGCCTATAATTCTGTTAGAGTAATATATGATTACATATATAAATATGAAGGAAATAAAAAACAATTCTTTATAACAAATCTTAAGAAGAACCTTCCAGGTGAGGAGTTAAAAAGTATATATAAAAAATGATAATAAGAATTACTCAAATGATGTAATATTGGTGAAGTCTAATTATGATTATTTATGTGAAAACTTTTTAAAAACTACAATTCCAGATAAATTTAAAACACCAGTAGTTAAGGAGATAGAGGATAACCTAATGACCTTACAAAAGCTTGGATCTAATAAAGAATATTTTAGTAAATTAATTAAAGAGAATATAGAGAAAGAAATAAAAGCTAATTTAGAAATTAAATTTAGAAAAGAGATTACTAATATAATAAAAAAGAATCTTCCTAAAGAGCCATCTTAAAGAAGAGAAGTAATAAGAAGTGAGAATGATTTTAAATGGATAGCTCAAATATATCCAACTGTATTTATAGATGATTATAAAATATACTTATTAAGTTTAGATAAGTTTTTGGTAAAAAACACCGCATTAGTAGAGCCATCTTATTATTTGTTTAGAAACAATTACAACTATATAAGGGCAGCATTAGATAAAGATAAAAATAGGGTAAATATATATTTTGAAAATAAAGAGCAATATTACAATAATAGGAAATATGATGACATCATAATATATTCGTTAGTCAGAAACATAAGTAGCTTTTTAAATAAATTTAGATATATGGTATTAAATTTATCACAAAATTATTCAAATTATATAAATGATAAAAGAAGTAGTAAAGAAGATCAATTTACTATTGAGAATGCCTCTAAAACCATATATAGAGAGTTTTCATTATCAGAAAGTCAGATAAATCTTTTAATGAATGACTTAACGCAAAATACATTAGTCAAAGATATGGAAAAAGATATTATTCCAGATATGTCCTTTTATAATAATGGTTATAAGTATTTTGAGTTTGAGGATAGTGATGAACATTTAAATGAAACAGTTTTTAACTTTGTAGACATAAATGATACACTTGAAAAAATAATTGTATATTTGGCTAATAAGGCAAAGATAATTGGAATATCTGCAACATCAACTATAAAAACTGTAACTGGAAATTATGATTTAGATTATTTGCAAAGAAAATTGAAAGATAAATTTAAATATATATCAAAAGATACTTATCAAAAGATTCAAGAGAATTTAGAGTCTATATGGAATGAATATTATAATGGTAAAATAAAAATAAATGCAACTATATTAAATCTTAATAAAGGTAATTTATTAATGGATGATATTTTAAAGGAAATATTTATCAAAAGGACTTTAGTAAATAAATATTATTCTATTCTTAGTATTAATGCAACAGAAGGTGATTATATTTGGAAGAGATATTGTAATATTTTTATGGCTATTAAAGAGTTTGTTTTACATGATGATATTAAATCATTTTTATGTCTGAATAGTGTGCTACCTAAAGTACAAGGTAATAATAGTAGCTTTAGCTTAGAGGTTTTTCGAGAGGCAATAAAAGATCTATCTAATTATTATGATAGAGATATAAATGAAGATAACCTTATTGTTCTTAGAAGTGAGAATTTTGAGGAAGATAAAAAAGGAATACTAGAAAAGCTTAGTAAAGGTGAAAAAGTATTTATAATGTCATCATATAAAACTACTGGAGCAGGTCAAAATTTACAGTATCATATTAGTAATATTGAAAACTTTATAAGATTAGGAAATGGTGCTGAGAATAATGATTCAAGATATAGTAAGAAAGATATTGATGCTATTTTTTTAGGTGATATAACAAATATTGCAGTAAATATTTATAATGAAGAAGGGCTGGATAAGGAGAGTTTATTAAAGTATTTTTTTCAGATAGAATATTTATATGAAAATGATGAAATAAGCTATAAAACATTAGATGATTTAATTAAACTTGGATTTAATAGATATTTAAAAAGTAGTGAATTTAATTATAAGTATCAGGAACTTACTAAATCAAAGAGTATAAAAAGACAAGCTACAAAAGAGGTCATGCAAGCTATAGGTAGAATGTGTAGAACATATGTAAAAAATCATAATATATATATTTACACAGTAGAAGAGCTAGCAAGTAAGGTAGATACAAATTGCTTAAAAGAAAAGATATTAAGTCCTGAGATGAAAGCTTTTGTTAATATTGTAAATGAGATTGGCTATAAATACAATGAAGATGAAGAAAAAGTATTGAACAGGGCTGAAAGAATTTCTTCTAAAGGTAAAAATTTTATAATGAGAATATTATCTCGTGGATGGACGGAAAGCAGTATTAAGTTATGGAGAGATTTAAGAGAAGTAGTATTAAAATATCCAACAGCAAATGAAGAGATATATAATAGCAATGATGTAATAAAAAACTTATATATTGAAGGCTATGATAAAACTAATAAGTATTTGTATGCACAGAAAGGTGATTTTTCAGATGTTGTTATTGACTTTAATAATGATAAAGTAATATTTGAAAATAGTGAAAGATGTATTGACAGATATGTTTCAGAGGTAAGTGAAGATGAAGCAAGGTTATCATCAATATTTAAATATAAAGGGTTAAAAGAATATTTTATTTGTAATGGATATGCTACAACTTTTGTGAAAGATAGATATATATTAAGCCCAGTATTATTTAATAATATTTATAAGGGTGCTTTAGGTGAAGTTGCTGGAAAGTATATATTAGAAAAAGAATTAAATATTAAGTTAAATGAAATAGAAGAAGCGGATTACTATGAGTTTTTTGATTTTAAAATTTCAGAAGGCGTTTATATTGATTTTAAGCATTGGAAACAAAGTTACAGGCAAGAAAAAAATAGAGATGATTATAAGCTGGAAATTGAAAATAAGCTTACTGAAATTAATGGAAGGAGAGTTTATATAATAAATATTATAGCCGATAATATTTATTCAGAGCATAAGCAAAATGATGGAATGATAATAGAAATACCATCACTAATTAATAATGACGGAACTCCAAATGTTAAGGCATTAGAATTATTAAAGGGGGAAGTAATAGGTGATTATAAATAATAAGATAATAGCAAAATTTAATAAGGAAAATATTGATAAGGATTTTGACATATACAGATTATCTAAAGATGAGAAAAGTGATTTTTATAAGACTAATGTATTAGATATACCAAAGTTAGCCTTTAAAGCTAAATCTGTTGTATATACTTTTGGAAATACGTGGTATGCAATGTTTGAGAAAGAAACAGTAGATAAATCAACATTAAAAAAAGCAATAAATGAAGAATCACCTAATACAAGAGTAGAAAATTTAAACAATTACTGTATTTGATTATAATTAAAATATAGTGAGTATATTTAATAAGGTTGAATATTTAGTAAGTGGTTAATGCAGTTGATATAGCAACAGTTCTATATTAATTTACAAGGAGTACAATATGGGAATAGATAGAACTATATTTTTATTAGAATTATTAAAGAAGAAAACTAATAATAAAAATAAACTTACGATAAGTCAGTTAATAGATTTATTAGAAGTCCAAGGACATAATGTTACAAGAAATACTGTGAAATCAGATATAAACTCGTTAATCGATAGCGGATATAACATAATTGAAACAAAAGCTAGATATAATACTAGTTGTTATCATTATGAAAGCGAATTTTCAATTGAAGAATGTAGAGTAATTTTAGACTCTTTATATAGTAATAAATTTATTAAAAATGACTATAAAAGAAATATAAAAGAAAAAATATTATCTAATATCTCATATATTGATAGAGCAATATTACGAAATTCAGTTATTACAGAAACGATAGATACTGGTGTAATAGATGTTACTAGAAATTTATTTGATTTACATAATGCTATTACAGAAAGAAAAACTATTGAGTTTATAAATACAACTAGGGATGATTATAAAAAAATAATTAAAAGGAGAAAGGTAGAATATTTTATTCCTAAAAAAATTTATTATTATAATAATAGGTATTATTTAATTGGATTTAATGAAATTAAAGAAATAAGACATTATAGAATTGATAGGTTATATAAAATAATAATTAAGGAGCTTCATGACAATAAAGAAAACATAGATTTAAAAGATTATGGTTTAATAAATTTTGATATGTTTAGAGCGGAGAAAGTTGAAAGAGTTGAATTAAAAGTAAATAAAAACTTAATAAATTCAGTAATAGAGAAATTTGGAGATAGAATAGATATTCGTAAATGTTTAGATGATGGAGATTGTTTTATTATTAGCACTTCTGTAGGAATAAATACAGGGTTAGTAAGATGGATTTTAAAACAAGGTGCTGAAGTAAAAGTGATTTATCCAGAATACTTAATTGAAAAACTTAAAGTTGAAATAGAAAAAGTACAAAATTTATATAAATAAAAGAGTAGATGTCAATTATGCTGACATCTACTCTTTTATAATATAAGTAAGGTTAAGTTTTTGGCCAACGAATTATTCAAATAGTTAAAAATAGTGGCAATCAAAAAAGTATGAAGTAATTAAAAAAATATTAAAGAGACCATATATGTCACTATTAGGATTTATTATATAAACATATAATAAATCAATGGGAAGAGGTAATAAAATGAGTAAATTAGAACAAAGAATGAAATTAGCAAAGGAAGCTGCAGGATTAATTGAGGAATTTAGAGGAGAAGCTGGAACGTTAGGACACAATCCTTTACGATCAGTGTCTATAAAAGAAGATGGAGAAATAATTGAAGTTGATGATGAATTTGATGGTGTAATAGAATATTCACTTACAGATATAAGTTCAATTTTTACACTTGAAATGAGAGGCTGGGGACCATGTTCTGCTGGATTTTATGAAGCCATAAGTTTAGCAGAAGCTGATTTAGAATATGATTTTAAAAGATTAAGTAAAACAGAATTTAAAGAATATGTTGGTAATTTAAAATATGCTGAATATAGATGTGAAGAGATATATAAAAGATTAGAAGAAATAGAAAGAGAAGCTTTGGAGTTAGAAGAATAATTTTATAAAGATTAAGTGAGGGAATATTAAAAAAAGACAAGTTCATAGTGTATTGAAAGCTGTTTTAGATTTATGAGAACTATTGAAAGTTGTAAAGGAAAAAAGATTGTTAGCTTTAAATATGACAGGATAAAATTGTAAAGAATGATGATAAATACTACATTACAAAGGAGAAAATTATTATGGAAGATAAAATAAGATTAAAAGAATTAGCTAAAGAGGCAGTAAATTAATTAAAGAATTTATAGGGCTTGAGGCTTATTTATGTGAATGTACTTATGGAAATATAAGAAGGAATAGAAGTGGAAGCAAGATAATAGCAGAAGATTATATTTATGGGGAAAAAGTAGAGTTTAAGTTAACTCAAGTAAGTTCAATTTTTAGTGATGAAATGGAAGGATTTGGACCTTGTGGAAGTGGATTTTATGAAGCTATATCATTAGCTAAAAGCAACTTAGATTATGAATTTAAAAATATGGACAAGAAAGAATTTATTAAGCATGCAGGTATGATTTGCTATATAAAGTCTAGATGTGAAGAGATATATAAAAGATTAAAAGAAATAGCGCGTGAAGCTTCAAAATTAATGTAAAGATTTTATATATAATTAATATTTAATGGAGAAAGCAATGGGAATAAATAGAATGCAGGGCGTATCTGCACACATAGAGTATATAAAGAAAGATTATGACAAGGTTGACTTTGTAAACTGTAAGTTTTGGAAAAATGAAATTTGCTATAATACTCTTTCTACAAAGTATGGTGAAAGTTGTTATACAAAGAGGGGATGTATGTATTCTATACCTTTACCACCAGGGAGAAAAAAGAAAAACAAAAAAGATAATCAAAATTATAACAATTTAAGTATTCCATATAGTACTTATACTTATAAAGTCAGTGATATAAAAATTAATTATTTTAATAAAGATATTACAACTATAGTAAAGGTAGATTATAAATCTTACAAAGTAGAGTGTAAATATAATGATAAAGATGATAAGGTTTTATTAGCAATATATTATAAAGTTAATGACAAGAATCCTATAATTAATTGTCAGTTTAATTTAAGTGAAATAATAAGAATATCAGGAAATGAAGTAATATTTACAGTTAAAATTGATGATATAGCTAGAAATATGAGAAGTATTAATGAATATAAGGTAGCTGCTTTTATTAAGAGTGAAAATAGCTCTAATATAATAAGAAAAGCTATTGTAAGTGATAGTAAGGACGTAATAAATAAAATAGATTCTTTAATTAAGTTTATAGCTTATTTAATTATTAAAGGATTTAATGAAGTATATTAATAATTATAAAATTTAAGAAGGGAAAGTTATGATATTAGATGGGGAATTCTTTAGTGTAAAAAGTAAAGAATATAATGAAAAAACATTAAATTGTGTAATAGAAACTGTAAAGAAACTTGATGAGATAGATGATAAACCTTTAATGATGCTAGGAAAGATACAAAGTGGTAAAACTAGATCTTTTATTGGAGTTATATCGTTAGCTTTTGATAATGGATATGATTTAGCTGTAGTATTAACAAAAAATTCAAATGCTTTAGCAAAACAAACTACAGCTAGAATGAAGCAAGAGTTTTATGATTTTAGAGATGAAGATATTATTGAAATATTTGATATTATGTGTATACCACCTAATATGTCACAATTTGAATTAGATAAAAAGATGATTATTGTTGTTAAGAAGGAAAAGAATAATATTCCAAGGCTTATGAAGTTTATAGAAAAATATGCTTTACATAAGGATAAGAAGTGTTTAATTATAGACGATGAAGCTGATTTTTGTAGTATTGGTTATGATAAAAATAAGGATACTGAGGATTTTGATTTAAGAAGAATAGCTTCGCAAATAAATGATTTAAGATTACAACTTACGTGTAAGTTTATACAAGTAACAGCTACTCCATATTCTTTATATTTACAGCCAGAAACTATTGAGTTAGGTGGGGAAAAGGATATTAGACCAGTAAAACCAGCAGATACTGTTATAGTACCACATGGTAATGGTTATATAGGTGGAGAATATTATTTTGATAAAGATAAACATCCATTAGGAGAATATTTATTTCATGCTATCGAAGAAAATGAATTACAAATAATTAAAAGTTCTGATAGAAGAAGATTTAAAGATGAGGAAGTTTTAACTAGTAATAAGGTAATAGGACTTAGAACATCAATAATTAATTTTATTGTAGCTGGATGTATAAGAATTATTCAAAATGGTGGAAATCCGAGAGGAAAGAAAAATAAATTTAGTTTTATTATTCATACTGAGATATCTAAAGCAGTTCATAATAGACAGGAAAATTTAATAAGTATGTTAATTGAAAAATTAGAGGATGAAGTTAAATATGATAGTAAACTTCTAGATAAGTATATTGAAGATGGGTATAATGATTTAGCTAATTCGGTAAATATATATGGGTTTGATGTTCCTTCTTTAGAGGAAGTTAATAAATATGTAAAAAGAGCTATTAAAGAACAATGGGTAACTAGAGTTATAGTAAATTCAGAAAATGATATTAATGCATTATTAGATGAAGATGGGCAATTAAGGCTTAGAACACCTTTAAATATATTTATAGGTGGACAAATATTAGATAGAGGAATAACAATTGCTAATCTTATTGGATTCTATTATGGTAGATCACCACAAAAAATGCAACAAGATACTGTGTTGCAGCATTCAAGAATGTATGGATATAGAAGCAAAGAGGATTTAGCTGTAACTAGATTCTATACTACCAACGATATTTATTACAGAATGTCCAATATTAATGAATTTGATAGTAAGCTTAGAGAAGATTTTGAAGAGGGTAATTTAGAGCATGGTGTAATTTTTATAAGTAAAGACCAGAATGGTAAGATTATTCCATGCTCACCTCAAAAAATATTAATTAGTAATACACAAGTATTAAAGCCGGGAAAAACAACAACCATTGTAGGATTTCAAACTGGATACAAAAGTAATATTAATAGATATTTAACACAAATAGATAATATAATAAAGAGTAATAACAATAATAGGTTAGATGGTGAATTTAAGTTAAGTAAAGATGAAACTATAAAAGTAATTAATTTAATATATAAAACTATAGAGATAGAAAATTCAAGTTGTATAGATGAAAAAGCATTTACATCTTTAATAAATTATTTAAGTAAAAATTATGTAAATGTTTATTGTAGAACTAATAGAAATATGGCACGAAAAAGAAAAACTAGATTATCTTTTTCAGATACACCATATAGTGGTACAACTGATTTAAGAATATCTAAAGATATGGCAGTAGATGAACCAACACTTATGTTATTAAAGCAAAATTCTGATGATTCAGAATGGAGGTCAGGAGAGTTCTATTGGCCTGTTATAGTAACCCAACAAAATGTTCAAACTGCTGTGTATACTTCTGAATTGTTAAAGTAGTATAAATATTATTATGTGATGAAATTAAAGTTATTTAGATATTATTAATTATAAGAAACTGCTATAAAATGATTTTATCGGGACTGTTGGAAGAAGTGTGTAATATCATTCTTTCAATAGTCCTTTTCTACTAGTATTACTTTATAATATAAATAGAATTTAAATTTGTTAAATAGATTAATGAAATAAAGTAATAAAATTTATTAAGTTACATATTTAATAATAAATTTTAAATTAATGCATTTATATTCCAAATCACTTCGACAATTTACAACAAAATATGAGGAAGATGTTTGTTATAATAAAATATAATTATGTTAAGTTACAAACAGAGAGAATTAGTATAAATAATACAGTAGGATTCTTATAAATATAGAAAGGATTAATTATGAATAATAGTTTTTTTGAAGTTCTAAAAGATGAGTTTGCGGATCTTTATAATATGGGAAAGTACATTGAAGAAAATATATATACCAATTCTAGTGCTGCTATAACGAAGTCTAGATTATTTGCTGAAAAGTTATTAATTAATGTAGCAGAAATAGAAGAATTATATTATCTGAAAACAGTACCACAGTATGAAAGAATAAGAGAACTACATAAAGAAGGAATTATAAGTGATAAAATATTATCTGAATTTGATTTTATTAGAATAACAGGAAATAAAGCAATACATGAAGGTACTAATAATGATATAGAATATTCAGTTAAAATCTATAAAAAGCTTTATGTAATTGTTAAATGGTTCTTTGAAACATACGCATCTAACCATGAAGAAATAGTACCAGAATACGAACCAGCAAAATTTCCAAATGGATATGGCTTAAATTTAGATCAAATTGATAATATTATTAAAAGAAAAATTGAGGAATATATAGAGTCATCTAATAAAAAGAAATTAGTACAGGAAAAAGGTATTGAAAGAGACGCTAGTCTTGTTGGAGAAGAATTAGAAATTGAAGAAGCTGCAATGAAGATATTAGGATATGAATATACTGATAAAATATTAGCTGAAGATACTAAGGATATAGATGAGGAGATTATTATAAATTCTAATAATACTAATATAAACGAAGAAGAAAAGAAATATATATATACATACAAAAAGTTAAAAGGTAGTTATTTATTAAATGAATTATCTAAATTAAGTGAATCAGCAAAAGAAGCAGTTGAATCATGTACTGAGCTAGATACTTTTAAAAAATATCTTCATGTAGATAGAAATATTCAAAACGAATTACTTGAACTAATAAAGGAAGCAAATAACTCAGAGCAATCACAGTTAGTATTATTATGTGGAAGTGTAGGAGATGGAAAGTCACATTTATTAGCATATGTTAATGAAGAATATAAGGAAATTATAAGTAACTTTAAAATCCATAATGATGCTACTGAAAGTTTTGATCCAAGTCAAACTGAAATAGAAACATTAAAAAAGGTCTTAAGTGGCTTTAGTGATAAAAATATAGAAAAAACAAATGAAAAACTTATACTTGCTATTAATTTAGGAGTATTAAATAATTTCTTGCAAGCAGATGGTGTAAAAGAAGAGTATACTAAGCTTATTGAATTTATTAATAATAGTAATATTTTCAATCAAGAAAAAATTAGTAAAAGTAGTTCATCAAATAATTTTAAATTAGTAAGCTTTGGTGATTATAATATTTATGAGTTAACAGCAGAAGGTCCAAAATCTAAATATATAAAATCATTATTATATAAAATAGTAGATAAAAATGACAATAATCCTTTTTATAATGCATTTAGAAAGGATATTGAAGAGAAATTAGATAGTCCTGTAATAGAGAATTATAAAATTTTATCTATTGAAGGTGTAGTTGATAAAGTAACTCAAATCATAATTAAAGCAATGGTTAAAAATAAAAGAATATTAGGTACAAGAGAGCTACTAAATTTTATATATGAGCTAATAGTTCCAGCAAATATTGATGAGTTTGATATTACAAGTTCAAGTATTGATTATATTGATGCTATTTTACCTAATATGATATTTAATTCAAAAGAAAGAGGAGCACTATTAAAACTTATAAGTATTGAAAATCCTTTAGGATTAAGACATGAAAAACTAGACCAGTTAATAGTAACTCTAAATATTGCCAGTAATTTAAAACATATACTAAGTCAATACTTTGATGATAGTACTTGTGAAATTATAGAAGTAATTTTAGGTGATATATATAGTTTAAATGATGTGTCAGAAGCCTTAAGACAAAAGTATATAGATACTATTATTAGATTTGCATATATACTTGGAAATGAGGCAATTCAGGAGATATTTGAAGATAGTGCGTATAATGATTATATGAAATATCTATACTATTACAATTGTGGAATGGGAAAAGAATATAAAATAATGTTTGATGAAGTAGAAAATGCAATATATAAATGGAATGGCTCACCTAAGAAACACTATATATACTTAAATGAAAAGTTAGAAAATTTTAATGTAGCAGAGCAGTTGAAAATAAAAGCTACAAATAAAAAAGGAATGTGTGAAAAGTTTAGTAGTGAATGTCTAGAGAGATTTAAAAGCAATATCACATTAGGATATGAAATTGTAGGAAGAGAATTATATGAAACTTTAGATGTAGATTATCAATTATATAAAAAAATAGTGGAAGTAAATAATGGATACCATGTTACAAAGAACGATAAAGAACAAGGTGTTTTATTTGTTGAATTTATAGACAAGCTTTTATTAAATGGAAATATGGAGAATGAACTTTTAATTGAGGATAAAAGAAACAATAGAAAATTCAGTTTAATATATGAAAATGATTTTGATGAAGAATTTATTTTTGAAAGGATGGAAAGCTAATGGTTTATGAAGAAAATATAAATAAGTTAAAAAAGTCAATGCACATGGGAGATAAACCAGGTAGCGGAAAACATACAATTAATATTGCTGCTCCATTCTTGCCTTTTGGAACTAGAAATCCAGAGAGGCCTAAGTTTAAAAGAAAATTCTCAGGTGTCACAGGGGAAGTAGTTAGACTTATAAACGGAAAAGAATTAGAAGAAGATTTTGATATTGTTAAATCCATAGATAATATTGTAGAAGTTGTTAAATGTAATAATGAAGATGATAAGAAGTATTTAAAAGAATTGGTAAAAGAGTATTTAATAGATAAAGATGGAGATATAAAAGTATTCCATGCAAAACTGTTTAATTATATAGAACTAGATAAGGGAACGGAAATTGCAGGCGAAAAGAAAATAGCTCAATTCTTGTATGATATTTTATTTAGTGATAATAATATAAGTTCTATTTTTGAAGAAGATGAAACTAAGAATATGATAATAAAATTAGTATTGTCTAAATTAAGTGGATTAAAAGAGAGAGAGGCTGAAAAAGTATATATTAATAAATTAGATTTTATTACAGAGGTAGCTAAGGAAGATTTTAACTTTCTTATAAAGCACAAAGAATTTTTCATGAAAAATTTCCAACAATTAATAGCATATTATTATTTTTATTATATAACTCAATTATCAATAAAATTAAATAAAAAAGATAAGGCAAATTTTTCTGAGGTAGAAAAAGTATTTTATTTATTAGATTGGGAAAAAGCAAGTAAAAATAGAAAGAGTGTAGTAAATGGATATTCATTAATAAAAGCTGAAAGTAGAAATTTGTTAATAAATATTAATGTAATTGAACATTTAAATTTCTTATGTGGTGTTAAGGGGTTTACATATTTTGAAATAGTAGATATGATTAATAGTTTATCTAATGAAGAAAAGAATAATTATTTAAGCACTATTTATGAATGGATTAAAATCTATAGAAATAATTTTGACCAAGAACCTGTTGATGTAGAATTAGAATTTGAAGAATTAGTAAATACTTTAGAAAAATCTTTAGCAGAAAAAATAGAACAAGCAACGATTAGTAGATATGCGCTATGGATTGAAGAAATAGGAAAAAAATATTTCTTAAAGATAAGGGGCGGTAGCTATGGGTATATGTTAAATATGACACAAGAAATGTTACTTATGATTACTGCTATATGTATAAAGGAGGATAAAATAACTTTAAAAGATTTATTTAAAGAATACGAAAGAAGAGGGTTATTTTTAGACTCATATTCTCAAGTTGAAGTTATTGATTTATTAGGTAAATTAAATTTAATAGATAAAAAAAGTGATAGTGGGGATGCTCAATATGTCAAATCAATTTTATAAATATTTATCAAATAAGGTAGTGGAGTATTTTGAGTCCAATGAAGTTAATGCAGGGGAAAGATACTATATACAATTAGATGAAAAAGATCAAGTTGAGAAGTTTTATAATGAATTATCTCAAAGTGAAAATGTAAATAAATTTAGTTATAGACATAAGTTAGGAAGTGAATATAGTACATTTTCTATTAGTCTTAAAGATGATGTAAAAGTTGTTGTGGCATCAACAATAAATGTTACACCAGCATATTTAGTTACAATTAGAAATGCCTCCCAAGAACAGCAAAATGAGTGGGAAAATACAGCTTTATTAATAATTTGTAATGAGCCTAATGATAGTATAAAAAACGGATGCCGTGATATGAAAACAGAGGGTATGCCACTTAATGTTAAATATATCTCTAATAACTTAAATAATGAAATGGAAAAATCACAATTAAGCAAAATTGATAAGGAAATTGTTAAGTTCCATATTAATAATAAATTATCAGATGTATATAACGTATCATTATGGGACTATGAGGAAGTACTATCAATTATAAATAAGAATTCATTAGATAAATCGGATTATAAAGAAATAGGATTGTTTCCAGATAAAGCTTTAGATACTTATTCAAAGTCTAATGTAAAAAGTATTCAAAAGAGACTTAAAGAAAATAATAATTTATATTCAAAAGTAGAAGGTTATCAAGAATATGAAGATAAAGAACAGCAATTGGAAAAGTTATTTGATAGTAAAGGTGTAGAAAAATTAAAAAAAGAGAATTGGAGAGAAACTGATTACGTTGCAGTAAAGCAATCTTTTGAAGATAATTTAAAAAATAAGCCTCTCGGATATGAAGAGAATATGAATAAAACTATTTCTGAAGGAGTTGTGTATTGGGAAAAAGCAAAAGCGGATACTGCATCAGGAAAGAGAAAAAGACATATAATTGTATTTAATAATGGAAAACTTGATTCAATAAAGCTTAAATTTAAATTTACTGAAACGCTATATACGGAATACATTCAGCTAAAAAGTAAGGAGTTTGTTACGGTATCAGGTAAAACGATGACAGTTACTTTACCAGCAGATAAGTATGACTCTTCTTTCTATAGACTTGTATATGAGCATAAGAAACAAGCTAAATCAAAATATGAATTTAATGTTGCAGTTGTGAATATAGAAGAGGATTACTTGAAGTCTATTAAGACAATATATGAAATAAAAACAGGGTCTGGAAATAAAAATAGAATTCAGATTAATAGTGATGGAAGTGAAATTAAGTTTGGAACTTGCAATAATTTGAAAGAAGTTAATGTTGATAATTCAGATGATATTTTAGAGGTAACTGAAAACAGTTCAGTAAGAATTTCAAATATGTCATCTGCATGGGATGATGATTCATTAAGAGTTATATTGAAATCTGATAAAGGTATAGTTCCATTAGAAATCAAAGAACAGAACTTCAGAAGTAGACCTATTCACTCTATAAATTTAATGAATAGAAAGAGAGAAAGGTGCGAAGGGTTTACTTGGGAAAAAAATAAAATAAAACAAGGTACAGATGAATTTTACTTAGAAGAAAAACTTAAAGAAACCTTTATTAAGGAAAAAAGTATTATTGATAATAAAATATTATATGGAGTACTTGAGATAGATGAAATAGCAAAGAAGGAATTAAAGCTTAGTACTGAATTAACAAATGCTTATCTTAATATTATTGAGTACTACACCAGAAAAAATAATATACCTAGCTTAACATATATAGATGAAGAACTTAGAAATCTTTATGAAGAGTATTTAAATATATTCAATAAAGAAATTGAAGAGATTCAATCAAAAGACATTATCGCTAATGATGAGTTAAAGAGAGATTTATTAAAAATAGGTACTATAAAAAGCGATGATAAGATAATGTTTACTCCATTGTCTCCAATTAATATTGCTTATAGCTTAGAAGTAAATAAGCAATTAAGTAATGATAATGTAGAAACTCATATATTAGAAAGATTAACTCCAAATAGTTTGCTACCATATATTTATGGAGATAAAAATAAATTATATAAACCTATTTATCAAAAAGTAAATATGGAATGGTTAATATATGAAAAAGAAGAGGCTGTTTCAGTTGGGGAAACAAATGCATTTGTAGCAAAAGTAGTAAAAGAAAAGTTAAATCAATTTATAAATAATTTTAGTTATTTATTCCCAAAAGGATATAGAGCTCCTATAAAAATTAATATAATTAATATTAAGAATGATAGGGAAGTAGTAAGAGGTGTATTTGATTTTATTAAAAATCAAATTAATAGTGACTCGGAAAATATTATTCCAATTGAAATAAATGTTTATAATGGCAAAGGAATATCTGAATTTGACAGATTTTTTGATATAAATAGTATTGAAAAATTGCAAGAAGAATTTGATATATCATTTAAGTCAAAGAATAATCAATTTGATGAAATTGATATTATGAGAATGGCATTACAAAATATAAGGTATTATAAACATAATGATATAAATTATAAATATGCACATATATCTTTTTATAAAACTGGTGCTAGTGAAGAGGCAGCAGAAGATAATGCTAGCAGTCTTGAAGCAGGAGTATCATTAGGAGGATTATTATCTACGGTAACATCAAATAATAACAATAATGATTATAGAATTGGATTTGGTACAAGAAATTTAGTAGATAATAAAAATGAATTAATTAGAACTGCAATAAACTTAAATGAATTAGCTGTGAACTGCTATAATGGAGGAATAAACCCTTATAGAAAGGATACATCAATAGTAACTAGACCATTAACTTTAGCTGAAGAAGTAAAAGAAAAATTATTTAATTCATCTAATTGGGTAACTTTCATTGAACCAAGTTTTGGATTGGAGTACTTTGAAGAAGATAACAATGATGAATTAGTAGTAATTCATTATAGTGATCAATATACTTCTACAGATCAATATGATACTATTACAGTTACAAATAAATCAGAACAATATAAATATATTATTAAAGAATTTTTAAGTAAAAAGAATATTGAAAATGTAAATGAAGAAAAATTAAATGAAATAATAAAAAGTTTCAATAGTATTAATGGAGAATGGTTACTTAATCTAATTGCTAATAAAAGTGAGTTTGATAGAGAAAAACTTAGTATAATTTCTGCTTTAAAATATGGATTAAGTATATTAAATCATGAAGATATAATATGGGTTCCAATCTCTTTAGAAGAGATAATAAGGGTATCTAGTGCAGTTAAATTAAATAAAAGTGAAGGAATATTTTCACTTAAAAATTTAAAAGAAAAGGGAATGCATAGTGATGATTTAATATTTATTGGTATTAATATTAAAGATGAAGATAATTTAAAAGTGTATTATTATCCTGTTGAAGTAAAGGTTGGATATAATTTTGCGACTGTAGTTAATAAAGGTTCAAAGCAATTAGCTAATACTTATGAATTATTAAGAAACCAATTAACTCAATATAAAATTAATGATAGAAAAGTTTTTAAAAATAAGTTCTTTAGGAATTTCTTTATAAAATTATTTATAACAAATGCTCAAAAATTATGTGTTAACAATATATGGAACGATAAAGAGTTTGATAGAATTACAAGGCTAAAGAAATTATTATTAAATGATGAATATAATGTGTCATTTGAATTAGAAGATATCATAGGTAAGGGTGCTCTAATTTCATTTAAAAAAGATAATACATGGAGAAGTATTAGAAAAGATGAGGATATTCTTTATATTGAGTTAACAGAAGATGATGCTTATTATGGGGTAGCTGAAGGCATTACAGAATTAGATATGCGATTAGGTAATGGAGAATTAGACATACCAATAAATGATTTGTTAAGAAATAAAAACTTAGAAGGTCTAAAAGAGACTGAATGGATACAAGATAGTGAAATTGATGAAGAAGTTAATGATGATTGCATAGATGAAATTAATAGTGAAAATGAAGTAATAGATAACTTTCCAGAAGAAAAAGTAGATAATGATTTAGATGTGAATAAATGTTTAGATAGAGATTTAGAGCCAATAGATACTAAGCCAATAATAGAAAAAAATAATGAAAATAAAAATTTTAAAAATGATATGCGAATATTATTAGGAGAAGCAGAAGGATCAACTAAGAAAATATATTGGGAATATGGAAATAAAGGGCTAGCTAATAGACACATGCTTATTACAGGAAAATCTGGAAATGGAAAGACATATTTTATTCAATGCGCTTTAAAAGAGTTAGTTGATAATGGAGTGCCTGCCATAATAATTGATTATACTGACGGATTTAAATCATCTCAATTGGAACCAGAATTTAAAGAATATATTGGTGATAGATTGAAGCAATTCATAGTAGCAAGAGATAAATTCCCTTTAAATCCGTTTAAAAAAGGGCAAAAAGAATTAGATGAAGATATTTTCATTTATGAAGATTCAGTTGATGTAGCAGAAAGATTTAAATCAGTTATAGGCGCAGTTTATAAAGAATTAGGTGTTCAACAATTAAATTCTATTTACCAAGCTGTACAAAATGGATTAGATAGATATGATGGAAAGTTAAACTTAAGAACATTTAGAAATGAGTTGGAAGAAGATAAATCTTCATATGCACAAACAGCATTATCTCAATTAAATGTATTATTAGATAAAAATACATTTGAAGAAAGTAAAGAATTCCAATGGGATGATTTACATAAGGATGGTGGAAAAATATTTATAATTCAATTAACAGGTTATACAAAAGATGTACAAAGAATAATAACAGAAATGATATTATGGGACTTATGGAACTATAAAACACAACATGGAAGTAAGGACAAGCCTTTTGCTGTAATTTTAGATGAAGCTCAAAACTTAAACTTTGGGGATAATTCACCATCAACTAAGATATTGACAGAAGGTAGAAAATTTGGATGGTCAGCATGGTTTTCAACTCAATTTTTAAAAGGTCAGATGGATAAAGCAACCATAAGTAGATTACAAAACTCAGCTCAAAAAGTCTATTTTGCACAAACAGAAGAGGAAGCTTCAGTTGTAGCTAATGGATTTGCTAATAGCTCAGAGGAAAGAAAAATATGGACGAAGAAATTAATTAACTTAGAAAAAGGAAATTGTATTTCGTATGGACCAATTAGAGATGACAGTGGAGAAATGATTCCTGCAAAGCCTATTAAAATAAGTATATCATCACTTAAAGATAGGATAAAAAAATAATAATATAAAATTCCTACAGATTTTATATAGTTGGTATAGATATTTGTAGGAATTTTTTATAAAAATAAGAATGTAGTAAGAAGGAGAAAGCTATGAAGTATAGTAGTAAAGATAAAGAGTCCATTAAAGAATATGCAAGAAATCTACTTAATACAAGCTTAAGAGAGTTTTATGGTGAAAAATTAACCCATAGGTTTGATAATAAAAAAGCAAAAGGAAGACTTGGACAAGTTATAGAAGAGGAGTTCTTTGGATATAAAGTTAATTCAAATAAAGAAGCTGATTTTAAAGAAGCTGGTGTAGAATTAAAAGTTGCTCCTCTTAAATCTATTAAAATAAAAGAAAAATCAGATTTATTAAGAGAACAGAAAGGAATTTCTGCTAAAGAAAGAATTGTATTATCAATTATAGATTATATGGAAGTTGCAAAAGAAACTTGGGATAATAATTCATTAATGAAAAAATGTAAAGAATTATTATTAATGTTCTATTTAAATGAAAAAGATGTGGCCGTAGAAGATTTAAAATTCGAATTAATAAATTTATGGACTCCATCTGATGAAGACATGAAAGTTATTGAACAAGATTGGAATATAATAGTTAATAAAGTTAAAGAAGGACGAGCTGAAGAGATATCTGAAGGAGATACATTATATTTAGGTGCGTGTACAAAAGGCAGCACAGCTGAAAAAAGTAAAAGAAAGCAACCATTTTCTGATGTAGAAGCTCCTCAGAGAGCATTTTGTCTTAAGAGATCCTATGTTGATTCTATAATAGAAGAACTAATGATTAGAGAGACTTATATACAGCAGGAAAAATATAAAAGTGTATCTGATAAAATTAAGGGAGTATCATTTGATCAAGCTGTATTAGACACATTTGAAAGACTAAAAGGTTTATCACTTAGAGAGATAATTGAAAAATATGATATTACGAGAGAAAGAAAATCTAAAAGTTTTAATAGATTAGTAATAGATGATATATGTGTGAAAGAGTTTGGTGACAAGCTCGAAAATCTATCTGAATTCCAAAAGGCAAATATTGAAATTAAGACAATTGTATTAAAAACAAATAATATGCCTAAAGAATCAATGTCATTTGAACAAATAGATTTTTGTGAAATTGTTAATGAAGAATGGGAAGATTCTAAAATAAGAGATAAGTTTGAGAATAAAAAGCATTTATGGATAATATTTAAGCTTAAGACTAAAGAGGATAAAGTGGCAGATGTATCTTTAGAAGATATAATTCTTGAAAAAGTAATGTTTTGGAATATGCCAATGAGTGATTTGGAAGGAAGCATGAAAAAGGTATGGAAAGACACCGTTGAAAAGATTAAATTAGGTGATTATGACAACTTTATAAAAATAAAAGATGGAGAAATTGCACATATAAGACCAAAAGCTAAGGATAGTTCAGACTTGATGATTACACCTCAAGGAACATATGAAAAGAGAAAATGTTTTTGGTTAAATGCTAAATATATAAAAGAACAAATAGAGAAAGAAGACTAATTTTAGTCTTCTTTTTCTATAATATCAGATAGTTTTTCAGCCATAAGTGTTATTAGATTTACAACTAAGGCATTACCCATTGTAAAATATCTAAATGAGTGTGTCATTCCAGTATTAGTCCAATTATCTGGGAATCCATTTATTCTTTCACATTCAACTGGAGTAAGAAGTCTAAGTTTTCCAGTAGTTAAATCTTCAACAACATGTGTACTTCTATTTTTGCTTCCTTCACTTGTAAGCATTGTTCTTGCAGGTCTATCTATAGGGTCAGGGAAAGATAATGCACCTTCTCTAAAAGTATATTTATGGCCAGTTTTTGAAGTTCGCTCAATAGCCTTTGCACCTTTCATATAAGTCCATTTATCTAAATCATCACCAATTAAATAATATTTTTCATCTACTTCTTTTTCTAATATATCTAGTAGAGTAAGTGGTGGATCATGTAGTAATTCACAAGGCGAAGTTTCAACTGTATAAATATTTCCTTCAAAGCATACACCTGAGTTTTTAAAATCAAATTTAAAATTATTGGATGTTTCTAAAATATCCATAGGAAGTTTATATTCTATGGTAGAATGGCTTATATGTAATTCGTCAAAGCCTTCAACTTTAAAAATTGAACTGAAAAATCCTTCGTTTTGTAAAATAGATTTTATAGGTTTATCTTTTATAGAGTAGAATTTTGTATCTTTATGACAAGCAAAAATGAAAGTTCTTCTACGTCTTTGTTGGAAACCATATTCAGCTGCATTGATTACTCTCCATTCAACATAATATCCAAGATTATTTAAACATGATAAAATTACACCAAAATCTCTACCTCTTTGTGATGTAGGAGATTTTAATAGACGATCAACATTTTCAAGTAAAATAAATGGAGGTCTTTTATCTTTTACAATTCTTTCAATTTCCCACCAAAGAACACCTTTTTTTCCTTCAATACCTTTAGCACCAGTACTTGCAACAGAATAGTCTTGACATGGGAAACCACCAACTAATACTGAATGCTCAGGAATAACATTAGTAGGGACTTGAGATATATCAGTATTACTATATTCAGTAACACCACCAAATTCATTAAAATGATATTTATAACATTCAAAAGCATGTTGAACTTTTTTACTAGGCTCCCATTGATTAGCAAAAACAGTAGTCCAGTCTTTAGAATTGTTTTCAAAACCTATTCTAAATCCTCCAACACCAGAAAAAAGCTCACAAATAGTTTTCTTCACGCACTCTACCTCCTTTGTACTTATGTAATTATACTATATAAAGGAGTGTTTGTGAAGATCGAATTATAAAATTTATGAATTTTATATATTGGTAATTAATTTATATTCTTGAGTATTTCCTTAATACTTTTCCATGATGGATACTAATATGCTTTTGTTTAAAATTATAAAGAGTTTATTTTGAGGAAAATATGGAAAAAACTTTGTATTTAAATTAAAATATACTAAAGAGTGGTAAAAAATTGTGTTGGAATTTAGCTAAAATTGGATTTAAAGAGTAAATAGTGATATTATTCAGAAAAGGAGAATTACTAATGTATTTAGATAAAATAATACTGGAATCTGCACAACAAGATTTGGATAAAAAAATTGAAAGATTTAAAGGAAGAAAAGTATCAGAATTAAAGGAGTTGTTAAGAGTTGAATATTTGAATAATAAGGCATCATTTGTTAAATTGGCAAGAGCTATGCTTAATATTAAGGGTAATAAATTTGAGCTTGGGGAGCATAATGTAGAGGTAGTTCTGAAAACTATAAGATTAACTGGTATGAAGAAACCAGCGGAAGCAATGTCGTTTATGCCAATTGATTTTAATAAATGGATTAGCGAGACACAGTGGGAACAAAGTTCTTTATACAAATATTTCAGTGAAAAAATCTTGGTTTTCTTTATTTTTCAGCAGTATCCTTCAGGTAAAAGAGTTGATGATAGTGAAATGACATTCTTTGATGCAAAGGTTTGGAAGATGTCTCAATATGATTTAAATCATGGGCTTAAAGAAATATGGGAAAAAGTGCGTGAGATAATTATTGAAAATAAATTAGAAATAGTTGAAGTAACTCAGAAAAATGGGAAAGTTATATATAAAAATAATTTACCTTCAAGTAAATTTAATAGTTTAGGTCATTTACGTCCAGGTGGTAGAAATGGTGAGGATAAGAGTGATTTACCAACAGGACAAAGAATTACAAAGCAAAGATTTTGGTTTAATGCTGAGTATGTAAAAGAAATAATAGACATTTAGGAGAAGAAAAATGGTTGAAAAAATTAATTTATTAGAATTATATAAAGATAATATTATTAAAGATGGAGGGCATAAGGTTAATGTACCTATACGAAAGGCGAATGGAAAGGAATATGATGGTTTTACATATTCTATTCCATTAAAATATCTATATTATAATGATTTAAATGGTCGTATTGGCGTAGCACTGTCCGAATATGAAAGTGAAAATGAACAATTAATTCCAGGTCATAATGAAGAGTATAATATGGTTATTCAAGGCTTTTTAGCTGAAGAGGATGGAAAAACTAAAAAAGAAATGGAAATATTGAAAAGAGACATTGGAATAAAGGGACAAGCTGAACCAGGATATGTATTATCTGATGGTCGTGTAATTGATGGAAATAGACGTTTTACAGCCAAAAGATTGCTTGAACAAGATGAAGAGATAATGGAACAGCAGTATTTTGAAGCAGTTATATTAGATGATTTATGTGTTGAAAATCAGGATGATTTAAAAAGAATAAAGTCATTAGAATTACAAATACAATTTGGAAAATTAGGTAAAGTAGACTATGATCCGATTGATAGAGCAATTGATGCATATAAAACAATTTGTGTAAATAATATAATGAGTGCTAAAGAATACTCTGAATATTCAAATATTAAAATCACAGAAGTAAATAAACGTATATATGAAGCAGAATTAATTGTAAAGTTTTTAGAGTTTATTAATACAAATAAAGATAACTATGCAATAGCAAAGCAATTAGATTTAGATGGGCCATTGCAGGATTTAGTTCCTCAATATAAAAATATTAAAAAATCAGATAATTTAGACCAAATTTTGAATACAATATTTTCAAAGATATTACAAATTCGTATATCGAAAGAAGATTTTAAAAAGGAATACAGGCAAATAATAAAAAATGTAATTAATTCTAGTCAGGAAGAAGGATTTATTGAGGAAATAGAAGATGACACTGATGTAATTACTGATTTTTTTGATTCAAATAAGAAAATAAAAAATAATATTGATTTATTTAAAAGATTAAATGAAAATAAACAAGTTCAAACAGCAATTGCAAATGTAAAATCAATATCTAAAAAATACTCAGAAAAAGCTGAGAATGAAAAACAGAAAAATACTCCTATAAAATTAGTTGAAAAAGCTATTAACAGTATAGAGTCTATAAATAGAGGAATAATTTGTAGTTTAACAAAGGAAGATAAAACCAAATTAATTAATGAGCTTAAAAAATTGAAAAGTCAAGTTGATAATCTTATTTTAAAGGAGGAATAAGATTGTTAAGAGAATTAGAAAAAGAACTTAAAGGAAGTTATAGTTCTATTGAAGATAATGTGTCTGAGGCATTCTATAATTTAGTTTTAAAAGAATCAATAAGTTATAAAAGGATAAGTGGATATTTTTCTTCTAAAGCACTTTCGATTTATGCAGATGGACTAGATAAAATATGTGAAAATGATGGATACATACAGTTCATTATATCACAAAATATATCTGAAGAAGACTTTAATGAAATTCAAAAAGGCTATTATGAGCGTTCTAGAAGTGAAATTTTAACTCAAGTAGATAAGTATAGGTTAGGCAATTTAGCTTATTTAATTTCTATAGGAAGAGTAGACATAAAATTTGGATTAGTTAGAAATGGTTTATTTCATACTAAATGGGGTATTTTTGAAGACTCGTCAGGTGACATGATATATTTCAATGGTTCTTTAAATGAAACTGCAAATGCCATAGAAAATAATTATGATTCTTTTGATGTAGATTTTTCTTGGGATATAAGTGAGAATGTAAGTAAACGTGTTAAGCAAAAAAAAGAAGAATTCACTAAACTATGGAATAATAATTATTCAGAGGTAAAAGTTATTGAAGCAACAGAAGTTGTATATGAATTCTTGAAAGAATTTAATGTTGGAAAGATTCAAAATATATATGAAATAAGTGATAATTCAGTAATTTTTGATATGAATGATGAAAGCTTCTTTTTTAGAGATAAAAGTAATGAACAAGTAACTTTAAAAAGGTCTTTTAAAAGCAAATTTACCTCATATACTGGAGATTACGAGTATCCTTATTTTCCTAGAAATTTGACTTATAGGGAACTTGAAAAAATTATTTTTATAGCGAAAAAACAATCAAAAAAATTAGGATTTTCATTTGAGGTTTCTTCACGAATTCAGAACTATATTAATAATCAAAAATATTCGATTGAGGAGTATAGAATATCAGGATTAACCTTAAAAGAGAATGATAGTAGATGGAGAGCAGAATATGATGAGTTTAAAAGTGTAGTTGAATCTGAGGTAACTAGACCATTAAAAGAATTGCAGCTTCAATCTGCAATGTATATGCTAACACAAAAAAGAGCGGCAAATTTTTCAGTACCTGGTGCAGGGAAAACAACTATGATATTAGGTGTGTATGCTTATTTAAATAGCAAAAAAAAAGGACAACCGATTAAAAGGTTACTAGTAATTAGCCCAATTAATGCATTTATGTCATGGAGAGAGGAGTTTGAGGTAGTGTTTGGAAATAAAAAGAAGTTAAATACACTTACTGTACATGATGAAGGTGTTAATGGTAATATATTTGCTTTTGAATCACAATGGTCAATGGCTAATTTAATACTTGTTAATTATGAAGCATTACCCAAATTTAAAAATTCAATTATAAAGTGTTTATTACAAGATGCAGATACGATGTTGGTTTTTGATGAAGTGCATCGTATTAAAGGGGTAGAAGCTAAAAGAGCATTAGCAGCGCTAGAGATTGCTGATAAAGTAGATTATAAGTATGTTTTAACAGGAACACCAATACCTAATAGTTATTTAGATGTATATAACTTTTTAAATATTCTATTTAAAAAAGAGTATAGTTCATATTTTGGGTTTGATAAAAATCAATTAAAAAATCCAGGAAAAGATGAAATTACTGAAATTAATGAAAAATTAAGGCCATATTTTTGGAGAACAAATAAAGAGAGTCTAGGGGTTCCAAAAGCTTGCCCTGATGAAATTATAAAAGTAAATCCATCTATAGAACAATTAAGATTAGCTGAAATAATTTATACGACTTTAGAAAATCCTTTAGCAATATTGATTAGATTAATTCAATTATCAACTAATCCTGAACTAATAAATAAGTCAATAAGTTATAGTGATTTAGGTTTTTGTGAGAATGATGGTATAGATAGTGACTCTTATGATCAGATAAGCTTGAGAACTAAAAGAGAGTTGGAGAAAGGAATTTATGATGCTATTATCGGTGAAGTCAATTATTGGGACTTAAGGAAAATTAATTCTCCTAAATTTGATAGGGGAATTCAATTGGTTGTTGATATATTAAAAAATCATAAAAAAGTAGTAGTATGGGGACTGTTTGTTGATACTTTGGAGAAGATTACCAAAGAACTGAGGGAGAGAGGTATTAGGACTGAACTTATTTATGGGGGAACTCCTCGTGAAGTTCGAGATGAGATAATTCATAAATTTAAAGAAGATAATGATGAAATTCAAGTATTAGTATCTAATCCTAATACTCTAGGAGAATCTGTTTCATTACATACAGTTGTGCATGATGCTGTATATTTTGAGTTTAACTATAATTTAACATTTATGCTACAATCACGTGATAGAATTCATCGTTTAGGGCTTTCAGAAAATGAAAGTACACGGTATTATTATTTAATGACTGTATCAGAGAGAGAAATGTATAATTTTATAGATGAAAAAATTTATACTAAGTTATCAGAAAAAGAAGCAAGAATGCAAGAGGCAATAGATAGTGAATATCTTGTACCTGAGTTTAGTGATGATGAAATTAATGAGATGAAAGAAATAATTGAATCAGAAAGAAGATTTTAATATATAAAAGAATAGTGTTAGAAATATAAATAGCAATTTTGTTGAAAAATTTAATAAAATAGTTAAATTTTTATATAAATGATAAAAGATGAAATGGTATTAGTTTACTGTTTCATCTTTATTTTAAGAATAAAATTTTTAATTATTATAAAAAAGAGTTCTAATATAATAATTTTGCAATTTGTGTAGTAGGATAAATATAAGTTAAATTTAATGAAGATAGTATCTAGATAATAAACGATGAGGCTAAATTTAAGGAATAAAATTTTTATTATGGAGAGTTAATATTATGGTAAACAAAATATCTAAGAAAGTACTAAAAGAAAAAGAAATAAGCATTACAGAAGAAATCAGTAATGCAATTACAGGTAACAAAAATTACTTAATTAATAGATTAAAAACAAGCATTAAGAATGCAAAAAGAATAGATATAATAGTTTCATTTCTTATGGAATCAGGAGTAAAAATGCTTCTTAACGATTTAAAAGAAGCGTTAGATAGAGGAGTTAACATAAGAATACTAACAGGAAACTACCTTAACATAACTCAGCCATCAGCTTTATATCTTTTAAAAGATGAGCTTAAAAGTAGAGTTGATTTAAGATTTTATAATAATCCAAAGAAATCATTCCATCCTAAAGCATATATGTTTCATAATGAATTAGATAGTGAAATATATATAGGATCATCTAATATTTCCAGAGGAGCATTGACCTCTTCAATTGAATGGAATTATAGATTTAATAAAAGTTCTAATCCAAATGATTTTAATGTGTTTTATGAAACCTTTGAAGATTTATTTTACAATCATTCATATGAAATAACTGATGATGTTTTAAAAGATTATTCAAAGTCTTGGAAGAAACCAAAGGTTCAAAGTGATATTGAAAAAGAGGAAAATAGTGAAGAAAATAATGTTCTTAATATTTTCGAACCAAGAGGTGCTCAAATTGAAGCTTTATATGGATTAAAGCAAAGTAGAGAAGAAGGATATGATAAAGGTTTAGTTGTAGCTGCCACTGGTATAGGAAAGACTTACTTAGCAGCTTTTGATTCTAGAGAATATGAAAGAGTTTTATTCATAGCTCATAGAGAAGAAATATTAAAACAAGCAGCCATTAGCTTTAAAAATGTTAGAAATTCTGATGATATAGGATTTTTCTATGGAAATCAAAAGGATACTAAAAATAAATTTATTTTCTCATTAGTTCAAACATTAGGAAAAGATGAGTATTTAAATGAAAATTATTTCTCAAAAGATTATTTTGATTATATTGTTGTAGATGAATTCCATCATGCAGTGTCTAATAATTATAAAAAGATTATGGAGTATTTTAAACCTAAGTTTTTACTAGGGCTTACAGCAACACCTGAAAGACTAGATTCTAAAGATGTATTTGCTCTTTGTGATTATAATATGGTTTATGAAGTAAGATTAAAGGAAGCTATTGAAAAGGGATGGCTTGTTCCTTTTAGATATTATGGTATTTATGATGAAACAGTAAATTATGATAATATTGAATATAAAAATGGTAAGTACAATGATAAGGAATTAGAAGATGCATTAATGCTTAATAAAAGAGCAGAACTTATAATAAATCATTATAGAAAATATAAGTCATCTAGAGCTATAGGATTTTGTACTTCAAGACATCATGCAGAATATATGGCAAAAGTATTTAGTGAAAATGGAATAAAAGCTGTAGCTGTATATAGTGGTGAAGGTGGAGAATATTCTTCTAATAGAAATGAAGCATTAAGTGCTTTAGCTAAGGGAGAAGTACAAGTACTATTTTCAGTAGATATGTTTAATGAAGGATTAGATATTCCAGCAATAGATATGGTAATGTTTTTAAGACCTACACAATCTCCAACAGTATTTTTACAACAACTTGGAAGAGGTTTAAGAAAATATAAAGATAAACAATACTTAAATGTACTTGATTTCATAGGAAATTACAAAAAAGCTAATTTAATACCATTCTTATTAAGTGGACAAAGTTATTCAAAAGAAGCCAGTAAGAGAAATAATCAAAGTGATTATGAGTTTCCAGATGATTGTTTTGTAGACTTTGATTTTAAGTTGGTGGATATATTTAAAAAGCAAGCAGAAAAAGAAATGACCATTAGAGATAAAATTAGAGAAGAATATTATGGTATAAAAGAAGACTTAGGACACGTTCCTTCAAGAGTGGAATTTTTTAATAATATGGATGATGATATATATGATAATATTAAAACTAAGAAGGGGTTAAGTCCTTTTGCTAATTATATGGAGTTTTTAAATAATATTAATGAGTTAAATGAAGAAGAAAGTGTTTTATATAACACAAGAGCTAGAGAATTTATTAATATGATAGAAACTACAAGTATGAGTAAAACATATAAAATGCCAGTACTATTAGCCTTTTATAATAATGGTGATATAAAGATGGACATTGATGAAGATGATGTTTATAAGAGCTTTTATGAATTTTATCACCAGGGATCTAATAAAGTTGATATGCTAAAGGATAAGAGTACAAAGGACTTTATGGAATGGGATAGTAAAAAATATATTAGATTAGCTAAAAGTAATCCAGTGAAATATTTATTACAAACTCATAGTGATTTCTTTAAAGAAAAAGAAGGATATGTTTTAGCTTTAACTGATGATTTAAGAGAGTTTATAAATAAAGAAGAGTTTAAAAAGCATATGAAAGATGCAATTGATATAAGGGTACAAAGTTACTATAGAAATAGGTTTGTTAAAAATAAATAAGATGCTTATAATTATCAGAAAGAATACTTTTATTTAATTAATAAGTAACCAGGAGGACGTATGAAGAAATATAATAAATTAGTTAGGGATTTTATACCTGAAGTTATAGAAGCAGATGGGAAAAAGTGTGAAACTGAAATAGTTTATGGAGAGGAAAAGACTAAGTTTTTAGAAGCTAAGCTTAAGGAAGAAGTAAATGAATATTTAGAAGATAAGAATTTAGAAGAGCTAGCTGATGTTATGGAAGTATTATTTGGACTTGCACATAATCTTGGATATACTGAAGAAGATTTACTTAATAAGAGAAAAGAAAAGCTTGAAGAACGTGGTGGCTTTAAAGAGGGAATAGTATTAAAGAAGGTGTATTAAATATATAATTACCAGATAATAATAGTTAAAAATATATAAATGTTAATATGGAGAAATCATGGGAAAAGTAAATAATGCACTTAGGATGTTAGCAATTCTTAGAAGTAGAAAAAAAGTTACAAGAAAAGAATTAGCAGATGAATTAGAAGTAGATATTAGACAAATAACAAGATACAAAGAAGATTTAGAATATGCTGGAGTTACAATTACAGAAGTAAAAGGTAGATATTGTTGATACATTTTAGAAAACAAAGATTATTTATTAAACTTAGAGCTAAGTGATAATGAAAGATTATCATTATCTAAGACTCAAGATTTTCTAAAGGGGCAAGGCTTACACTTTTATGATGATTTAAGTTCAGCAGTAGAAAAATAAAAATAAAATATATGTATTCTCAAGGAAATATAACTGAAAGAAAAATTCATCCTTATGGATTATATACTTATTATGGAGTTAATTATTTTATAGGTAAATGGACGAAAGAGATGCATTAAGACAATTTAAATTAGTTAGAATAAAAGAAATTGAATTGTTAAAAGAGAAATTTGAAAAAGATGATTTTGATTTGTCAAATTATCTAAAAAATACGCTTGGAATTTTTAAAGATAAAAGTTATAAAGTAAAACTAAAAATCACATACCCATATGCTATGGGTTTTAAAGAGTATTCATGGACTGAAAATGAAGAAAAATAAATTTAAAAAATATTTTAAAGGGACCATATAGGTGACCATTTAAGTTTATTATATAGACGTAGAATAAATTACTTAAAAGGTGGCAGAAATGATAAAAATAAAACATAATAAAGATAAAGTTAAAATGGGCAATGTAATAGATATTGATATAAGAAAGAAAATATAGTTAAAAAAGAGCTTTTGATGAATTTGTTGTAATTAAGATTGCTGAAAATAGTTATATGATTCCTGTTACTTTTTGGGGGTATTATAATTATGAATTATTAAAAATTTGTAGAGTAAATTAAAAATGGAAATGGTAAAAAGATATATATGTCATAGACATGTATATCTTTTTCTTTATTAAAGAGTTAAAGATAAAGTAATTATTTATATATAAAATTCATAAAGAATATTAAAAGTAAAAAAGGGTGATGATTTATTGTCAGTATTAAATGAGAAGAAAATAAATAATGAAATTAAGGAGAGGTGGAAAAAAGATGAGTATAAACGAATGATAGTAGATAGTGAAAAAGTAAGTGATGAATTTAGAGTTATATGTTCTAGTAGAAGTTCTATTATAAAAATAATAGAAGATATTAATAAAAATGGATTAACAGTTGATAGTTTAAAGAACCTTAAAAATCAAATGGAAAAAATATTTGATTGGTTTAATATAGATACCATTAATAATTTAAAAGCAAAATATGACATAGAAATAAAAGATAGAAGAAAATTAAGGCGTTATAGAAATGAAATTAAATTCATTGATGAATATTATAATAATTTTAAAGGTTCTATAATTAATATTACTGTAGATAAGCTTTTGAAATTTCATAATCTAGGAGATGAATAAATAATAATGATAGAACCTAGGGGAAGATGGAAGAGATTTTTATCTGTGGATGAAAAAATAAATAAGTTAAAAGAGTGGCAAATAATATATCCCAAAGCAGAAAAAAATATAAAAATATACTATAAAGGTGCATATAGTGAAAAAACAATGGAATGTGATGTTGTTGGATATGTCGATGATAATGAAGTTATTATAAGCATAAACAATATGCTTCATAGTATACATCCAGATTATTTAGCTGAAATGCAAAAAAAGGAAAGGTTTATTATACTAGATATAGAAACCCCAATGAGTTTTAGTCCAAAAGATGGAATTAGAGAGGTATCAGCAATAGCTTTAGAGGATTATAGAGAAATAGACAGAATACATTTAGCAAGAATAAGAAATAAGGAGATGTATGTTAGAGGATATGGGCAAGGGTTAGAGCCAATTGAAAGAGATGAAGTTTTAAAAGGACAATTTAAAGCATTTATTCAAACATATAAGTACCCAATAATTACTCATAATGCAGCGTTTGATAGAAATGTACTAAGATACTGGAAATGGATAGATAAAAATCAGTTATTTTATTGTAGCATGAATACCATAAAAAGAATAATAAAATTAGAAAGCTATACATTGGAAGGTTTATTAAAATACTATAATATTAGTAATGATCAAAAGCATAATGCAGTGCAAGATGTTCTGGATTTATGTGAATTATTAAAAATAACTAGACCACAGAAGTGGGTTGCATTAACTAATGAAGTTAATTATAAAACTATGGATGATGATGATTTAACAGGGTATGTAAGAAAGAAGTTTCAGAAGCATGATAAGGTTGAAAAAGAAAAGGAAAAGGAATTACTTGAAAATGCAAAGAACAATAAAATAGAAGATATTTTTAAAAATAAAAGAGTAGTTTTTACTGGAGAAATGACAAAAAGTAGAGTTGAAATGAGAGTTGTGGCAATACAGTATGGAGCAGTTACAACAACTAATGTTAGTGCGAAAACTGATATATTGGTTGTAGGATATGAACCAGGAGTAACAAAAATTAAAAAAGCTAAAGAGTATGGAGTTAAATTAATATCTGAAGATGATTTTTGGAGTATTATCAATAAATAAAACAATTAAGCAAAGAGAATTGTTTATACTTTGTGTAAGCAGATCTTTTTCTTGTTATGATAAAATGGTATAAGTTGGAGTGAGAAAGTGAGATGATAAAATAAAAAATTCTCTAATATTGTTTGAATATTTAAGAAGTGATAAATATAGATATTTAGGAGAGAACTATGACTATGCAGATTTAATAAAAACTAAGGAAAATGGTGCAAAAGAGAAAATAGTAGGAGAATGGAGGGGCGGAGAATAGTATGAAGGAATAGTATTAAAGAATGTTTACTAAAAAGGAGATATTTTTTTAGAGTAAAAATATAGAATATTCAAAAATAATATATATATATATATTTATTATAGGAGGTGTGATAATGGAGGCGTGTGAAAAGTGGATGGGGATGTGCAACACCATACTGTTTTGAATTTCAAATTAAAGATAGTATTAGATTAGCATTTGTTCTTACCTCAATAAACCAGCCGGAAGAAGTTAAAAAGCGTTGTGAGAAGGCATTTAATATAATTTCTCCAACAAAAGAAATGAAGAATGATTGGCAATGGAAAGTTGTGAAATCATGGAAGGTTACTGATAAGAAAATTGATGATATTTCATATGATGAGATAGAAGATATAGAGAAATCAATAAATAAAATCATATTAAATGAAATAAATAAATTATATAATAAACTTAGAAGTGAATGGTAAATTTATTAAGGCGGTAAGGGAGGCATTATGATAATTAGAAAAGAAGAACTTAAAGATAAGGAAGAAATATATAATTTAGTGAAAGAAGCCTTTAAAAATGCTGAGCATTCAGATGGGCAGGAACATAACCTTGTTAATAAGCTTAGAAACTCAGAAAGCTTTATTCCAGAATTAGCTTTAGTGGCAGAAGATAATGAAAAAATAGCAGCACATATTATGTATACAAAAGTTCATATTGTCAATGGAGAAGAAAAATATGAATCACTTGCACTAGCTCCATTATCAGTATTGCCAGAATATCAAAATAAAGGTGTAGGAAGTCATCTTGTAAATACATCATTAAATATAGCAAGAGCATTGGGATATGAATCAGTGATAGTTTTAGGTAGTGAAAAATATTATCCTCGCTTTGGATTTGAAGAAGCAGCAAAGTATAAAATAACTGCACCATTTGATGTACCAAGTGAAAATTTCATGGCATTAGAATTAAAGAAAAATGAACTTAAAGATATATGTGGAATGGTAAGCTATTGCAAAGAGTTTTTTGAATAATAATATAAAATCATAAAAATTAAATCATGTTTAAATATATAATAAAAAGCTGATTTCTGTACTTTTCAGAAATCAGCTTTTAAACTTTTAGCTCTCTTAATTTTTCAACACTTTTGTATTATTTAGAAATTTTATTTAATAAATCAATTGAAGCCTTGGAAGCTTGTTCTATTTGTTCATCAGCTGATATTTCAGCAGGGTTATCTCCAGATTGCTCACCATAACTACCAAATTGAGCATGATTTCCACCAACTATTTCAACAAAAGTTGTAGAAGTTGGTAAAAGATCCTTAGCACCTTTAACTTTTTCTAAATTGGCTACACCATCTACAGAACCATAAATTGATGTAACAGCAATATCAGAATCTTTAAGCTCATCACCTTGTGGATATGAAGCATATAGAATAAGACCTTCAATATCACTATTTTCACTGGCATATTTAGCAGCCATTACTCCACCTAGAGAATGTCCAGAAATTGCCCAGTTTTTAATATTAGGGAATTTTGATATTACTTCATTAGCTATATTGTAATCAAAAATAGCAAAGTTAAGTGGCATAGGAGTTATAATAACTTCATATCCAGCTTGAGCAATTTTGTTAGCAAGTGGTGCATAAGCTTCAGCCTCTACCTTAGCTCCAGGATATATTATTAATCCTGTTGTTGCAGTTACATTCTCAGGAGTAAATGTTATAAAGTCATCTACAGTTACATCTACCAATTGAGAATCTTCCAAGTTATCCATAGCTATACTGTTTGGACTATAAGAACTCATAAAGAATGAGGCTATGAATACTAAACCAACAATAATTAAGCCTAGTATCACAAAAGACAGTTTTTTTAATGTTTTATTTTTCATTATATTATCACCTTAAGTTTTTTATTGAATAAATATTGTATATTTCTAATTATATAATGTCAATAGCTTATCTTATATCAGTATGTTTAAGTACATATTGATTTTTTTATTTAAATGAATACATTTATAGTAAAATAAAATATATACATAAGAGGAGAAGATATTAAGATGAATACTTTAGATTATTACAATAAAAATAGTGAAGAATATTTTAATTCAACTTTAAATGTTGATATGACTAATACATATAAGGAATTTTTAAAGTTAGTACCTGAAGGTGGAAAAATATTAGATTTAGGTTGTGGATCAGGTAGAGATAGTATGAATTTTATGAAGCTAGGATATGAGGTAACAGCTGTAGATGGATCAAAAGAATTAGCAAAAAAGGCTTCAGCTTTATTGGGAAAGGAAGTAATAGCAAGCACTTTTGAAGAATTAGAATTAAAAGAAAAGTTCCATGGAATATGGGCCTGTGCATCATTACTTCATATAAAAAGGGAAGATTTAAAAACAGTATTAAATAATTTATATAATAATTTAGAGGATAATGGAGTATTCTATATGTCCTTTAAATATGGAGAAAAAGAATATGTAGATGATAAAAACAGATATTTTAATTGTTTTACAGATGAAAGTATAATTAGTTTTATAAATGAAAATACAAAGTATAATATTTTAGGTTTATATATAACAGAGGATAAATTAGGTAGAGTAAATGAAGTTAAATGGGTAAACTTAATATGTAATAAAAAAAGTGTTTGATAATGAACACTTTTTTGTAAGTAAAATAGAAAAAAACAATGTAATAAAAAGTAAAATATGGTAAAATTAATTAGAAAGTGTATAAAAGAAAGTGGAGGAAAAATTGAGAAAATTAGTTGTAGATTATGGACAAGCTTCTATAGCAATTAATAATGTTAATTCTTCATTAGAATATTTAAATGAAGAGTTAAGGCAAATTAAAAATGCAATTAGTGAAATAGAAGCTTTAAATGTGAGATACAGCAAGACAAATACCATATTAGATGAGTTATATGAACAAAAGAAAAAAGCAGAAGATGCTTACAATGAAATGGAAAAGTTTAGTGGTGATTTTAGTAAATTCATTAATAATGTAAAAACAACTGATAAGGAACTTGCTAAAAAGTTTACTTCAGATGTAAAAACATATTGTAAGAAAAATAATATAGAAATTACATCTGCTATTGATGAATTATTAGATAATATTCAAAAAGGTCTTGATATTGCAGGATGGCTACCAATAATAGGAGAGCCAGCTGATACACTTAATTTTTTAATTTCATTATGTAGGGGAAATTACTTAGAAGCAGCAATATGTTTGTTAGCAATATTACCTTTAGGAGATATGCTTAAATCATTAAAGTATGCAGACAGTGCTAAAGGAATTCTTAAATACGGTGATGAATGCTTAAGTAAGGTAAATTCAGTAGCTAAAATTACTGCAGAGAAGTTAAGTAAACAGATAAGTAAGGTAATTAAAAGCGGAAAGTTTGATAATATTATTTCTGTAATAGATTGTGGTAAAGATAGTATTGTAAAATTAAAAGATGGTACAATAACTTTAATAAATGATATATTACCACACAATAAACTAGAATTATGTTTAGAAACAGGTAGCTTTAGCAAATTAGATGATGTTGTTTCAAAAGCAAGAGTAAACTTCATAGAAACTGTTGAAAATACAAGTAAGAACCTGTCTAAAAAGGTTTCTGATAAATTTAGGCGATTTTATGATGAAGATAGTGTTATAGAGTGGGGGCAAGAGTTTGAAGATTGGTCGTTTGATCTTTTAGATGAAGAAGCAGATGCCATTACTTGCTATACAGAAAATAAATATTATAAAAATATTAATTCAGTTTTAAGAGGACTTGAGAAGGAGTTTCATGTAGGAAATGCTGAAATAGTAGAAAATATTAGTAAGGCCTTAAATAAATGTGAGTTACCAGAAGATATAATAGTTCATAGAATTACTAGTCAAACTATATTAGGTGATATTAAAAGTTTACCGCTTGAAGATATGGTTGATAATATTATTAAAGAGAAGGCATTTATGAGTACATCTTTATTGGAAAAAAGTACTTTTACTGGTAATCTAAAATTGATTATTGAAGCACCAAAGGGCTCAACAGCAGCATATATTGCAGATTTAAGTAGATGTTTTACTGAATATGAAGTGCTATTTGATAAAGGGCAAGAAATGATGATAAAAAGTGCCACTCAATTGGATAATGGTCAGTTAGAATTAGTGGTTAGGATATTAAATAAATAAGAAGGAGAATAAAATGTTTGAGAGATGGGGATTAGATGAAGGTGAATTTGTTATAAAACAAGTAATATGCAAATCTTGCGTATATAGGGATGCTAATGATGTATTGCTTTGTAGTAAATATGAAGATGAAATTCCCAGTAAAATACTTTTAGGAAATGAAGAATGTAAATTCTTTAAAGTAAAAAAGAATGTAGTACTTGATGGAATCATGGGATTAGCTGTAGGTGATGCATTGGGAGTACCAGTGGAATTTGAATCAAGAGAAAATCTAAGAAATAATCCTGTTAAAGGAATGATGGGATATGGGACTTATAATCAACCAGAAGGAACTTGGTCAGATGATACAAGTTTAACATTATGTTTATTAGAAGCTTTAATAGAAAGAGAATATAAAGTTACTAGTTTGGCTAATAAATTTGTTAAATGGTATGAAAAATCAGAATATACAGCTACAGGAAAGATGTTTGATATTGGAAGGTCTACATATGATGCTATTAATAGAATTATAAGTGGAATTAATCCAGTAGATGCAGGTGGAAAATCAGAGCATGATAATGGAAATGGATCGTTAATGAGAATATTACCATTGGCATTTTACTTAAAAGATGAAGAAGATATAGAAAAAAGAGTTGAAAAAATATATGAAGTATCATCAATTACTCATGGTCATATGAGATCAAAAATTGCTTGTCATTTTTATATTGAAATGGCTATAAGATTAATAAAAGGAAAGAGTTTAAAAGATTCATATTTAGATGCAGTAGGTATTATACAAGAATATTATAAGGATGAAGAAGAATTAAAATACTTTAATAGAGTATTATCAGGAGATATTTATAAATTAGATGAAAGTGAGATAAAATCTTCAGGATATGTAATAGATACATTAGAAGCTGCATTATGGTGTGTATTAACAACAAATTCATATAAAGAAGCTGTTCTTAAGGCTGTAAATTTAGGTCAAGATACTGATACAGTAGGTGCAGTAACAGGAGGACTTGTTGGTATATATTATGGTATGGATCAAATACCAAATGAATGGATAGAGGCAATAAAAAATAAGAAATTAATAAATAATTTATCACAAAGTTTATATAACAAAATGTATAGAAGTTAATTTAAAAGTAATAGTAGTACCTAAGATGTTAATAACAATATATAGCTAAGTAATAAGGAGTATGATAGATATTCATAGTCCTTTTTATTATATGGTGAGATAAAAATGAATTATATTAGCAAAAGAAAAAGGAATAGCACTCATATGATGAAATACAGGAGTTTAATGAAAAGTTTAGTAAAAAGAAGATAACCAGAAAAAATAGAAGTATGCTAAGAAGTGGAATTATTAAGAAAATTTGGAAAGTTACACATTCCAATTTATGTAAAATGGTTGTATAATAAAACGTAAGGGGGATATTGAAGGAGGATGGAGATTATAGTGACGAAATTACCAGACAATTTTCTTTTGGAAGGAGCAGTAGCTACTCATCAATTAGAAGGTGGTAAATAAGGCACAGTACATTATGATAAAAAGGTTATTAAAACAAATGTTAAAGCTTTAGATTAAAGTGATTATAAATAAAATTAATATATGAAAATGGAGTGAGTTGAATGAAAAAAGTATTAATAATTTGTGCAGCAGGAATGTCATCATCTTTAATGGCTAAGAAGACAACAGAATTTTTAAATGGTAAAGGACATGATATTACAGTAGATGCTGTATCAGCAACAGAAGGAAATAAAATGATAGAATCTAGCGATTTTGATTTGTTTTTAGTAAGCCCTCAAACAAGAATGTATTATGATAAGTTTGCAGAATTAGGTAATAAGGTTAATAAATCTGTGTTAAATATTCCACCACAAGCATATGTTCCAATACCAACAGGAATAGCAAATATGGCTAAGTTAATATTACAAAATGTAAAATAGAATATGGTTTTAATTTAGTTAATAAAAGGAGCAATTTATATGAACAAAGAGAATTTACTAGTAGTTTCATTTGACATAATATTACACAGTGGAAATGCTAGAACTATGTTACATGAAGCTTTTGAGTTAATGCGTGAAGGTGAGTTTTTAGAAGCAGAGAAGAAATTAGATGATGCTAATAATGAACTTATGGAAGCTCATAAGGCACAAACAAGCTTATTACAAGATTATGTTAATGGTGAAGAAATAGTAATGGAAGTTATTATTGTACATGCAGAGGATCATTTAATGACTACCATGGTACTAAGAGAAATGGCTGTTGAAATGTTACATGTATATAGAGAGATGTCTGAATTAAGAAAGTTAAGGGAATCTTAAAATGAATAGTACAAGCAAGAAAAAACTTCAAAAAAGTCGTGAAGAAACAAGCTTAAAAACAATGTATTTTAATCGATTTTTATTAATTCGTTATATTACAGCAATTTTATTTTTTTCTAATTTATATTGGTTTTCGGCATTATTAATAAGTAATAAAGTAGCGACAGTTGTTCCAGGTGGAATGCTAATTTGTATGTCTGTAGTCGCTTTAGAGCAATTTACATTTTTTAATGCGCCTACTGATAATGCAAAAAAGAGCATAATATCATATAAAATAGCTTTAATCATAAATGCAATTCTTATGGTAGCTGTGATTTCACCACTATTTAGTCAGTTATTTCCATTCTTAATAAATAATATGAAATCTAAAATGCTTATTTTAAGTATCATTACTATTGGAATAATATTATGCAGCATTTGTTTAGAACGTTTACAAAAAATTAAAGACCGTAAAGATAAACAATATAAGTATGCTAAACAATTTGAAAAGACAATTAGGGTAAGAATATAGAATTCTAATTGAAGTATAGTGGGAAAGGAGAGAATATCTATGGAAAACACAAATAAGGGGTTTCAATTTTTAGAGAAATATTTAATGGGACCTATGGGTAAGATATCACAATATCGTATTGTACGTGCTGTTATGGCAGCTGGTATGGCATCTATACCTTTTACAATTGTAGGTTCTATGTTTTTGGTATTAAATATACTTCCACAAACAATGCCTTTTTTAGAAGGATTCTTTAATAATACATTCTTCCGTATAAGTGATTTGTATATGTTAGCTAATAAGGCTACTATGGGAGTTTTAGCTTTATATTTCTGTATTGTTATTGGTTATGAATATACAAAGATTTTTGCTGATGAAGAGGAACTTAATCTAAATCCTCTAAATGGAGGTCTCCTTTCAGTATTTGCTTTCTTTATGACACTTCCAGAATTAGTGTTATCAGATGGGAAAATTACATTAATTAATGAAATAACTGAAGGTACTAATATTATTAATGGATGGAATATTGGTTCAGATGGTGTAAGTCGTTTAGGTACTACTGGAATATTTACTGCAATTATTATGGCTGTTGTGGCAGTGCAAATTTATCGTTTCTGTGTTAAACATAAATTAATTATAAAAATGCCTGAATCAGTTCCAGAAGGAGTATCTCGTTCATTTACTGCTTTAATTCCAGCTTTCCTTGTAGCTTTTGTTGTATTAGTAATTAATGGTGCATTTATTGCATTAGGTACTGATATTTTCAAAGTAATAGCTGTTCCTTTTAAATTTGTAAGTAATTTAACTAATAGCTGGCTTGGAATTATTGTAATCTACTTATTAATATCTGCTTTATGGATTGTAGGTATCCATGGTGCAAATATTATAGGTGCTTTCTTAACTCCAATTGTTTTATCTAATATGCAACTTAATATTCAAGGTGCTAATATTCCTTTTGCTGGTGAGTTCCAAAATTCATTTGTTATTATGGGAGGTTCAGGTGCAACTTTAGGTTTAACAATTTTTATAGCATTTTTAGCTAGATCAGAACAATTGAAAGTATTAGGACGAGCTGGTATTGTACCTTCAATTTTCAACATTAATGAGCCAATTATTTTTGGTTTACCAATAATATACAACCCATACCTTGCAATTCCATTTTTCTTAGCACCAATGGTTTGTGCATCAACAGCTTACTGGGCAATTAAGTTACAATTAGTAAGTCCAATTATTGCACAAGTACCTTGGCCATCACCAATAGGAATTGGAGCATTTATTGGAACAGCAGGAGATGTGAGAGCATTATTATTAGCATTAATAAATGGAGTTATTGCATTTTTAATTTACTTCCCATTTATAAAAATGTATGATAAAAAGTTGCTTAAAGAAGAATCTAGTTTAAACAGTGATTTAGATGAAGAATTAGAACCAAGCTTAGATCATTAATTAAATATAATAAAGTGCCTGTCAAATTATTTAGCAGGCACTTTTTTGTGTCTAGCATATAGGTAACTTACAAGATTGAAGTATAAAAAGTATTGACTTGGAGTTTACTCTAACATATATACTAATAAAGAATAGGAATATAAGCTTAAAATATATTTAGGAGGTATTTGTTATATGTTAAGTATTTTAAATAATATTAATGAACCAAAAGATTTAAAAAATCTTTCTATAGAAGAGTTAGAGAAACTAGCAAGTGAAATAAGAGAAATTTTAATAAAGAAAGTAAGTACAACAGGTGGACATTTTGGCCCTAACTTAGGAATGGTGGAAGCTACCATAGCTATGCATTATGTATTTAATTCACCAGTAGATAAATTTGTCTATGATGTGTCTCATCAAAGTTATCCACATAAAATATTAACTGGTAGAAAAAATGCCTTTATTAACCCAGAGGAATATAAAAGTGTTACAGGATATACAGCACCAGAGGAAAGTGCTCATGATTTCTTTATAGTAGGGCATACTTCTACATCAATAAGTTTAGCTTGTGGATTAGCTAAAGCTAGAGATTTAAAGGGCACAAAGGAAAATATTATAGCAGTAATTGGCGATGGATCATTAAGTGGTGGAGAAGCTTATGAAGGTTTAAACAATGCAGCAGCTTCTAAGAAAAATATTATTATTTTAGTAAATGATAACGATATGTCTATAGCTGAAAACTATGGAGGTCTTTATGAGAATTTAGCTTTACTTCGTGAAAATAATGGAGAAGCTGAAAATAATTTCTTTAAATCTTTAGGATTTGATTATCATTTTGTAAAAGAAGGAAATAATGTGGAAGTATTAATTGAAGCCTTTAACACAGTGAAAGATGTAGATCATCCTGTGGTATTACACATACATACAGTAAAAGGTAAAGGGTATAAGGATGCTGAAGAAAATAAAGAAGCTTTCCACTGGGTAATGCCTTTTAATTTAGAAACTAAAGAACCACTAGTTAAAGGAAATGGTAAAAAGACTTACGCAGTTTTAGGAGAAGAATTATTAATTGAAAAGGCTAAAGCTGATAGGAGAATTATTGGCATTACAGCAGCAACACCTGGTAGTGTAGGTTTAAAGAATTTTAGAAATGTATTAAAAGATCAATATTTAGATGTAGGTATAGCAGAAGAACATGCAGTAGCAATGGCCTCAGCCATAGCTTCACAAGGTTGTAAGCCAGTATTAGGATTACATAGTTCATTTGCGCAAAGAACTTATGATCAATTATCACAAGATCTTGCTATAAATAATAATTCAGCATTAATTATGATTTATAGTGGGGGAATTACAGGAAGTGATGTTACTCACTTGGGAATTTTTGATATACCTTTAATAGCTAATATTCCTAATATAGTATATCTGGCACCAACAACAGCAGAAGAATATCTTGCCATGATGGAATGGGGAATAGATCAAAATAAATATCCAGTAGCTATACGTGTTCCTAATATGGAAGTGGTATACACAGGAGAGAAAATTGAACCTAACTTCTATAACATAAATACTTATGAAAAGACTTATGAAGGAGATACCATAGCTATCTTAGGTTTAGGAAGATTCTATCACTTAGGTAAGAAAGTTAAAGAAAAGTTAAAAGAAGAAATGGGTATCAATGCTACATTAATCAATCCTCGATATATAACTGGCTTAGATAAAGAAATGTTAGAAGAGTTAACAGAAAATCATCAAGTGGTAATTACTTTAGAAGATGGAATTATTAATGGTGGATTTGGTGAAAAAATAGCAAGCTTCTATGGTAATAAGGATATGAAGGTATTAAATTTTGGAGCATATAAGGAATTCACTAATAGAGTGCCACTTGCAGAATTATATGAACGTTACCACTTAACTGAAGAGTTAATAGTAAATGATATTAAAGCTGTATTAAAATAATATAAAAAATAAAACTGGGAGAAAGACTTCCAGTTTTATTTTTTACTTTTTAGAACAAAATAACTTTTGTTGATGTGAAATTAGTTCTTCAAAGCTTTCTGTATTAATCGAATAATAAACCCTATTACCATCAGTTGTGCAAGTTACTAATCCATAATTAATGAGTTTATTCATATGATGATGAATGGTATTTCTAGAAAGATTAAAGTGCTTTGAAAGCTCTTGGCCATAGGCATTTTGCTTATTAATATAGCATAGAATATCAAACCTTGTACGATCTCCTAGTAAATTATAACCTTCATAAACTTCATCTATATAGGAATGTTGTTTATTCAACATATCTAGAAGTTCCTTACGAAGGATACCACAATAAATATTAATATCATTAATAGAATCATTTGAAGTTATATTAGTATCCATACCGAAAATAAATGGCTTCATATGATAATTTACATCATCTATTGGTTTAAGTTGAGAAATTTCTTTAAAGAAATTCTTACATCCAACAGTTGTTACTTCATCATTGAAATTATTTAGTAAATCAGATATAGATTCTTCCTCTTTTTCTAAAGCATCAATGGAAGCCTTTAAATGAATACTAATTTCATCAACATATTTATGGTAATTACTATAAGTATCTAAAATAGCTATTTTGCTATTATCAGGAATAGAGAGAGCAAGAACTCCATCCATAAATTTAGTTATGTCCATGGATTTTTCAGTATTATAGCTATCAGCTATATCTAAAGCTTGGGCAATATTATAAGCAATATTGGTATTAGAAAGCTTATGAATTTCTTTAATATGTTCAGTAAAGTTACCTTTAAAACTTTCTAAAGTTCCATAAAAGATTAAAAAAGCAATTGATGTTGAACCAATAGTATTAAAGGGAAATCCTTCAATATTAGAAAAGAATTTAGAGAGTATATCATCACTAATAGAAATATTTTCATCTATTTTAATTGTAAGAGTTTTAAGTTTATCAAATACTTTATAAAATGAAATGCTATTTTCAATTTTCCTTTTTTTTATCTTTTGCTCAGTGACTTTCCAAGTATTATTGGATGCCTTTCTTCCCAAATATGCAAGGGATTCTAGCAGTAGATTAGGTGAATTGTTATAGTCCATAATATAAATTCCCTCCATAATATAGCCATTAGACTTATTTTTTTTAAATGTTGTCTTGAGTATTGCATATGATATTTACTTTGTCAAGAGGTGTCATTTAAAAGATGAATAAGGGAAAAAATTATAGTATTGACAATAAATGGGGGATAGGTGTAATATAGTAATGTAATATCTGCATAGAACAAAGTAACAATATGTATATAACATATACTTTATAGAATTACTAAATAAATAATCTGTAGATATAAATAAAAAGGGGGTATAAATATGAGAAAAATGAATCGCTGTTTTGCCAGTACTATTTCATTTTTTATGTTAGCTGGACTTTTACCTACAAATGTTCAAGCTGATTTAAAAGATAATACTATGCTTACAGCAGTGGAGCTTGAAGGGACTTCTCTTCTTGACGAATTAGAAGGAAACATAAATGAGGTAAAAGGTCAAGCTCTTTATGGGGATGATGAGTTTGTTACAGCTATTGTGGAGTTAGAGGAAGCTCCAGTTATGGACTATTATGATAGTAGTTCTTATTTTTCTCTTGATGAAGAAAATTCATCAGGAGAATCGGTGTCTAAATTTTTAGCTTCAGATGATATAAAAGAAGTATCTGAAGAATTACTTGATAATCAAAAAAATATAATTTCTGAAATAACTACATTAGTTAATGAAAATGCTAATGAGGGAGTTAATGTGGCTTCAATATCAGAAGAAACAGTTGAAGTTATTAATAATTGGACAACTATCGTTAATGCTATATCTATCCGTGTACCATACAGAATGCTAGATAAAATAAGAGCTTTAGATGGAGTTAAGCGTGCTTATGTTGAGCATGTATATGACCGTCCTGAACCAATTGAAAATTCTGTAGTAGAAGAAGGTAAGGCAACATATTCATATAGCTATGATATGGTAGGTGTTGAGGAAGCTTGGAACCAAGGGTATACAGGAAAGGGTATGCTAGTTGCAGTTCTTGATAGTGGACTTGATATAAAAAGAAATTGGTGGGATGCACAAATTTCACGTGTCCATGAAGCATTTACTGATAATTCTTTTAAAAGTGGAAATCCAACTGACGGAGTAGATGATTGGGATTTACGTTATACAAATGAAAGTCTTGAAGAATTCTTAAAAGATAATCAACTTATCTCTACTACAGGAGCAGATGGAAGTCATATAACTTATGATAATAACATGCTTTATAAGAATGTGAAGGTACCTTATGCAGCTGACTATGCTGATGGTGACTTAGATGTTTCTCCACTTAGCAGTAATCATGGTACTCACGTTGCAGGTACAATTGCAGGATTTGCAAGTACAGAAGAAGGAGAAGTTAAGTTCTCTGGTATTGCTCCAGATGCACAAATATTAGCAATGAAGGTATTCCCAGATGCAGATGGTGGAGCACAAGAAGGCGTTCTTATTAATGCTCTTGAAGACTCTTTAAGACTTGGAGCAGATATGATTAATTTAAGTTTAGGATCTGACAATGGCTTTGCAGATGATGATTCAATGCAAAAGGAACTTTATAAACGTGTAAATAATGCAGGAATTGTACTTATGACTGCAGCAGGTAATAGCGAAAAGTCATCTGACAATAATAACTATGGTGGAAATAGTTTAACATCTAATCCAGATGAATCTATGATGTCTTCACCAGCTATTTATGAAAGTAATTTAAGTGTTGCATCTATAGATAATACTATTGCTGTTCAACCTTATCTTTCATGGAAAGATGAAGATGGTGTAGAACATAATGTTTATTATAACAATTCATCTTCAGGAGCACTAAAAGCAAATTTTGATGGTAATGAGGAATATCCAATTTATGCCGTAGATGGAGTTGGTACTTATGATGATTACGCTAAAGTAGGATTTAATAATGGATATAATAATGGTAAAACAGGATTTGCGTTAGTAAAGCGTGGAGAAATATCTTTCGCTGATAAGATTAATAATGCCCTAAGTTTTTCTGGAGTAAATTCCCAAAATGAGCCTTATGGTGTACTAGGAGTTATAGTTTATGATAATGATCCTAATGGTACAAGTCTTATTACAATGAGTACTGATGGTGCTGCAATGAGTTCAGCATTTATTTCAGGAAAAGATGGTGCCACAATAGTTGGAGCTTTAGAAAAAGGCTATGAAATTAAGATAAAAATTTATAAAGAAGATGCTACAATTGATAATTCTACAGCAGGACAAATGTCTTCCTTCACTTCATGGGGATCAGGTCAAGCTCTTGAGTTAAAACCAGAAATCACTGCGCCAGGAGGTAATATTTGGTCTACTGTAGCAGGAGGAGCTACTGCAGGTGGAGAGGTATACACAGGAAGCTATGCTATGATGAGTGGGACTTCTATGGCAACTCCTCATATGAGTGGTATTGGACTTTTAGTTCGTGAATATATAAATAAGCAAACTGCTTTTGAAGGAATTTCTTCTAAAGAGGTTTCTGATTTAGTAAGTCAATTATTAGTTAGTACTGCTGTGCCGCAAAAAGATGAAAATGGAGTTTATTATTCTCCACGTCAACAAGGTTCAGGATTAGTAAATACAGATGCTGCTATGACAACTCCAGCTTATATCACTGTTGATGGCCAAACTGTAGGTAAATTAGAACTTGGTGATGATCCAGAAAAGACAGGTGTTTATGATATTAACTTTAATTTAAATAATATGTCAGATGATGAGTTAAAGTATAATGTTGAAGTAGTATTAATGAGACCTGATACAACTATAGTTGAAAGTGCATGGGGTAAGCGTGAAGTAATTGCTGATAATGATGTTGTAATAAAAACTTTTAATTTAGGAAAAATACGTGTTGCACCTAATAGTAGTACAAGCTTTGATAAATCAGTTTCATTGAAAAAAGCTCAAAAGAAAGAACTTAATAAAATATTTGAAAATGGAACTTATATTGAAGGATATGTAATTTTAACAGATGCCACTAAGAAAGGAAACCCTGACCTTGGACTTCCTATGTTAGCATTCTATGGTGACTGGACTAAATCTCCAATATTTGATAGTGCTACTTGGCTTGATAAACCACAAGATGATATTACAGCAATAAATAATGAAAATTCTTTATATACTAGTATAATTGGATCTACACAAAGGAGCGATGTGCTTGGTACTATAGGATATCTTCCACTAGGCTTAAATGCTTTTGATGCAAATGCACTTAATAATCCAATTGTATATCATAAGGAAAATATAACATTATCACCTAATGGAGATGAATATTTTGATCGTATAGATTATTCAGAATTGTATCAACTTCGTGATGCAAAACTTTTAGTTTTTGAAGTAAAAGATGATGAAACAGGTGAAGTTTATATGCGTGATTGGGCATCTTATTCATACAGAAGTACTTATGATCCAGGTTATGCTACCTTTGTTCCATTTAGTCTTTATGGCACATACCCAACTTGGTATGGTACTGATATGGATGGACAAGTATTACCTAGTGGAACTAAGTGTACTTATACTATAACTGCTTATGGTGAAGGTGAGTATGGTGACAAAATTTATGATGATACATTAGGAAAAGATGTTACAAATTTTGAGTCAATAATACCAGGAGAAAATGAACCTACTTTCAATGGACATGAAATGGATATGACTGGAGATGTTATTTCATTCCCAGTTACTATAGATACAGTTGCACCTAAACTTGAAAATAATGCTGTTAGTATATATGAAAAAGATGGACGCACATTTATTACAGGTAAGATAGTTGATAAAGATGGATCTATTGCATCTGTTCAAGTTGCACCTATAGTAACACGTAGTTATCAGGATGGAGTTGGTGACCCAAATTATTCTCAAACAAAACCTGATAGAGCTAATGCATTCTATGTAAATAATATTAGTGACGCAGGAACTAAAGAAATTACATTTACTGCAGATGTAACAGAATATGTTCATAAAGAAGCATATCCAGGTGAACATGATACTTATAAATATGAATGGACTGGAAATGTTGTTGTTTCTTGTGGGGATTATGGTGCTAATGAGAGAAGCTATGCTATTAAAGTTGATGCTACAGAAGGAATTGTTCTTTCTCAAACATCTGCACTTTTACACCCAGGACAACAATTTGAGTTAAGCGTTAATAATAATACTGATGGTATAGATAATACTATTACACGTACATCAAGCAATCCAGAAGTTGCAACAGTTGATGAATATGGAGTTGTTAAAGCTATTGCACCAGGGCAAACAATTATTACAGTTTCTGCAGGTGGTTCATCTGCTATTTGTGTAGTAGCAGTTGAAGAAAAAAATGATAAACTTATTGATTTTGATTTATCTATTGAAGAATTCTCAGGATTAAAGCCAGATGGAGAGGTTGTTGTAAAGGTAACTAATATTCAACCTGCAACAGCTAAAATAGAAAATATACGTTGGGAAGTTTTAGAAGATGAGGATTTTGCCAATGATTATGCAGCTGGACTTATTTCAGTAAGTAAAAATACTGCAGATGCTCTTTCAGGATTCTTATTCCTAACAGTTAATTATTCAGAAGATATTATTCCAGCAGGTCATGCAGTTTTAACTGTTACTATAGATGGTATACAAAAATCTATGGATATTAATTGGGATGAAATTTACAGTAAAAGAAATCAAGATGATATTATTTCAGCTAGAAATTATAATGAGCAAACAATTTATGTAACACAAGGTGAAACAGCTAATCTTATAGCAAAATACAGACAAAATGTACTTCATGAAGTAGGAGATATAACTACAGAGTTTACTGGTGTTAAACTTGATGGTGCAGATTTCTTTAATATAGGTGGTAGTTATACTGGTAAGCTAGTAAATGAAGAAGGATATAAATTACCATCTGACATTAAAATTTACACTGTGTATCCAGACGGTTATAAAGTTGAAATGATAAATAACCCATATCAGACATTTTTCACATATAATTCTACTACAGGTGAAATAGATATTCGTTATGCACCAACTGGAGCAGATAATAAGATTCTTATTGTAGCAAATGGAATAGAAAGTCCAGGAGTTGCTGCAGGTACTATGTCAGGTGCCACATATACTAGACCAGAAAAATTATACGGACCATTTGATTGGAAAGTTACAGAAGGAAATGGTGCTTTAGAGGTAGGACCAGTTGAAGTTAGTGGATCAGTACAGGAAGGGGCTGCTTACACTCCATCAGAGCCAGGTGTAAGTTATATTACAGCTACTACGAAAGATGGACAGTACTCTGTGAATTTTGCTGTAGTTTCTGAGCCAGTTAAAGCAGAGGAGATTACTCTTAATAAAAATAAAGCACAACTTAAAGTTGGTGAAACAACTAATTTAGGAGCAACAATTTCTCCAATGCCTACTCTTGAAGCAGATAAAGAGTTAGTTTGGACTAGCTTTAATCCAGAAGTTGCAACAGTTTCAGAAGATGGAACTATTACTGCAGTTTCAGAGGGGTATGCTTATGTAAAAGTTGAACTAGCTACAGATAATTCTATAACTAATTACTGTATTGTTAAGGTAGAAGGTAAATCAGAAGATATAGATAATCCAGATAAGCCAGATAAACCAAATAATCCAGGTGACTCAGGAGATTCAGATAATCCAGATGATTCAGACAATCCTGGTGATTCAGATGATTCAGACAATCAAGGTGGTTCAGTAGATTCAAATAAACCAGGTAATGTAGACAAACCAAGCAACCAAGGTGGTTCAGGATCTAATGGAGCATCATCAGGAAATATTAATTTAGGTGATTCCATATCATCTAATGGTTCTAATTCAAGTAATTCTTCTTCAAAGGGTAAAATTCCAGCCACTGGAGGAGATGATTGGAAAACATCTGTATGGATTTCTCTAGTGTTATGTTCATTAGGTATACTGATTATTGCAGAGCGTAGAAAAGAGGTAAAATAGCCTATCTACAATATTAAGATATTAAAAATATAAAATAGAATAACTTAATTTATATAAATAATTTTATAATGAAGATTAAATAAAGGTGATAAGGGATGTATAAAAATAAATTATTATTCTAATACATCTCTTATTTTTTTATATAAGTTTAAAAAATGTTTAAAAGTGTAGTGGTATATTATTTTTTTCATAAGAATATAGTTAAAAGAGATAAGTATGATTATTAATGAGGTGTGATATGAAGAGGAACCTGCTTATTAATACTTTAAACAATAACGATCTTATAGCTATGAATGCAGTACAGGTATTTAAAAAAAGAATTGAGAATTTAGAAGTAATAAATACTGATGGTACAAAGATTAATGGTTGTATAGGATGTACTGATTGTTGGATTAAAACACCAGGAATTTGTCTTGTAAATGATGATTTCAATCAAATTTTTATGGATTTTATTAATTCTGATTCAATTATACTTCTTACAGAGGGAAATGTAGGATTTATTTCATATAAAATGAAAAATATAATTGATAGACTTCTTCCATTAGCAGTTCCATATACAAGGATATCAAAGGGGACAATGAGGCACATAAGCAGGTATAATAAAAGTTGGAATATTGCTTTAGTTTATGAAGGAAGTAGTGATAAGGAGTTTCTAAATGAATGGATGGATAGATTTACCATGAATTTGCATTCAAAATCTTTGGGGGCATACACTGTAGATGAATGTGATAAGTTATGTAACAAGATTAATAGTATATCATAGAATATATTTTTTACTGGGCTAAGAGAGTTATAAAGCATATTTATAGCTCTTTATTTTTTCATAAAAGTGGAGAATAGATATTAAATTATGTTATTTAAGCATAATTATATAGCAAGAGGTGAATTAATTATGTATAAGCTTGTATTGAAAAAAGGTAATAACTATATTAAGTCTGAAGCTGACTGGTTTAAATATGTTCCACCTAAGAAAAATAATCATTGGAGGCATGAAGTAACTATAAAAATGCTTGCAGAATATTTTATTGCAGCTAAGGGATATATTCCTAAAGAAATTGAAGATATATTAATCAATATTCAGTGTGAAAATGATAAGCCGTTTTTTGCTGAGCCAGAAGCTGTTACTATATTTGATACTAAAGGAGTAGGGCTACATCATGATTTACTATTGGTGAAAAAGAATGATATTGTCATTGGAATTGAAGCAAAAGTTGATGAAAAGTTTGGTGGTAAAGTACTATCTATTTTATCAAAGAATATAAGTGATAATTTAAGAGAGAGAATAGGGCAGTTTAATAAAGAATTGTATGGTGGGAATATGGAGCAAATGCCCAATGTATCATATCAATTATTAGAAGCATCTAGTGGAATATTGATAGAGGCAAGAAAAGCAAAGGCAAATAAAGCAATATTGCTTATTTGTACCTTTGTAAATGGAAATAACGCTAATGTTAAAAAAATTATCAAAAATATTGATGACATATATCAGTTTAAGAGTAGTCTAGAAAAATATTCTAAAAATGGATTTTATAATCTTCCAAGCTATGGGGATATAGATTTTTATATAAAACATATTGAAGTATAATAAAATAAATATAAGTACAAAATAAGGTGAATTAAAAGAGCTGGATATAGAAATATCCAGCCTTTTTAAATGATTTTTAACTGACTAGCATACTTATTAATAATGAGGAATAGTATTAAATAATAGAAAAGATAACTATTATATAAGATTTTTCATAAGAATTGTACATATGGATATACATAGGATAAGGAAATAATAGGAGACAAAGGTCTCTTTTTTAATGTATAAATAAAAGTGATGAAAGAAAAGCAAGTGATTATATTTTGAAATATTATTGATATAAGACCCAAAAGCTTAAAGAGATACCAGTGAAGAGTAATAGGAGGTTAAAAGAAGTATTTGTAATAATTGGGGGGAGTCAATATGAATATTCAAGATTTCTATATAGGTAAGTCTTTTGATGCATATGAATTTTTTGGAGCACATAAAATAGGTGACAAAATTTTATTTAGAGTATATGCACCAAATGCAGCAAAGGTATCATTAGTAGGCGAATTCAATGATTGGCAAGAAGAAGCAATGGAACAACAGCATCAAAGTGGGATATATAGTATTACATCTGAAAAAGCACGAGTAGGAATGATGTATAAGTATTGTATTCATACAAGAGACGGACAAGTAGTTTATCATTGTGATCCATATGGATTTGCAATGGAATTACGACCAAATACTGCTTCATATATAGTAGATTTAGATGAATATAAGTTTAATGATGATGAATGGATGAATAACAGGGATAAGTGTTATAATAAACCATTAAATATTTATGAAATCCATATGGGATCATGGATGACTAGAAAGGATAAAGATATTAATAATGGTTGGTATCGTTATAATGAAATTGCTGATACACTTATAAATTATGTTAAGGAAAATGGTTTTACTCATATTGAAATAATGCCATTATGTGAACATCCTGTAGATTGTTCATGGGGATATCAAAACACTGGATTTTTTAGTCCAACATCTAGATATGGGACAAATAGGGATCTTAAAGAGCTTATAGATAAGTGTCATAGAGCTAATGTGGGAGTAATATTAGATTTTGTTCCAGTACATTTTGCTGTAGATGATTATGGACTAGCAAAATTTGATGGTACAGAACTTTATGAATATCCACATAGGGATGTAGGGGCTAGTGAGTGGGGAACTTGCAACTTTATTCATTCTAGGGGAGAAGTATGCTCATTCCTTCAATCATCAGCAAACTATTGGCTTAAAGAATATCATTTTGATGGCTTAAGAATGGATGCAATAAGTAGAGCTATATATTGGCAAGGAAATCCTGCAAGGGGGGTAAACTCTTGTGCAATTAATTTTATTAGAAATATGAATGATGGACTACACAAACTTCATCCTACTGCAATGATAATAGCAGAGGATTCTACTGCATATCCCAAAGTAACTGCACCTGTAGAATATAATGGATTAGGTTTTGATTATAAATGGGATTTAGGTTGGATGAATGATACATTGGAATATTTTAAGATACCACCGAAAGAGAGACCGAATCATTATTACAAGTTAACTTTTTCAATGGAATATTTTTATAATGAATTATTTTTATTACCTTTTTCACATGATGAAGTGGTTCATGGAAAAGCTACTATCATTCAAAAAATGTGGGGAGACTATGACGATAAGTTTAAACAATGTAGGGCATTATATATGTACATGTATACTCATCCAGGAAAGAAACTAAATTTTATGGGTAATGAAATAGCACAATTTAGGGAATGGGATGAAAAGAGAGAACAGGATTGGCAATTAATTAAGATGCCATTACATGATGCTTTTAATAAATATATAAAGAGATTAAATGAAGTTTATGATAACTATGAAGCTCTATATGAAAATGAATATGATAGTAGTTATTTTAAATGGTTAGAAGTAAATGCACCAGAAAAATCAGTATATATATATGAACGTGGCCGTGATGATCATAGAATCATAGTAGCACTTAATTTTTCTGATAATGAATATGCTCCATTTACTTTTAAGGTTGAAGAGGAGCTTAGGTTAAGAGAAATAGTAAATAGCGATAGTGATATTTATGGTGGTAGTACATGGGGAGTGAGAAGTGATGTTACTACAACAAAAGAAGATGATAATTTATATAATTTAAGTATTAATTTAAAACCTTTTTCAGGTATAATTTATGAAGTGGTAAATTATTAGGAGAAAAGGAGTATGGTGTTTCAGCTACCATACTCCTTTTTATATTGACAAAATAGAATTTAATTAATATATTAGAATTAAGATAGATTTCAAAGAAGAGAGGTATTTTTGTGAGTGTTTAGTATCAAATAGTTAATTTAATATTGATTCCAAAAAAATGGGGTGATTGTGCCTTTATTTGTTATGGAATTAATTAAACTATATGATACAAGTCCACGAATTTACTATGTACAGGTATAATTGTATACCTTTATTTAAAGTTGAATTTTAAGCTGTGGAAGTATCCACAGCTTTTTATATGCAAAAATATATTAGCAAATGAAATCTATCAAGGTTTCGTTGACTTGTATCTATTATATACAAGGAAGGATTATTGAAAAATGGATAAGACAACATTAGAAAAATTAAATTATTTTGAATTAAAAGAAATAGTTAAAGAATATTGTGTAAGCGGCTTAGGAAAGGCTTTAATTGATAAATTAGAACCTAGCAGCAATATAAAGCTAGTAAATAAGAGATTAGATGAAACAAGTGAAGGTAGAAGGCTCATAGATGCATCATATAATATACCTTTAGAGGGGATTTTTAATGTAGTACCTTATATTGATAAAATTGAAAAAGGTTTATCTTTAGAGCCAGAAGAGTTAACTACTATGTCTAGCTTTTTAAGAGGTAGTAGAAAAGTAAAATCTTTTATTAAAGATAAGGAAGGATATGCTCCTACCTTAAGCAGTTATGGTGAAAATATTACTGATTTAAGTTATATTGAAGAAGAAATTAATAGAAGTATTAGAGGGTCTATGGTTGATTCCAATGCCAGTAAAAACCTTAAAAAGATAAGAAGATTAATTGAAGAATGTGAAGCTAAGATTAAAGAAAGATTGGAAAAGTTCTTAAAGAATAGCGAAAATAAAAAATATATTCAAGATTTCTTTGTTAGTAAGAGAAATGGAAAGTATACCATTCCTATAAAAGCAGAGTTTAAAAAGTATGTGGAAGGAACAATAATTGAAGCTTCCTCAAGAGGAACAACAGTGTTTATTGAACCAAAAGTAGTTTCTAAGTATACTTCAGAATTAGCAATTTTAAAGGTTGAAGAAAGTATGGAAGAGTATAAGATCTTAGGTGGTCTTACAGAAATGCTTTATGAAAAGATTAGAGAATTGAAAATGAATATAGATGTTATCTCAGAATATGATATGATTTGGGCAAAAGCTAAATATAGTAATGCCATAAGAGGGATAAAGCCTAAATTAAATGATTATGGTTATATAAAAATAGTTGATGGCAAATATCCTTTAATTAAAGATGGTGTACCTCTTAATTTTGAAATTGGAAAAGACTATAGAACCCTTATAATTACAGGACCTAATGCTGGTGGAAAGACAGTAGTTTTAAAAACCGTGGGCATGCTTACCTTGGCAGTGCAATCAGGCTTCCATATTGCAGCTAAGGAAGGTACTGAAATGGCAGTATTTAATAAGATGTTTGTAGATATAGGAGATAATCAAAGTGTGGAAAATGCTTTAAGTACTTTTTCATCTCATGTTAAAAATTTAGCGCAAATAATAAAGGACAGTGGAAAGTCTACTTTACTTTTATTTGATGAAATAGGTAGTGGTACAGAACCTAATGAAGGGGCGGCCTTAGCCATTGCAATTTTAGAAGAGTTATATCATAAGGGATGTATAACTATAGCAACTACTCATTATGGAGAAATTAAAAACTTTTCTAAGGAACATCCAGATTTTGAAAATGCAGCTATGGAGTTTGAAAAAGATACATTAGAGCCGCTATATAAGCTTAGCATTGGTAAATGTGGAGATAGTAACGCTTTATATATTTCAAAGAAAATGGGTATATCAGATGCTATAATTGAGAGAACAAAGCAATATATAGAAAAGAAGAATTATAATTATGAATTAATAAATGAAAGCAAGATTGCAAAGTATGAAGAGATAGTAGAAGTTTTGCAAAAGATAGAAGATTACTCAATAGGGGATAGAGTAATCTTGCTAGACAATAATGATAGTGCCATTGTTTATAAAGAATTAGATGATTTAAATAATTTGGTTGTATTTTATAAAAATGATTTTATGGAAGTAAATTATAAAAGAGTAAAATTGGATATAAAAGCAACTGAGTTATATCCAGAAGATTATGATTTTAATCAGTTATTTACAAGTTATAAAGAAAGGAAATTAGAACATGATATAAATCGTGGATCTAAAAAGGCATTAAAGAATATAAAGAAAGAAATGATGAAGTAAGAAGAGAGAGAGTATGATGATAAAAAGCATACTCTCTTTTAAATTTTAGTCTGGTAATATTCATATTGTGAGATTATATTGAAGCCAGAACTACTATAAAGTCGTAGAGCTGTTTTGTTTTCCGATTCAACACATATTGTTATTGGCTTTTCATTTGTTTTTAAAATATCATTGATAATGTTTTTAAGCATTTGAGAGCCAATACCTTGGTGCTGATGACTAGGAATAACACATAAGCCAAAAATAAGATTATTAGCACCAGATATATCAACACTACAAGTTCCAACAACCTCACCATCTAAAATAGTGGTATATAAATAAGTATCTTCATCATAAAAGCTTTGTTTTACATAAGTTTCGGAAAGGTCATATGATTCTTCAAAGGCCTGAACCTGTACGTAAATTAGTGCAGGAAAATCTTCCTTTAAAGCTTTTCGAGTAATTAAATCAGTTACTTTTTTAGAAGATAATAGATTATTAAACTTATCATATTCCATAAGGTATTCAGTATCAACAAGAATAGCATTAAGTTTATTGGCTATTTCCTGTCTATGAAGAAATCTTTCCTCAGTTTTAAAATGTACAAAATCATAATTGAATTTTTTTAATTCTTGGCAGGCAGTTTTATAAAGTTTATTAAAGATACCTTTTTGTCTTTCAGAAGGAAGGACATAAGCAGAAATCTCAGCAATATTTTTTGTATCAGCATAAACACTTAAAACCCCAAGAAGATCATCATTATCATAATATAGAAAGAAACAATTCATATTGTCATAAGCATTAAATTCATTGCTTAAAAATAAGATGTTTTTTGATTTATCAAAAGTATTACAAATAAAAACAAGCTGTTCTATTGATGTTTTTTCATTGGAATTTAATTTTGAAAGAGATTTAATTTCCATTTTATCCTCCAGAAAAAAATATTATATAATAAGTATAATTTAATAAGATAATTAATTCCAATTATAAGGGGTGATAAATGGAATAATTTTCAAGGGGATGCTCATAATCTTATATGAGGTGATGAATTTTGGAAAGAACATTAGTATTAATTAAGCCTGATGCTGTAGAGAGAAACCTTATAGGAAAAATACTAACTTTTTACGAGGATAATGGATTAAAGATAATTGCATTGAAAATGGAAAAGATAAGTAGGGAATTTGCAGAAAAACATTATAAGGAACATAAAGGCAAAAGCTTTTTTAATGAACTTATAGATTATATAACCAGAAGTAGCCTATGTGCTCTTGTACTAGAAGGAAATGATGCTGTAGAAAAAGTAAGAGAAATTAATGGCAGTACTAAACCGGAAAAACAAAAGGAAGGAACCATAAGGAAAGCATATGCTAAATCTATTACTGAAAATAGTGTCCATTCATCTGATTCAGTGGAGCATGCTAAGGAAGAAATAGAATTATGGTTTCCAGGTTTATAAAAATAAAGAAGGGCTTATGCCCTTTTTATTTTTATAAGTTAATATAAGCAAATGAATTAATGTATTTCATGCATAAAAAACTGTATCTTATGCAGTAGATATTGAAAGAAGATTTCTTGGTATTTATAATGAAATTAACCTAGGAAATAGAAATACACATGTGGAGAGTTAAAAATGATTAAGATTGGAATATGCGATGATAATGCAAAGATTGTAAGTAAGATAAAAAGATATGTAGAGAGCTATGATAAAGAAAAAGCTGATATTCGTACTTTTAAAAATGGGGAAGAGCTTTTAGCTGAAGAAGAGGTATTTGATGCTATATTTTTAGATATTGATATGGATGGAATAAATGGTATAGAAACTGCTCAGAAAATAAGAATATATGATAAAGATGTAAAAATAATATATGTAACAAGTTATACTGAATATACAAATGCAGCTTTTAATGTTCATGCTTTTGGATATTTAAATAAACCAGTAAAGCAGGAAGAGATTTTTAAGCAGCTAGATGAAGTTATAAGTTATGGTAGAAAAAGTAAGAAAGAAGAACACTGTATAAGCTTTATAGCAATAGATGGAGTAGTAAGGATGCATCCTAAAGATATATATTATTTTGAGTACTTTAATAGGAAGATAAAGATGAATACTAATAAGGGGGTATTTATTCTTAAGGAGAAGATAATGGATATTGCAAGGAAAATGGAGCAATACGGCTTTTATATGCCTCATAAAAGCTTCACTGTAAATCTATATCATGTTAAATCAATAAAAGGTTATGATATTTTTATGATGAATGGTAATATAGTACCTCTTTCACAGAAGAAGTCAGTAATCTTTAGGGAAAAGCTCAATGAGTTTATTGCCGAACAGATATAGAAAAAGGGAGAGGTATGATGATAGATAATTCAATTAGTATTTTAGGACAAGTTATATCCATAATACTTGGTATGTTTTCTACTTATATAGTATTAAATTTCATGCATAATTTTAAAAGAAATGTATTCTATAAGAAATATGTATATATCATAGTCTATATAGTATTTACCTTATTAATATTCTTAAGCTCTATGTATTTTACTGGTGCAATGAGAATGTTAACCAATGTCTTGCTAACTATAATTGTTGGACATCTATTTTTCAATAGAGAAAAAGTATATATTTTTTATTACGCTTTATTTATTTCAGTAATGTGCTCTTTGCAAGTTATTTTATCAGTATCATTTCAATATATGACTTATTTATTAAACATTCACTTTTATAGTTTAGAGGTATATTCAAATACTCTTTCATTAATAGTTCAGTTTGCTAACTTAAGTGCAGTAAGGTTATTTCTCATTTGCTTTAAAAATAAAAAAATCACCAGGTTTTCTAAGGTACAATATATTAATTTTTTAATTTTGCCTCTATTTAGTATTTTTTATATAGTGTCCTTATCAATATACATACAGCTGTATATGTCCATATCAGATATTATTTTATATATAGTAAATGTTGTAGTTATAATTTTATTTAATATATTTATAACTAATGTATTTGAGTCAATTTCCAATAATAATGAGCTTAAGAATCAATTATCTTTATATGAAAAACAATCTAGAATTGAGTATGACTATTATAAAAGATTGGAAAATAAATATGCAGATTCCAGGAAGGTTATTCATGATATAAAGAATCATCTGCAGATTATTGAAGAATTATATAAGGATGCTCAGGAACATAAGGCAGAGAAATATACAGATGATATGTATAGGATGCTGGATAATTTATCTCAAAGAAGATATAGTACCAATAAAGTTCTCAATATAATACTAAATGATAAAATTGAAAAAGCAGAAAAAGAAGATATAAAAGTTAAATCTGTCATAGGTGATGTAAGTCTTGATTTTATTAGAGATATAGATTTAACGGCAATTATATCTAATATATTTGATAATGCCATAGAAAGTGCAAGAGAATGCAGCATAGAGAGGGAGATAATCTTAAAGATAGATAAGTTTAATGATTTTATAGTAATAAATTTAGTTAATTCTTTAGAGAGACTCCCAGAAGAACGCAGTGGGAAATTTAAGAGTACAAAGAAAGATCATTTAGGTCTTGGTTTAGAAAATGTGAGACTAGCTGTAGAAAGATATGAAGGTAACTTAAAAATAGATTATGATACTAAGGTATTAAGGTAAACATCGTAATTCCAATTAATATAGAGGGAAGTTGTTATGAAAGATAGTTTATTGGTTATTTCTTTAGTTATTAATGTAATCATATGTATAGGTATTCCCCTTGGAGTATTCATATATATATTAGTTAAAAAAAGAAATTATTTAAAATCTTATGTAATTGGCGCATTAGTATTTTTTATCACACAGATATGCTTAAGATTGCCACTTATTAATAATGTGATGGTGAAATTTGATAGCTTTAATATATTTAAAAGCTTTTATCCAGTAGCATATATTATTTTTTTAGGGATTACAGCAGGAGTTTTTGAAGAATGCGGTAGATATATGGGGTTTAAGCTTACTTTAAAAAAGCATAGAAGATTTGGTGATGGTGTTGCTTTTGCTTTAGGACATGGAGGAATAGAAGCTCTACTTATTGCAGGAATATCTTCATTATACAATCTCATAATATTGTTAAATTTAAATTTGGGCAATGATAATGGAACAATTTTAGGGATGGATGCCAATGAAGCTATGATAGCTTTTAATTCTGTCAACAATATATCAGTTTTAACCATAGGCTTAGAAAGAATATTAGCCATGGTAATCCATTTAGGGCTAACTATGATAGTGCTATATGGTATAAAGTTTAGTAAAAAACATTATTTGTTAATTGCTATAGCACTTCATGCCATAGTTGATGTAGTAGTTGCTTTTATAGGCAGCATCATGGGAAGTTTATTTTGGGTTGAAGTATGGTGTTTAATATGTGCAATTATATTTATAATTATAACTATTAAAATTAAAGAAATATTTTATAAAGAGGTGTAGGATATGAAAAAGATCGGAAAATTTTTAATGATGATGTTATGTTTAAGCTTGCTTACAGGATGTGGAGCTGCTTCATTAAGTGATAAATACGATGAGGAAAAATTAAAATCATCAGTTGAGGAAATCATTATAGATTTTAATGAAGGAAAATATGAAGACATTGTATCCATGGGAAGTGATGAGTTAAAGAAAGCTCTTACAGCTGAAAAGCTTAAAGAGGTATGGCAAGGAATTAATGGTACTTTAGGACAGTATGAAGAAATATCTAAAGTTGCTTTTACAGAAAAGGATGGTAACGCAACAGTTATCGCTATAGCTAAATATACTGAAAATAAAGTACAATTTACTGTTTCTTTTAATGAAAGCATGGAGCTAATAGGAATATATATTAAGTAAAGCCAGCATTAAGCATGGCTTTTCTTTATGGAAAAGATTTTATATAAATAATATTGGGTAAATATGATAAAATAGAAAAAGTACATAATAAAAAGAAAATTATTACTTTATATAGAAAGGAGTATATAAATGGACAGTTATAGCATATTAGGGATTGAAAAAGAGTCGTCTATGGAAGACATAGAAAAAGCTTATATAGATAAAATTAGTAAAATAAAAAAAGAAGTTAAAAATGAGAAAAATGCAGCAGCTTTTGAAGCAGTACTGACTAAAGCTTATAATGATATATTAAGTCAAAAAGAGAACATTAGTGAGGAACAGGAGCTTGCTGAAGAAGCGACAGACTGTGAAGTGGATGATTTGGAGTATGATGAATATGAAGAATACAATGATTTAGATTATGATGATTTTGAGGATGGACAAGTTGTAGATAAAGAAACATTTTATAGATCCTTTGATGAATATGATGACTACCATGATCATAAACCTAAAAAGAGAAAGAAAAAGAAGACTCAAAGAAGGAGTAATTCTAAAGGCGAAAAGAATAAAAAAGTAAAGGAAAATCATAGACTAGATGATGACTATGATAAGTACAAGGATAAACAAGACAAAGGTGATGAGAGATATAATAGATATGAAGGCAAAAATGTAAAGAGAGTAAAAGAAAAGAAGGAAATAAATCTTTTTAGTATAGTACTTTTACCATTAAAAATAATGATAGTTCCTATAATAATAGTTTTATCTATATTACTAATATTATTAAAATTAATAAGCTTTGCCACATGGATAGTATCAAAAGTGTTAATTGTAGCAGCTATAGCTGTTACTTCAATACATGGATATCAAATATACATGGGAGCAACTATGGATATTAGGATATTTGTAGTTGCAGCAGCAGTGGGAATATCATCAATTTTTATTCCTTACATAGTTAAAACTGTGCCAACTATAATTGAAGCTATAAATAATAAGTTAAAGGATTTTGCTTTTTAGGGTTTTTAGATGAGAGAAAATAAATTTCTCTTCTTTTTTTATAAAAAGAAAAAAATATATGGAAAATTTATACAAATGTGATATAATAATTACATAAGTAAACGTATACAAAGTAGGAGGTAATATGTTATGGAAGAGAATTTAAAAGTAGTTGATATTGAAAAGGAAAAGGAAGAAAAAATTAAAGAAAACACAGCAAGAGATACTGAAGCAGTACTTAAGGAATATGAAGATACCTTAGGATTTTAACATAGTAATTGAAGAAAATATATTTGTAAAGCCATGATAAACATGGCTTTTTATATTTTATAAAAAATAAAAAAACATAAGAACATACTTTCGAGAAAGAGAAATATATAGTATAATTAAAATAAAAATAAAATGTTTGGAGTTATTAAATGAAAGGTAAGGAACACATGATGATAGGGACTACCGCTACTGCTACCATGGGTATTGGTTTCTTAATGAACAATAATATTGGCGATGTAGTACATTTAGTTCCGTTAATAGCTGGTGGATTTATAGGATCATATATGCCAGATATAGATTCTCGTAAATCTAAGGCCAGTCAAGTATTTAATAAGATAATAATGATACTTATGGTTGCCTTAGTGATGGGGTATAGTTTTGGATTAGCTGTTAGTGTGGATGATATGGTAAATATTTTTAAATATACCAGTGAAAATTATGTAGGATTAGTTTTTTTCTGTGCCAACACTGTTTTAGGAAAACTTTCTCCTCATAGAATGTTCACACATAAAATACTAGGTACTACTTCATTTTGTTGGAGTGTATTTTTAATAGGAAATAAATATTTGGCACTAGGTTTTACAACAGGATATATATTACATATTGTTTGTGATAGATTTTCTCCAAGAGGAAAAAATCTTAAATTTTTTGAAATTAAGCTTCCTTGTAGGAATAGCAAAAATAAAACATCCATTGATTGGTAGTATTATAAGTTTTTAAAAGATAGACTCATTTGTTTAATAAAACATACATATGTATGTTTTATTTTTTAACGCTTAGGAAAGT
>FR883399.1 GCA_000435835.1 Clostridium sp. CAG:221
TTCAGAATCAGGATATATAAGAATATTAGAAGGAAATACAGATGAGGTATTAACTAATATAAAATGTGGAATGGGAAGCTATGAAATAAAAAGTATTGCTGATATTAATGGAGATAAGGTTAAAGATATATGCATTTCATGTAATGGAGGAGGAAATGCAGTATCTTGGTCTGAGATATATGAATATAAAGATAAAGAATATAGTATGCTTGACTTATATAATCAAGTGCTAAGTAGTAATATGGAGGTAAAACCAGATTATAACTTTTGTTATTATGCAATGGATAAGGATACATTATTATATACTGGGATTCAAATACCGGAAGATAAAAGAGAGAAATATATTAATGTAATATATGATGCGTATGGAGCACCGCTAAGAGATTATACTATGTTAGGAAGTTCATTACCTTGTGAATTAAAAGATATAGATAATGATGGAGTAAGTGAAGTGTTAAATACATTTCTTGTGTCAGGAGACTGTCATGCAGATACATTGCTTAAAGTTGTTAAAATTATAAAATATATTGATGGTGAATATAAATTAATTGCAATACAGCAAGATGATTCACCGTTAGAAGAAGTAAATACAAATTTATCTATTGATGAAATAATTGATTTATTATATGAGAAATGCAATTTTAATAGAGATACTGTTAAATTAAAAGTGCCAAAAGAAGGATCAGCTTCAAAAGAATTAGTAGATAAAATAAAAGATAAGTATTACTATTTCTTTTGTAGTGATTGCTTT
>FR883400.1:0-37397 GCA_000435835.1 Clostridium sp. CAG:221
ATTAAAGACTGTTGACACTTTGTCAACAGTCTGAAAAATATAGTATTTATACTATATTTTTTTCTTTATGTATAGATTTATTTAGGTATAATAAGGTAAAATATCTTAGTAAGACATGTAAAGGAGAGAGAGAAATGAGTAAAATTAATAAACTTAATACATTAGCAGAAACTAAATTTTTAAGTCTATATAATGCTGAATATAGCAACAAAGGTGGTAATACAAAGAACTGGATAATAGCATCAAGAAAAGAAAAGAAAAACTTAGAAGAGGTTTATTTAAATAATAAAGAATTACAAGATGATGCTGTTTTAATAGTACCTTTCCATAAGGAAGAAGAAAAAATAGTAGTTATTAGACAATTTAGAGTTCCAATAAACTCTTACATATATGAAATGCCAGCAGGACTTATAGATAAAGGGGAAAATCCTTTAACATCATTAACAAGGGAATTAAAAGAAGAAACAGGGCTAGATGTTATAGAAATCTTAGAAAATACAGTTAAAGGACAATTATTTTTATCACCAGGTATGACTGACGAATCTGTTACTTCAGCATTTTGTACTTGTGGAGGTACCATAAGCAAAGGATATATGGAAGAAGATGAAGATATTGAACCAATTTTATTATCACAAAAAGAAGTACAAGAACTTTTAACAAAAGATGTAAAGTTTGATATAAAGTGCTATATATATTTACAACAATTTGCAATATTGGGAAAGAAAATGTTTCAGTAGAATAATTTTTTATAATTGATATTTACTAAGTAAGTATAAATATGTTATATTATAAAAAAAATTATTCTAAACTATTAACAAATGAAAATTTAAGGGGGAAAAACATGAAAGAAAAAGGTTACGGCTTATTTACCACCATTGCTATGATTATTGGGGTTGTAATAGGCTCAGGAATATTCTTTAAAAGTGATAATATCCTTGTAGCTACCAATGGAAGTATAGCATTAGGGGTATTAGTTTTTTGTATAGCAGCAATAGCAATAATATTTGGAAGTTTAACTATTTCAGAATTAGCAGCAAGAAACTCAGAAGCAGGAGGATTAATAGCATATGCAGAGCAATCATATAATAAATCAATTGCTTGTGCTTTTGGATGGTTCCAAACATTTTTATATTTTCCAACATTAATAGCTGTAGTAGCTTATGTTGCTGGGATTTACATATGTTTATTATTTGGAATTAATGGTTCATTAGAACTTCAGATACTAATTGGGTTAATAGTAATAGTAATGATTTATATATTAAATGGACTTTCATCAAAGTTAGGTGGGATTTTCCAAACTGCATCTACAATAATAAAATTAATACCTTTAATTTTAATTGCAATTGCAGGTATTATTTTTGGTGAGCCATCATCAATAACATCAGTTGAATTAAGTAGTGCAGTAAAATCTACTGGTTGGATTGCAGCTATTGCACCAATAGCTTTTTCATTTGATGGGTGGATTGTTTCTACTTCAATTGGACATGAAGTAAGAGATTCTAAAAGGAATTTACCAAAAGCTTTAATTATTGCACCAATTTCTATACTTATTGTTTATTTATTATATTTTGTAGGTATAAGTATTTACGTAGGACCTGAAACAATAATGAGTATTGGCGATGCACATGTTGATTTAGCAGCTAATAATTTATTTGGTATGTGGGGTTCAAAAATTGTTTTAGTATTTGTAATAATATCTATAATAGGAACAGTTAATGGATTAATAATGGGAATAATAAGATTACCATATTCATTGGCCATAAGAGGTATGTTCCCAAAATCAGAAGTGATTGCTAATGTTGATGAAAAGACTAAAATGCCAATTAATTCTACAGTAGTAAGTTTTATAATAAGTGTAAGTTGGCTTGCAGTACATTATTTTACTACAAAAACAGGATTACTTCCTAATTCTGATATATCAGAAATTTCAATTACCATGAGCTATGTATTATATGCTTTACTATATGTTAAGGTATTACAGCTTGGTATTAAAAAAGAAATTAAAAGTGTAATTAGAGGTATTATAAATCCAATTCTTGCTTTATGCGGATCAGCAATAATATTATTGGGAAGTATAGGCAATAGTTTATTCTGGATATATGCAGTAATATGCTTAGGAATATTATTAAGTGCTGTTGTATTCTGGAAAAATGTAAGTAAAAATGAATTAAGTAATAATCTTAGTGAAAATGTATAGGAGACTGCCATATGGCAGTCTTTTTTTAACGCTTAGGAAGTATAAAATTATGGAAAATAATAATAAATAATACACAAAAAGTAATAAATTTAATAACTTATATAGAGGGTATTAATTTTTTTAGGAGTTAGAATGTTTAAAGAAAACATTGATTGTATAGATGCTGGTACAGAGTATTGCCCTTGTAAACTAGCAGAGTCTGGAGAATGTCTTCTTTGCTCACAACTTCACGGTAGTACATTTTGTGATTGTTTAAATTGGAAAGGTATTTGTATCTATCAGGAGTTTTATTATAACGGAAATAAAGCAAAAGAAGGACGAAAAACATATAATTGCGTTGTTGAAGATAGAACTTTATATGACAATGAAGTATTATTGATTAAATTTAAAGCTCCCCATAAATTAGTAATAGATTTATCTAAGCCAGGAAGCTTTATTTTTATACGAACAGAAGAAAATATTTACTTTGATGTTCCTATTTCAATATTAGACGCTAATATTGACACCAATATTATATCTATCATGATTGAGATTAGGGGAGTTAAAACAAAGAAACTTCTAGAAATTAAGGAGGGTGGAAATATCACCATAAGAGGTCCTTATTGGAATGGTGTTTTTGGTGTTAAAAATATTAAAAAACAAAAAGATAGCAACGCTATTGTGTTAGCACGGGGAATTGGAATGGCACCAATGCTACCTGTTATTAAAAAACTTAAAGAAAATAATAATCAAGTGACTGTAATTTTAGATAAAGCTCCATTCAAGGATATTTATGTTACTGACTACCTTGAAGCATTAGAGATAGTTCCTCAAGAAATGAATTTAATTGATAAAGGGGAGTTATCTGCAGAAGCCAAAGTTTCAATTAAGTCACTAATTAAGTATAACAGTATAAATTTAATTCATATTGCTGGTGCAGATATCTTAACTTTTAAGGTAATAGATTATTTAGACGAATTAGAAAGAAAAGATATAGACTTATCATGCTGTAATAATTTTAAAATGTGTTGTGGAGAAGGTGTGTGTGGTAGCTGTACTACAAGATTTTCAGGCCATAGAGTAAAGAGATTCTGTAAGGTACAAGCAAATCCAAGAGACATTTTTGAGGGGAGGAGATTTATATGAAAATTGTTGTTATTGGAGGTGGATGGTCTGGTTGTGCAGTACATTTAAAAAGACATCAAAAAAAACACGCAAAAAAGCGTGTTTTTTTTATTTTAAATTTATATTTAACCCATCAGCTCCATCCCAAACTATACAATCTATAATTTTTTGCATATATATCTGTTTATCTGTTATATTTAACTTATCCCATTTGGATAATATAAAAATTATACTATCATAAATTGCATCAATATTAGAAGTGTTAAGTGAAAGTAATTTTTTTCTTTCTAAATCAAATAATTGTTTGTTTAAATCTTCATTTTCAAAATGTAATAAATTAATTTTCTCACTTATAATATTTATAGCAGCACCTTCTATAAGAATTAGTTTTTCTGTAAGAGAGTTAATTGATTTAGTATTATTTTCTATAGTTTTTTTTAATATATTTATTTCAGTATCATATTTAAACTGATCATTCACTTTTATATAATTATTTATTAAAGATTTATCTAAAGAAATATCATAAAAAGTATTTAGTAAAGATTCTTCAACATCTAATATCTTTAAAAAACCACTATTACAATTACCACCATTTTTTTTATTAGAGCACCTAAAATATAAAGTTCGTGTACCATCTTTTCTTCTACGACCTGGAGAAACAAACATGCCACTACCACATTTACATTTAACTAAATGACTTAAAAAAGTTAATTGGCTAACACGTGGTTTAGCTTCTGTAAATCTTGAGTTAACTTTAATATATGCCTCAATCCATTCATTAGAAGTAACAATTCCTTTATGAAGAGAAACGCTAGCAATCATATTAGAAGATTTAGTAAGTTTTTTGCCGTTTTTTCTAGGTCTTCTGTTATAAGCTAAATATCCATTACCATTTTCAATACCAAAAATATTATATCCAATAGATTTAAGAAAAAGAGAACCTTTTTCATCACTTATCATATAAGTTGGATTTTTTAATATATTATTTATTGTTTTAGAACTCATATTCATTTCATTAGCAATTTGATAGCTTGTATATCCTTTACCAGCCATATGAAAAATATTTTTTATAATTGGTATATATTCTTTTATAATTTCTAAATAAACTATAGATTTACCATTGTCAGTTATTTTTACACTTTTATAACCAGTAGGTGGAGTACCACCACTCCAACGACCTAATTTTGCTAACTCAAACATATTGTCTTTAACTCTTTGAGCAATATTAGCTCTTTCCATTTCAGCAATAGAAGAAATCATAGACATCATCATACGCCCTGCTGGAGTATTAGCATCAAATCCTTCTGTTACAGATACTAATTCAATATCATTTAATTTTAATTTTTCAAACATAGTCAAAAAATCTAATGTATTTCTACTTATTCTATCAACTTTGTAAGCAGCAATAATATCAAATTGTTTGTAATCTGCTAACTGCATCATTCTTTTAAAAGCAGGTCTATTAGTATTACCACCACTAAATCCTTCATCCTCAAAAATTTCAAAAGTACATTGATCATATTGCCTTAAAAAGTACTCTTTACAAATATTAATTTGATTTTTAATTGATTCACCTGTATCAGTTTCTTTAGATTTTCTTGAATAGATTGCAATTCTTTTCATACCATTCTCCTTTATTTAATCTTATGCTCCTAAATATATTAATGGATACATCTAATTAAATTTATTTTTATAAGTTTTCGCATTCAGCAAATTTATGTATCATATCAGAAATTAATTTTAATGTATTTTCATCATGTACTTTTAATAGAGAGTTAAGAATATCTTTTTTTACAGCATTATTGTCATCGATAAATTCATTTATTATATTTTTTATTTCATCTTCTTTGTTTAAATCGATATACACATCTCCAATGCCATGCTTCAACCAATCTTTATTAACATTGAATTTAGAGCAAATTTCATAGATATTTCTATCAGTTAGATTTACACTTCCGTTTTCAATATTACTTATATTAGAGTTGCTTACTTTTATAGCATCGCCAAATTCTTTTTGTGTTAATTTTAAATCTTTTCTTAATAGTTTTATTCTGTTTTTCATATATTACCTCCATATAGCATAAAAAGTTATGCTTATAACATAACTTTTTATATTAGACATTATTCTTCAGTGCTATTTTCTTCGGCTTGGGCTAATTTTTCAATCATTTTAACAGCTAACTCCCAGCTTTCTCTATCTTTTAGTTGTAACATACCTTTTATTATTCTTTTTTTAAATTCATCATTTTCTGCACTGAATTTTCCAACGAGATAAAGAAATTCTTCATCATTATTTAGTTCTAATACAGGAAGCCCTTTTCCTGTTAATAACCAATTTTCATTAACGTTAAAAGTTTTGCAAATATCTTTTATAGTTCTATCTGATGGATTTCTTTTTCCGTTTTCGATTAGAGATATAGTGTTTCTTTGTAAACCTATTTTTTTCGCAAAGCTCTCTTGACTTAAATTAAGTATATTTTCTCTTAGTTCTCTAATATTATCATTAATCAATACTATAACCTCCTTTAAAGATATAGTAATGTTTTTTTGATAACAAGTCAACAAAAAAAGAAATAAATACTAATTATTATGTTGACAAGTTATATAAAAATGTATAAAATATGATTACAAGTTAGCGAGAAATGAGAGGAGGAAAGGTATATGGATAAAATTAAAAATTTGACTATTGAAGAAAAACAGAAGATGATATTCAAAATTTTTGACATTACTGGAATTTTACCCAAAGGAAGTAAAGAGAAAGTTGAAGGAATAATTATAGGACTAAATATAAGAGAAAACCTAGAATGTAGTAACAAAAATTAAAAGAATTGCATAGTATATAACATTAATAGAAGAGGGGGAGAAGAGTTGGCGGGACAAATAAAAAAGGTTGTAGTGCATATGACGCCAAATACATCTAAAAATTTTACAGAAGTTATGTTAGAAATTTATGATAAATACAAAGATACAGATTTTTTTGATGATATGAAAAAGAAAGAAGAAAAGAAATAAATATAAATATTTATTCAAAAGATGGACAGGCTAAAGAGCCTTTTTTAAAAACCTTAAATGTCGAAAAATGCTGTAGAAAAGGATAGAAAAATGATAAAGCAATTAAAAGAAGAATTACATAGATCAATACAGGTATATGGTATTGCTCATGAAAAAACTATAGAGATAAGCCAAAGGCTTGATATAGAAATAGTTAAAGAGCAGAAGGTGAGAATGAAAAAATATGAATAAAGATAATAGTAATTTAGAAAAAAATAATACAGAGTTAAGAGAAGTGATGATTGAAGCTAATGAAAAGTGTTATGTCAAAAAAATATCATCTTTATTAGATAGGTATATGGAAGATTTAAAAATTAGAAAAGATGAAATTAAGCAAAAGGGTTATGAAATAAGAACAGTAAAAGAAGATAATGAACTTAAAGAAATAACCCGTAAATTACAAAAATTATTGTTTTTTAAGGGAGAAATTGAATCTTTGGTAAATGATAATTTATTTTAGCTTTATAAATACTAAATAAAATATACCCAAAGAATAAATAACTATGGGTATATAAATAATTAATATTTTTTATAATTTTATGATTGAAACAATATCATACTCTATAGAATCATCTAAATATAAATAAGGTAATGATAAGTCTGAATCTAGTTTTTTAACGTTAGTAATTATAGAGGGTAATTCAAAATCATCTTTTAGTCTGCACGAATCTAAAATATCTAATAACGTTTTTAATAAAAGAGGATCATTACAATTAAGAATATTATAATATTTTTTATAATAAAATTCACTAGGAACTTTTATTAAATCAGTAAAAGGACAGCTGTTTGAGTCAACATATCCATCAAAATTTAAATAATCAGATAATACAAAGGAAGAATTAATTTTAGTAAAATCACCTGAATATAAAGAGCCATCTATTTTAACAACAAGACTTAATTGTATATCTAAAGCATTAACAGATAATAATCTTTTAAGTAGTATTTCTAATTTTTGAATGTGTTTTAATGATAATTTCATGAATAATACCTCCTTTCTATTTTTTTAATTAGTATAACCAAGAATATTTTACCATAAATTTATTACAAAAGTCTACAAAATATTACAAAATTAGAAATGAGGTTTTAAATATGAAGTTAACACCATTAAGAAAAAGAAGAGTTAAAGCAGGAATGTCTGAAGATGTAGTAGCTGATTATTTAGGAATTACAAAAGGATCATTATCAATGATAGAAAGAGGTCATGACAATTTAAGATTAGAGTATGCAGCTAAACTTAGTAAATTATATAAATGTACAGTAGATGATATATGTAGAGATTTGGGGGTGTTGTAGTAGGAAAGCTAAAAGAATTAAATGATGTAGTTGACATAGCTAAAGAGATAATGAAAAAAGATAAAAATATTGGTTGGCTTGTAGCTATAGAAGAAGCAAAGAAAATTTTATTTAAAGATAAGGAAGTAAAAACAGATATAGATAATGGAATTGTATATGATATAGAAACTGGTGAGAGCATCATAGAATTATGAAAAATAATAACAAAAAGAAAAACACATTACTAAGCAACTTGGCGGGAGATTAGTAATGTGTAAAGCCTGATAATTAAATTAAAAAGTTTTTTAAATTACTTTTTTTAATACAAGAAAATTATAAATAAATAATCATAAAAAGTCAAATTAGACTTATTTTTTTAAAGCTTTTTTAGAGCTTTTGGAGGGCTTGTATTAGGTATTAATAAATCAGACATCTATATATTTAAATAAAGAAAATATGAGGTTTAGACATGAATAGAAAGAAACTAAAGAAGTTGTATGAAGAGTATGATTATGAATCAATTTATGATAAGCAGATTAAGAGTTTAGAAGAGTATGAAAATTTAAGATTAAATAGTGAGTATGTATATGTAATTAAAACCATAAAAGCGGGAAGTATGGTTGAGAAAGAATTATATTGTATACCAAAGGGAAGAGATTATAAAAGATCTATGAAGAAAAGAAAATCTTCAAAAGCTCAAGAGAAATTAAATAAGAAGAATAAAATAAAAAATACAATAAGATTAGTTAATGCTAATTTTAAACAAGGTGATTTATATATAACTCTTACATATAAGAAAGCAACTTTAGTTAATGAAGATAGAGCAAAGAAGGATATAGATAACTATATAAAAAAGCTTAAAAGATGGTTTAAGAAAAATAGACCTAACGAAGAATTTAAATATATTCATGTTATAGACTTTGTAGATGATCCAAAGAAAAGTAAAAGAACTAGAATACATCATCATTTGATAGTGAGTGAAATGGATAGAGATGTAGCAGAAGAAAAATGGGATTTGGGAGTTGTTAATGCTAAGAGATTACAGCCTAATGAATTTCAATTTGAAGAGGTAGCTACATATATGGCAGCTCAAGCAAAAAGAAGAATTGGTCATTCGAAAAATTTAAAGAAACCTACTATAACTATAGATAGTACAAGCCTTACAAGAAGAAAAGTTGAAAGACTTGCAATTGAGGAGTATTCACATAAAGAATTCTTTGAAAAGAAAAATAAGAATTATAAATTTTTAAAAAGTGATACATATATCTCTGATGATTTTGGAGGAGTTTATATATATGCAAAAATGTCAAGGAAGGAGAATGGAAGGGAATGACGGTAACAAGAATAAAAAGAACAGCACCAAGTGAAAGCCAAGAACAGAAAGCATTATTTCAATGGGCTGGTTTAGCACAGCAAAAATACCAAGAACTTAAATTATTACACCATATACCCAATGGGGGGATAAGGGATATTAGAACTGCTGCTAACTTAAAAAAAGAAGGTGTAAAAAGAGGTGTTCCAGATATATGTTTACCAGTATCAAGAGGTAAATATCATGGACTATACATAGAAATGAAAGCGGGAAAAAATAAGCCAAGCAAGGAACAAAAAGAATGGATTAATTCACTTCAAGAAGAGGGGTATGCAGCTTGTGTATGCTATGGCTGGTTAGAAGCAAGAGAAGTTATAGAAAAATATTTATCAGAGCCTAGAAACTTTATGTTTTTAGGAGTGGATAAAGCTAAGAGGGAAGAAAAAAATGTTAGAAATAACTTGTATATATAAAGAACTATGGAATGGGAGTACTCATGAGAAGAGATTTGATAGTTTTGGAGTGTTTGGTAAGTGGGTAGCAGATAATGCTACAGAAATAGCAATATTAGATGTTATTGAAGAAGAGGAATAAGGAGTGGAGAGCATGAAGGTATTATCAATAATAAATCTTAAAGGTGGAGTAGGAAAAACTATATCATCAGCTAATATAGGTTATATACTGGCTGAATTACATAATTATAAAGTTTTATTAATAGATAATGATAAGCAAGGAAATTTAAGCAAAATATTTAATAGACATAATTATGAACTTCCTGGAGTGGAAGAAATAATGACAAATAGAAATGTTGATGTATTTGATTTAATTCAAAATACAGAATATAAAAATTTAGATATTATATCAGCTAATATGAAGTTGCTTGCTGCAAATTTAGAAGTAATGTTAGATCAAGTAAGACCACAGCAAATAAGAATAAAACAAGCTATAAAACAAGTAGAGGAGTATTATGATTACTGCATAATAGATAATGCTCCAGACATAAATATATCGACAATAAATGCTTTGGTAGCTTCAAATGAAGTAATGATACCTATTAAGATAGATGAATTTGCTTTTGATGGACTTAAAGAACTTGTAGAACAAATAAATAATACTAAAGTTGATTTAAATGAAAATTTAGTATTTAGAGGGTGTTTTGTCACCTCATATGTAAACAATGAAGTTAATAGGCAAGGTAAAGAGTGGCTTAAAGAAAGTAATTATAAAGTATTTGATAGCCATATAAGAAGAACTGAAAAGATAGATGAAAGTACATTTGCTAAAATGCCAATAAATCTTTATTCAAAAAGATGTGGAGCAGCAGTGGACTATAAAAGATTAGTAGAAGAATACTTGAGTGAATATTTGTTTAGTAATTAAATATAGAGGGAAAGTATGAAGATAATAATTAGAGATACTGGGAAAGAATATCCTAGAAAATATAAAGAAGGAAAAGAAGAATACTGGGAGAAGGCACTTATGAAAATATGGAAAAATCATATGGTTAAAGGTGTTGCTCCAATTAATGAAATAGATACAGTATACATAGGTAATTCAAGTATGCCATTTAATGAGATAATATTATTTGATGGAAAAAGATTTTATGATGAAGATAATAGTCCACAATGGGCATATAGAGAAAATCAAAAAACATTAAAAAAGATGTGGAGCAGAAATGGTTTATAGATTTAATAAAGAAAATTTTAATAAAAATGCATCAAAAAATGTTAAAGAGAAAATTAAACATATACTTGATGAAATAGAAAATAAAGAAGTTGAGTTTGATGAAAACAATAACGGAACAATAAAAATCGATTGGTATGGCGTAGAGCATGAACTTTATCCAGTCCAAAAGAGCTGGTGTATTGAAACTGATATTTAATGAAATTATTACGAATTAATGGAGTGATAAGCTTGGATTTAAAAATAATGAAATCTACAGGTAATGAATGGTATAGCAAGTGTATAGGAGAAAGATTTACTATCCATTCTGAAAGTAAAAAAGGTGGTAGAGGTAAATATGTAGTAAGAATACCAAAGCACCTAATATGGTTAATGAATGGGCATATGTATGGTTGGGTTGATAAAGAACATTGTATATTATTAAAGCCTTTACCTTGCGATTATAAGTTAATGAATAAGCAGGGGGGAGAAGAAGTTAATTATGAATTACGAGAGCAATTGGAAAGAGTTTAAAAACTGTTTAATGAAAACAAAAGATATTAATAAAGAATCAATCTGTAAGAAGCCAACTAAATTTGCTGATCCGTACAAGATAATAGACATGACATTAGATAAATTGATAACAAAGATGAATGAAATGGAAAGTAGCAATAAGTAATAAATTAAAACAAGTATTTTAACAAATAATGAATAATTTGAATATATTGCGAAGGAGATATGAAATGAGTTTATGGCATACATGTCCATACTGCAAAGAGCATTATGACTTTAACAAAGGACATTTTTGCAAATATAAGATAGGAGATAAACTAACATGCTTTAGAAGAGGGTTATCTGAATTTGAAGTGTGTAAGAAGTATGAAATAGAAGAAATAATTAGATGTATAGATTGTAAAAGATATAAGTTTAAAAATATTGATAAATACGTTGAAGAAGAAACGTTAGACATGTTTTTTGGCTTTTAAGTAAATTATGCACGTTATGAAAATATTGCGAAGGAAGGGATATATTATGAGAGATATAAATAAACCACAAGTTGTATATGCATATGCAATATTACTAGATAATAAAATTGAAAATTGGAAAGTTACAAGTGTAAATAGAAATAGTGTTTATGATTTTACTGGTATTTGGAAGGTAGAAAGGTTAAAGGATTATAAACTACAAAAGGTTTGTTGGGTTTGTAATACTGTTGATGAATGGAATGAGGTTTTTAATGAGTTGGCTCCGAAATGGTTTAAAAAATGGAAATATGCAGATGATTATAAATTAATGAGAGCATATTAATTCGCAATTCAAATAAAATGTGTCCAAGTTGGGCACATTTTAGAAAAAGGGGTGAAGAGGAAAGTGGCATTTAATTTAACGCAATTATTAAATAGCAATTCAAGAGAAGTAAATAAAAGTGAAGAAGAGGAAATGAAAACTTTGAATTTTAATATAAAGAATATAGATATAGATCATATAGTACCAGCTAAAGAAAACTTTTATAGTGTAGATGATATAGAGAATATAAAGCAATCAATAGAGCTGTTAGGAATAGAGCAAAATCTTATAGTAGAAAGAATAGATAGAGATAATTATAAGCTTGTAGCAGGACATAGAAGATATTTTGCATCTAAAGCATTAGTGGAAGAAGGTAAAGAAGAATTTAGAATATTACCTTGTAAGATTAAGTCAAAAAGTGAAGATAATACTCTTTTAAATAAGTTAACTATGATAATGACAAATTCAACTACAAGAGAGCTTACTGATTGGGAGAAGATGCAGCAATCTATAGAAGTAGAAGAGATAATAAATCAGCTTAAAAAAGAAAATAACATAAAGGGAAGAACAAGAGATTTATTATCAGAAATATTAAATATATCATCAAGCCAACTTGGAAGATATAAAGCTATAAATAATAATCTTATAGAAGAATTAAAAGAAGAATTTAAAAATAATAATATAAATTACTCTGTAGCTTATAAAGCATCACAGTTAACTAAAGAGTATCAGTTAAAGGCATTTATAAAGTTACAAGAAGAGGGAAGTCTTATAGCAAATGATATAGATGTATTAAAAGCTAAAGAAGAATATATAAGGCCATTGGAAGGACAAATTGCAATAGATGATAACTTACATGATGAAGAAGTAACTATAGCCATAGAAGATAGTGAAGAGATAGAAGAAAATAAAGAGGAGTATGCTGAATATGTTGAAGAGGATAAAAGAACTGAAGAAGAAATTACTGAAGAAATTTCAAGAGATACAGAAGAGGAAGAAGAAAAAGGAGAAATTCAAAGTGAAATACATAAAAATGTAAATGATATTCAACAATTAAAAAATGAACAAAATGATATATGTACATTCTGTAGAGAAAATACAAATTCAATTTTAGAAGATAAGGATAACAAAATATTATTGTATTTCGATTCGTCTACAAGGGAAATAGGAATAACCAATAAAGATACTGGAGAAATAAACTTTATAAAGTTTAAGTATTGTCCAGAGTGTGGCAGAAAGATTTATTAGGAGCATATATGAGATACAAAAGTTTAGCAAGTATAAAAGTAAGAGTAATTTTAGATAAAAGTGAATTTAGTAATGTTGAAATAGTAAGAAGAATAAGAGAAAATTCAACACCAGTATTAAGAAACGTATGTAATATAGACCTTAAAAGATTAGAAGAAATATTAGAAGGTGATCAAGTGACATTTTTAGAAGCAAGTATAATAATGCAAGCTGTAAATGAGGATATTGGTAGGTTGTTTGGAATATGATTAATTTAAGGAATATTAAAACTAAAGATTTAATTAATGAACTTCTTATAAGAGAAGGTGTAAGATCTATGAATATAGAAAAAGGTGAAACAGTTAAATCAGTAGTATTTTTAACTGAAAAGCAAAATGATGAAGATGGGACAAGATACCTAAGAGGATATGGCCCAAGTCTTATATTAGAAATAGAAGTGAGGTAATAAAAATGGAATTAAGAGATAGAAATTTTATATTAATTGATATAGAAACAACAGGATTTGATGAAAAGAAACATCAGATTTTAGAAGTTGGAATTTTAGTTATTAAAGATTTAAAACTTATAGCTCACTTTGAAGTAAAAATAAAGCATAGAGAGTATACTATAACAGCTAAAGCTATTGAAGCTAATAAAATAAATATAGTTGAACATGAGAAAGAAGCATTATTTGAGAAAGAAGCTGCGGAAAAAATATTAGAGTTTTTAAATAAACATAAAAGTGAAGATGATGAAGGATATATTGTTATTGGCCAAAATGTACAATTTGATATTAAATTTTTAGAAGAAATGTTTTTAAGAGCATATAAAATAAAAGAATATAGACAAGTTATTAGTTATAGAAATTTAGATATAATGCAATTAGCTATGATAAAGAATATTGAAGGCAAGATAAGTTTAGAAAAACAGGACTTAGACAGTATTTTAAAAGAATTAAATATAGAAGTACCTAAAAAGCGTCATAGAGCATTGATAGATTGTTATTTAGAATTTAAAGCTATGTGTAAATTGCTTAAAATGTAATGAATAAAAAGATAAAAAGTTATTAATATGCTATAAGCATTTAATATAAATAAATACATTTACTGAAGCAGGGATTACAAAATGCTAAAGTTAAGGTGGTAGAGGAGGAAACTCCTCTTTTTATAAATAATAGGAGAAATAATTAAATATGAATTATGAAAAAGAATATCAAGAAGAGGTAAAGATATTAAATGATATATATAAAAGATATGATAATTTAAGTGAAGAGGATATAGCAGGAGCTTTCCAATTACAAAAGGATGCAATACAAGCTTACTTTAGATGGTCTAGTATTAAGTATGATATAAAGAAAGATTTAAAGAGAGGACAAGCAACAGCAATAAAAGAAAGGTTAGAAGATATATGCTCATATCTTAAATACATATATACATCTAGTAAATCAGTATGGTTAAAAGCAAAAGAAGATATAAGGCATGTGTGATATTAAAGAAGTATTAGAAGAGGTAATAAAAATAAATTAAAGTGAAAGGATGAACAATATGGAAAATACAGATGAGATTATTAGATTAGTAGCTAAGGAAGCTATAAAAGAATTTGATAAAGAGCAAAAAGAAAAGAAAAAAAAGAAAGTATTTCATAATACTAAATTATTATTAAAGCATTATAATAGTTTAAAAACTCATGTAGAGGAGGCTATAGATGATGTTAAGAAAATACATGTTGATTCTGAGATAGATGATATATGTAGTGATGAATTATATATTGCAAGTATAAAAAGAAGTAAAAGCAAAACACTCATAATGATTGCTCATATAGATATGGCTTTAGAGCAATTGAAACGTAAGCAGATAAAAAAAGGTACAGTAGATAAATATAATGCACTGACAAAACATTATATAGATGAAAAAAACTATGAGGAAATATCAGAAGAACTTAAATGTAGTGTTATAACTCCGAGAAGATGGATTAATGAAATGATTGATGAATTAAGTGTTTTGTTGTTTGGAATTGATTCAAATAAATTTGAAATGATATAAAGATGATAAAAAGTTGATATTTTAATGATAAATTAAACGTGTTATAATGATATTGTCTAAAATAATATTTATATGTATTTGGTGAATTTTTACCTCATGTTTAGGAGAAGTTAGGTGTAATTTTATATCTAGCTTCTTTTTTTATACAGTTAATTTTAGGAGGATAAGATATGGCTTTAAATAAATTATGTTCAAGATGCCAGTGTATAATTCCTTATGGAAATAAGTTATGTGATAAGTGTGCTGATAAGATTGGTAGTTACAGGAGCATTAGCGATAAAATATACAGACAAAGTAGACGTGATTCAAAGGAACAGAAAGTATATAAGAGTGCTATGTGGAAGAGGATAAGAGCTCAAGCTATATCTAAATCTAATGGTTTATGCGAAGAATGTATTAAGAAAGGTAAGATAAGTTATTATGATGATGTACATCATAAGATACCTATTAAGGTTGATATTAGCAAAGCTTATGATTTAAATAATTTAATTTGTTTGTGCAGAACTTGTCATATAAAAGCACATAAGGCACTAAATTGCAAGGGGGAGGGGGGAGTTGGAAAGTTTTAGGGAAAAGATTGCGTAGCGTTGCTTCACTTTTTCGCAGAAAAAACTCCCCAATGAAATTTTTTGAAAGGAGAATGGTATGGCTAAGCAAAAATTACCCATTGAAGTAATAAAAGCAAGAGGACGCAAACACTTGACAAAATCAGAGATTGCAGAGCGTGAGGCTGGTCAAATAAAAGCTAATTTTGATAAAATTAGAGCACCTTCCTACCTAACAAAAGAGCAAAAAAAAGAGTTCAAAAACATATCAAATGAGCTAAAAAAACTCGGTATTTTATCAAATTTAGATTGTGATTCACTAGCTAGATTTTTACAACATCAAAGTCAATGGATAGAAATAACTGAACAATTAAGAAAAACTCCAATGATGATTAAAGAAGTTAGGGAAGTTTTAAATTTGGAAGGGGAAATAATATTTAAAGAATTTGAAGTTGTAAATCCAGAGCATGATAAACTTATGAGAAAACAGGAAAAACAATTTGCTTTATGTAGATTAGGTGCAAGTGATTTTGGTTTAACAATAACTAGTAGATGTAAATTAGTTATTCCTAAAGCTGAAGAGAAACCTAAAAATAAATTTAATAAATTTGCTAAGTGATAAGTTATGGTAGATAGAGTAACTGAATATTGCAAAGATGTGTTAAATGGAAAAATTGTTGCAGGAAAGCTTGTAAAGTTAGCTGCTAAAAGGCACTTAGATGATTTAGAAAAGAGTAAATTAGCACCGTTTAAATATGAATTTGATGTAGAAAAATCCTTAGATATTATTGATTATGCAGAAACATTAGTAATTGCAGAAGGTGAAGATCCTATACAAGTTTCCTTATATCCGTTTCAAGCATTTATATTAGGAAGTTTAAATGGTTGGGTAACAAAAGGAACTGGATATAGGAGATTTAGAACATCATATATACAGTTAGCAAGACAAAATGGTAAATCATTTTTAAATGGAATAATAGGAACATATTATGGCAATTTTGATTCATATAAATATGGACAAATATATTGCACTGCTACAAAGAAGGACCAAGCTAGAATTGTATTTGATGAAATGGTGAAATTTATTAATGCAGATGAAGAACTTGGTGAGTTATTTAAGATAAAAGATTATGAAAGTGTTATTGAGTGCTTACTTACAAATTCTAAAATAAAAGCTTTAAGCAGTGATGTAAAGCGTATTGATGGATTTAGACCTTTAGTTGGAATAGTAGATGAATATCATGGTCATAGAACTAACCAAATGTATAAGTTATTAGAGGGTGGAATTAAAAAAATGAAACAAGCCCTAATAAGCATAATAACTACTGCTGGTTTTGATTTAAGTTATCCATGTTATAAACAATATGAATACTGCAAAGGCGTGCTAGAAGGAGTCTTCACTAATGATTCTCAATTTATATTTATAGCACAATTAGATGAAGATGATGATATATGGTTGCCTGAAAATTGGATAAAGGCTAATCCAACGCTTGAATATGATCCTGAAGCACTTGAGAATTTAATACCAATTGCAGAGCAAGTAAAAGCAGTTGGTGGAGAAGATTTAAGAGATTTTATAACTAAGCAGCTTAATATATGGATGCAGTTTACTGATAATCAGTACATAACTCAAGAACAATGGAAAAAATGTAAAAGTAAATTAACATTAGAAGATTTTAGAGGAAAGAACTGTGTAGTTGGAATAGATTTATCAAGTGGAGGAGATTTAACATCAATTGCATTAATATTTGCTTCAGTAAATGATGAAAATAAAAAGAAATATTATGTATATTCACATAGTTTTATACCAGCTAAAAGAGTTGCAGAACATATAAAAACTGATGATGTGCCTTATGATATATGGATTAAAAATGGGTTATTAACAACAACAGAAACATTAGGTGGAGTAAAAACAGATTATAAGTATATTATAAAATTTTTAGAAGATTTAAGAGAAAAATATAATATTACATATGAGAAAATAGGTTATGATCCACATAATGCAGATGCTTTTTTAAGTGATTTAGAAAATATTTGTCCTGAATGTGTAGAGATTTATCAAAGTCATAAATATTTAAATGATGCTACTGATGATTTTAGGTTAGAAGTTGAAGCAGGAAATGTTGAATATGATGAAAAGAATGAATTACTTGCATGGTCAATTACAAATGCTAAAACAGTTTCTAATTCATATGGAGAAATTAAAATTGATAAAGATAGAAGAAATAAAAGAATAGATCCAGTTGATGCTGTAATAAATGGATACAAATTAATGTTTAAAGTAGAAATCAGAAGAACCGATATAAATAAATCTGCTGAAAAGTTTTTAGAATTATTTGGCAAGGAAAGGATTATAGGGTGAGTTGGTTAGATAATATTAAAATTAAATTAAACAAAGTTTTTTCAGTAGTTAATATGAAACCGATAAGTAGTTCGGAAACAGAACTTATAGAATGGTTAGGATTAAGAAATGAAAATAAAAAAATAACAAGTGAAATTACGTATTTTACTTGTTTAAAAATGTTATCTGAAACTATAGCTAAAATGCCTATAAAGTTTTATGAAAAAACAGAGGATGGAATAAAAGAAGCTGAGTCTAACAATGTATATAAGTTATTGAAATATAGACCTAATAGAATAATGACTCCAACTATATTTTGGGCTACTGTAGAAAATAATAGAAATCATTACGGAAATGCTTATGTGTGGATAAGGAGTAATTTTAAAAGAAAAAAATTTGGCATGGAATATGAGGTACAGGATTTATGGATAATGCCTTCAGATGATGTTAGCGTAATAGTTGATGATAAAGGTATATTTGGAGGAAGTGGAAAAATATTTTACAAATATTCTGATAAATTAACAGGTTCTCAATATATATTTCCTGATTCAGAGGTAATGCATTTTAAAACAAGTATGACTTTTAATGGGATTTTGGGAATCCCAGTTAGTGATATACTTAATAGTGTTATTCAAGGTGGATTGGAAAGTCAAAACTTTATAAATAATTTATATAAAAAAGGTTTATCACCAAAACTTTCTTTACAATATACAGGTGATTTAAATAAAGAAAATGAAAGTAAATTATTAGAAACATATGAGTATTATGTAGAAAGAGCTAATAAAGCTATAAATATTATACCAGTTCCTATAGGGATGCAGTTGTCACCAGTAAATTTAAAATTAACAGAAAGTCAATTTTTTGAGTTAAAAAAACATACAGCTTTACAAATTGCATCTGCATTTGGAGTAAAGCCAAATCAAATAAATGATTTTGATAAGAGTTCGTATTCAAATAGCGAAATGCAACAGCTTTCGTTTTATGTTGATACAGCTCTTTTTATTATTAAGCAATATGAAGAAATAATAAATTATTATCTATTAAGTGAAGAGGATAAAGAGGCTGGAAGATATTTTAAATTTAATGAAAATGCCATTCTTAGAACTGATGCAAAAACCCAACAAGAAATATTATGTTCATATGTTAATAATGGTATTTATGCTACCAATGAAGCTAGAAGTATATTAGACTTACCTAAGCAAGAAGGTGGAGATAAAAGTATTGTTAATGGAAACTATATTCCGTTAACTAGAGTTGGGGATCAATACACATAAATTAGGAGGTTATAATGAATTCGATTTTTAATTTTAATATTAAGAATTCTAAAACTAAAAAATTAGAAAATAAAGGTGCTTTGGAAATTAAAAATGCAACTGAAGATAGAGCAGAGTTATATTTCTATGGAGATATAGTGTCAAATAGTTGGCAATCTTATTGGTATGAAGAAGATAAAGCACCACAAGATATAGTAGATTTTTTAAATCAAATTGAAGATACAAAAGAACTTAATATTTATATAAATTCTGGTGGGGGATCAGTATATGGTGGTTTAGCTATATACAATATCTTGAAAAGGCATAAAGGAAAGAAAATAGTTACTGTAGATGGCATTGCAGCTAGTATTGCTTCTATTATAGCTTTAGCTGGTGATGAAATTATAATATCTAAAAGTGCACAATTCATGATACATAAACCATGGATACAGTGCTCAGGAAATGCTTCAGAACTTAGAGCGTCGGCAGATGTATTAGATAAATGTCAAAAATCTATAACAGCTATATATATGGAAAATGTACTAGAAGGTATTAGTGAAGAAACGATAACCCAATTAATTAATAAAGAAACTTGGATGACAGGAGAAGAAGCATCTAAGTATTTTAATATAAAAGTAAATGATGATAAAGAAATATTTGCTTGTGAAAGTGATTATTTTGAAAAATATAATAATACTCCATCTACTATAATGAATCAAAAGAAAAATAATGAAAAATTTTTAAGTGATGATCATATAGAACAAATAACTGATAAAGTACTCAAATGTATTGATAATAAAAAGAAAGATGAAGAAAAAATAAAAATTTTAAATGATATATCATTAATATCATTTATGTAAAGTGGAGGAATTTGTAATGAACAAAGAGATTAAAAAGTTGGCTAGAGAGATAAAAAACAAACAAGAAGAAATTAAACAATTAGCATCAGAAGGAAATATAGAAGAGTCTAAATTAGCTAAGGAAGAGTTAATAAAAATGCAAGCAAAGTTTGAAGTCTTATTTGATTTAGATGATGACTATAGCGAAGCTGAAAGAAATAATGCTTTAAATAAAGGTAAAATATTAAATGGAAAAGAAGATTCAAAAGAAGTAGAAAATTCATTTATAAATGCTATAAAAGCTGGTTTATTAAAACAACAAGTTTCAGAGAAAGATATGAGAATATTAAGTAATTCTATGAAAGAAGGAACAGATGCAGATGGAGGTTTAACAGTACCTAAGGATATACAAACATCTATAAAAGAATTAAGAAGGGGCCAAGATGCATTAGAAAATTACGTAAATGTAGAAAAAGTATCAACTCTTAGTGGCTCAAGAGTTATAGAAAAATATGCAGAACATACACCATTTGATAATGTTGAAGAAGAATCAGAATTTCCAGATGTATCTACACCTCAATTTGAAAATATTCCATATAAAATTAAAAAGAAAGGTGGAATTTTAAAAGTAACAAGAGAATTATTACAAGATACTGCTGAAAATATATTAAGTTATTTAAGAAGATGGATAGCTAAAAAGAGTAAGGCAACGAGAAATGCATTAATAATAAATAAAATAAATGAAATGACAAATGGAAAAGAAGTTGCAATAACAGGGGTAGATGATATTAAAAAAATATTCAATGTGAATTTAGATCCAGATATAGCATCTGGTTCAATAATTATAACAAATCAAGATGGATTTAATTGGTTAGATACTCAAAAAGATGCAACAGGAAATTATATCCTTCAATCAGACCCAACTCAAAGAACTAAAGAATTATTATTTGGAAAATATCCTATAGTAAAGATGTCAAATAAAACTTTAAAAACTACAGCTAAAAAGGCACCTTTTATTTGTGGAGACTTAAAGGAAGCAATAACTTTATTTGATAGAGAGAATATGACTATTGAAATTTCAACTGAAGCAGGTGATTTATGGAATAAAGACCAGACAGGAATAAAAGTAAGGGAAAGACTTGATATACAAGCAGTTGATTCTGAAGCAATTATTAAAGGGCAAATAACATTACCCTAGTGAAGCCCCAATTAGTTTAGAAGTTAAAACATTGCAAGAGTTAAAAGAAATAGCAGAAAGTAAGGGGCTTGAATTTAAAAGAAATATAAAAAAGGCTGAAATAATAGAGCTTATAAATTCAAATAATTAAAATGTGTCCAAGTTGGGCACATTTTTTCAGTAGGTGCAAAATGATATTAACACTTGAAGAAACTAAAAAATATTTAAAAGTAGATTATGATGATGAAGATGAAGAAATCAAAGATTTAATACAAGCAGCAGAAATATATTTAAAACAAGCAACTGGAAAAGAATTTGACTCCACCAATCCTTTAGCAAAACTTTATTGTAAATGTCTAGTTTATGAATGGTTTAGATATAAAGGGGTTATGGGTGATAAAACTGTTTCTGATAAAACCAAATACACTTTACAAAGTATTGCATTACAACTGAAATATACTTAAATAGAGGTGGATAGAATGGCAAAATGTAGACTAACAGAGAGAATTACATTTATAGAAGAGGTTGTTACTCAAAATGAAGGCTTTGAGAATAAAACTATTAATGATGTTGCTACCTTTTGGGCAGCAAGAAAAGATATAAGTGGAAAGGAATTTACATCTAATTATCAAACTAATTATGAAAAGATAATTACATTTACAGTAAGAGGTTGTAAATTTACAAGATCTTTGGTTCCTAATAAATTTAAAATTAAAAATAGAGGAAATGTATACAACATAGTAGATATAAGTGACTTTAACAATGAACATGAGTGGATTGATATAAGATGTGTGATGGTTAAGTAAATGGCTACAAGTACAGTAACAGGATTTGAAAATGTAATAAAATTATTTGAAGAAATTAGTGATTCAGATGTAAGAAAAGTTTTAAATGAAGCTGGTGCTGATATAGAAAATATTATGAAAAATAATATTGCTATAGATACATCTGCAGCACAAAAAAGTATAAAAAAAAGAGTTAGAAAAACTGCTGAGGGCATCAAATTAACCGTTAGAGTTGGGAAACGGTACTATATAAATCAAGAGTATGGAAGTAGTACAGCAGATCCAAGCAATATAGGAAAACTTTCAAAAGCTTTAAGGGGAAAAGATGCTGAAGTAATAAAAGCTTTAGAAAGATTGGTTAAAAAATGAGAAGTAAAGTAATAAGTGATTTGAATGATAAAAGGATTGCTGATATTTGCAATAAAATTTTTTATTATAGAAAGCCCGAAAATATAAGTACTGATACTTATATAAGATGGATTTTTATAGATCAAAGACAAGCTTTATGTGCAGGTAATAAAAATTTTGCAGAAATATACTTTATACAAATAGATATATTCAGTACTGGAAATTATGAAAATTTAGCTAAAGTTATAAAAAATACCTTGAAAGAGAAAAGATACTTAATTTATGAACAAAAAGATTTAGTAGAAGAGTTAGGTGATGGCTCATTGCTTTATCATAAAGTGTTTAGGTTTAAATATACAAAATATACATATGAATAAGGAGGAAAGCATGACAACAATTAAATTAACAAATGGATTAAGAAAATTAAAAGCTGCTCAAATAAAATCAGATGGAAGTTATGAAGCTATAATAACTGTTGCTGATTTAACACAAATAACAGCTGAAACGGCAGAAGGTGAAACTAAATTAGCAGCAGGAAATTATGTTATATATAGTAAGAAAAATAAAGGATTAACCACTGGAAGTTTAGGGCTTTATGCTTTAGAGGGAGATGCAGAAAAAACATTATTTGGAGCTAAAGAAAATACTTCAGGAAATTTATTATATGGAATGAAAGATGAAAAGAAATTAGTTGCATTAATAATTGAAGTTACAGCAGTTAACCCAGCAACAAATGTTGAAGAAGATGGATTTATTATTTTCCCTAAAGTATCACTAGGTGAATTATCAGATGATTATGCAACAAAAGATGCTGATGGAAATGAAGTAATAAATGCCAAGTCTTTATCATTTTCTGCAATGGCATTAGACAATACTAATAAAACATATAAGTTAAAGGGATTTGGTACAACTCCGTCACAAATAACAAAGGCTATGTTTGATCCTAAATCTAATCCAGGAGGATAAATTTAAAATAGTAAAATGCTTTTAACAGATATAAATTCAATTATATTAAAAATAAATAATATTGATGTTAATGTTATTATAAATTTTAAAACTTTAGAAAATTTATATCATTTTTTGAAAGATGATTATTTAAGAGGGGTTATTGCAATAGATTGCAATGATCCTTTTAAATTTATAGAAAAGATAGATAGTGAAAATAACATATTAAATTATGTTAGTGTGCTAATATTTTGTATGGCTGATGGGAAAATACAACTTTCTGATATTGCAGAGGGTCTTTTAAAATTTGAAGAAAATGAGTTTAATGAATTAGTTAAGATTTTAAAAATAACAATAATAAATCAATTATTATTTATAGAAAAATCAGAAAAAGTAAATAAAAAATCAGAAATAAAAGATAGTGAATATAGCTTTGAAGATTATTTTAATTATTTCTATATAACAGCCACAAGAACATTAAATTATAGCTTAGAAGAATTTTATAATTTAACTCCAGCTAAGTTAAAACAAATAATAAATATAAATAATGATAATAAAAAGAATTTATTACTTAGTGTTGCAGCTGATATAGTATCTGCAATATTTAAAGATAGTAAAAATACAAAGAAAGATGAAGTTATTATAGTAAAAGATGCTAATGCTTTTTTTGATGCGATATAGGGAGTGAGTTAATGAGTGAAGGAAAAATAGCAGTAAGTTATGTTGTTAATAATAGTGAATTTAACTCTAAAATATCGCAAATGAAGATGAATTTAGGGTTATTACAAACAGAGGTTAAAAATAGTGCTAAAGAAATAAATTTATATGGAGATAATCTTAAAACATTAGGTTCAAAACAAAGTGCTTTAAATGATGCAATAAATCAAAGCAAGAAAATAATAGATACATATAATACATCTATTGAAAAAAATAAAGTATCACTAGCAAACAACCAAGAGCAATTAACAAAGTTAACATCAAGAAAAAAAGAGGTTAATGCTCAATATAAAGAGGCTGTTAAATTATATGGAGAGGAAAGTTCACAAGCTAAATCATTAAAAGAGCAATTAGATGCAGTTACAGAAGAGTATAGAAATATGAATACTAGAATTGCAACTAATAAAGATAATATAGTTAAGCATACAGCTCAAATGGAAAAGCAACGTGGAACTTTATTAACTCTTGAAAATGATTTAAAAAATGTAAATAAAGCGATTGAAGATCAATCAAATAAATTTTTAAATGCTAGTAAAAGATTTTCTGAAGCGTCATCAACATTAGAAAAAGTAGGTTCTGGAATGTCTGATATTGGTGGAAAGATAGCTATGCTATCAAGTCCTTTATTATTATTTGGTACATATGCTAGTAATGCAGGAATTACATTTGAAAAAAATATGTCTCAAGTATCAGCTACAGCAGGACTTGCATCTGATGATGTTAAATATCTATCTGAAAGAGCAAAACAATTAGGAGAAGATATACGTGGGGCAAATGCTACAGACATAGCAGCGAGTTATCAGTATTTAGCATTAGCAGGACAAAGTGTTGGAGAGATGTATCAAACTATAGAGCCATATACTAAAGCAGCTATTGCTTATGGAGAAGATCAAAAAAGAGTAACAGATTTAGGTACTGATTCAATGAGTGCTTTAAGATTAGAAACAGAAAAAACATCTTATTATTTAAATGTATTAACTAAAGCACAAAATAAGTCTAATACAACAGCAACTCAACTTATGGAAGCGTATATAGCTTGTGGTGGAACTCTTGCAAATATGAATGTTCCAATAGAAGAATCAGCAACATTATTAGGAAGAATGGCAGACCAAGGAACAAAAGGGTCAGAAGCTGGTAATGCTCTTAATTCTATATTAGTAAATTTAATGGGTACAACATCAACTACTGAAGGAGCACTTAAAAAATTAGGAGTGGAAACGTATGATAGCACTGGAAAGTTTAGAGGATTAACAACTGTATTACAAGATATAAAAGTTGCTATGGCAAATTGTACAGAAGAACAAAGAGATATGATAGCAGCACAACTTGGTGGAAAAACTCAATTAACTGCTTTAAATCAATTATTAAATGGTTTAGGTGATGGATATGACAACTTATATAATGCTGTATCAAATGCAGATGGTGCATTAGATAAGATGTATGAAACAATGAGTGCAAATACTAAAGGTAATATAGAAGAGTTAAAATCCAAACTTGAAGCTTTGGGTATATCTTTTAGTGATAAAATTTTGCCATTTGTAAATAAATTTATTGATAAAGCAAAAGAGTTAATTGATTGGTTTGGAAACTTATCTGATGAAAATCAACAATTAATAATAAATATAGGACTTCTTTCAGTAGCAACTGGAGGGGCTTTAAAGGTTATAGGTAGCTTAACAACTGGATTAAGTGGCTTAGTTGGTGCAGGTAGTAAAGCATTATCATGGATATCAAAATATACAACATCTACAAGTGCAGCAACAACAGCTATGAATACAGCTGCAAAATCTACAACTGTTTTAAAAACTGGATTAGGATTAATGAGTGGAATTTCTATGAGTGCATTAGTAGCTGGAATAGCAGGTGTTGGAACAGCTTTAGGGGTAGGAGTATATGCATGGCATGAATATAATGATGTTATGGATTCGACTGTTACAAAGGCAAAAGAAGATTATGGCTTAATGGAGAGAGCGTTAGCATCGTTAAATGGAATAACTTTAAAAACAAAAGAAGAATTAATATCAAGTGGTAATGTATATAGAGAGTGGGGAGATAAAGTTTCAGAAACAACTACAGATACTTTAGAAACTATAACCACAGGAGTAAATGATATTAATTTAGCTATTCAAGGAGCAAATTTTAATGGAATTATAGATGATAATGAATTGTCAGCTATAACAGAAAAAGTTAATACATTTTGTCAAAATATAATAAGTTCTATAGAGAATAATCAAGATCCAGCATATGAAGCTATGAAAAATATGTTTAATATAGATGGAATTATAGATGAACAGGAACAAGCTGTGTTAGATAGCATGAAAAAAGGAACTACTGAAGCTATACAAGGAATTCAAGAAAGAGCAAATAGGATTAATGAAATATTAACTAATGCTAAAAATAATAATGTTGGATTAACTGAAGAAGAATACTCTGAAATTTTAAGATTAGAGCAAGAAATGGGGCAAGCACTAATTGATAGATTAAATTTAGAAGCAGAAGAGAAATTACAAGCTCAACAAGGCTTTTGGGATAGATATCAAGTTAATACAACAGAGGGGTTAAGTAATATATTGAAGGCAGAATATGAAGCTAAAGAAAAAAATATAGAAGCTATAAATGAAAAATATAATGCAATGATTGAAGCTGCTGAAATTGGAATGAGCACACTTTCTGGAGAAGAATTAGCATTTGCTCAAGAAAAGTTACAGAATGTAATTAAACAAAGAGATGCTGAAATAAATATAGAAGAAACGTTATGGCAAGATAAAATTTCCATGGCTGAAAATAATTATTCTTCATTAATGGAAAAGATAAATAAATTTAATGGTGAAGAATTGACAAATCAAGACATGAAGAAACAAAAGATACTTAAAAACTTAGAAGAACAGTATGCTGGAATGAGTACAATAACAGAAAGTGGTTGGTATAATATCGAGAATACTGTTACTGGAAAAACTACTGAAATGTATGTAGAAGTTGATAAAAATACTAAAGAAGTAATAGGTGTATTTAATACTATGAATGGAACTGTTGGCGGATATTCTAAGGAAATAGCTAATAATGTTGGAAGTATGGCAAAAGAAATACAAATTAAAGAGGATATAATTAAAAGTTCAATAAATAACGCTTCTAATGTTTGGGTAGATGCAAGTAATAATATAATGAATAAGAATGGAGAGATTATAGGCAATTTACAAGAAGTTAGTGAAAATGCTGATGGAACTAAATCTGCATTAATGGAAATAGGTAACAAAAAGTATTCTGTTGATATTGATACTAGTGGAGCAATAAGTAAGTTAGATAGTTTAAGTATGTCTGTAAAGAATTTTGTTTCAAATGTTGGTAGTAAGATATCTAATGCCATAGGAAGTATTGGAGATTTTATAACAGGAAACAGAGAAACTGGAGGAAGTGTATTGGAATCTGGTTTATATAATATAAATGAAGCTGGTGTAGAGCTTATTGATACTCCAAGTAATTCAAGAGCAATCAATTTAGGGGAAGTTACTAGAGGAGAGCTAGCGTATATACCTGCTAATTCATATGTAACAAATGCTACAATGACTACTAGAAAAATGAGTAATATGATAGATTCTAAGTTATCTTCATCTATGAGTATATATGCAAATAATGTTAATAAAGCAATAATTGAAGCTTTTAAAGGTATTGAAAATGAAAAAAATATAATTATAAATATGTATAATTCTAATTTTGTTGATAAAGGCTCTGAAGATGCTAATAAAAGTTACCTAAGAAATATATTTAATTCAGCAAAATAAGAAAGGAGGATTATGGTATTAGAGAATTTAATTCTAAATGGAATTCAATTAATACCTTCATCAATTTTTATAGCTAATATAGATGGTTTATTTAATAGCACTAATAGCAATAACTTAAATGATTTAATAAGTGATGGGAGTACAGTTGGAACTACAAAAATCAATTCTAAATCAATTAATATGCAGATAGCAGTTCAGGATTCCATAGGACTTATGGAACAAATTAAACACTATAAGCATTTAAATTTTTTGCTTAATCAAAAAAAAATACAGATAGAATTTAAATATGAAGGTGAAGAAGACTATTTTTATATAGAATGTATAAAAGAAAGTATTTCATATCAAGAATTTAATATTATACAAGCTGTTTTAATATCTCCCAATCCTTATGTTCTTAAAAGAGATTTTAAAGAATTAAGCTTAGGAAAAAGAAAAGATGGAGGATTTATCTTTTATTCTAGTGGGTTTAATTTTTCATCAAAAGGCTTTTCTTTTAATGAAAGAGAAATCGGGAATAATGGTATAGCTTTAAATAGTTGTTATTATACAGTGTTTCCACTTATTGAATTAAAAGGTGATGAAGTAACATCTGTAACTATTAAAAATAAGACAAGTGCTGAAACTTTAAAAGTTAATGTTGATTTATCTGTTAATGAGAAGTTAATAGTTGATTGTAGATTAAGTAGTAGGGGTGTTTATAAAGTAGATGAAATAGGAGTGCAGAAATCTGTTATAAAAAATAAAACAGGTACATGGATAAGTTTATTACCTGGAGAAAATAATTTAGAAATAATATATACAGGAAGTAAAGCAGTGGCAACTGTTAAGTGGCGAGAAGTATGGGTTTAATTAGTAATGATTATTATATAAAAATTTTTAATAAAGAGCATATAATTTTAGAAGAAGTATATGAGATAAGTGAACTTACTTACACAAAAACTTTAAATGGTATATGGAAAGCTAGTTTGACTTTACCAAGAAGCATTAAAACAACTGAAGATATATTACAAAATAATAATCATATAGAGATCTATAGAAGAATAAATGAGATGAATGTCTATAAGCAGCATATTTCTGCAAAGGAAGAATTACTATGGTGGGGAGTTATATATAATTCTAATCCTCATGCTTCTTTTTTTACTATTGATTGTTTTGGTTATGGTAGGCTTATACAAGATAAATTATTTACTATGTATATAAGACAAGATAATAATGTTTTTACAGGTGAGTATGATAAAGTTTTATATAATATGCTAAATGTTATAAATAATATGTATAATACAGGTGTTTCACAAGGTACTGCCCATAAAAATAATCTTCAAACTACCAGGATTATTAATTGGAATGATAATTTTTATGATAAACTTGATGAATTTACTACAGATGCAAATTATTTTTGGCAAATTGATAAAAATAGAAAGTTAAATTTATATACATCACTAGGAATTGATAAAACATATTATGAAATAAATTCAGATATTAATGTAAATAAAACTTTATCTATTACCAGCAGTGGTGAAATTTATAATTATATAGTAGCTAAAAATACATATACAGATGATTCTGATATAGAACATAGTATAATAGCTGAAGCTAAAGATTTAAACTCTATATACAAGTATGGAGTTTTTTCTAAAGAATTAGTTGTAAATGATATAAGGTTACAAAGTACATTAGATAAATATGTAGAAGATGAACTAAATAAATGTAAAAATCCATTAATATCAATTTCTTTAAATGTATCTAATTGTGATACTTTTAATATTTTTGATGTTGAGGTTGGTGATAATATTAGCTTGATTTTAAAAGAAATATCATTAAATACAGAGATAAAAATAATAGAGTTTACAATTGATTGTAAAACAGAAACTATGAATATAGAACTTGGAAATTGTATGTTTAGAGAAGAATCACCCAAAGTATATAGATTTTAAAGGAGGGGGAAAATGGTAAAGCTATATCCAGTTGAGTTTAATATAGATAATGAAGAAGCAACTAGATATTATGTTGAAGATGTTATACAAATGGATTCAAAAACTCATGTTGAAAAAACTATTTATGCTGATAGTTTTAGAGTTTCAGCATTAGATAGTCCAGATCTAAGTATAAATGTTAGTACTGGTCAATGTAGTTTTGAAGGAAAATTTTTAGCTTCTGATACTACTGAAAATATAAAAATAACTGCTAATACAACAACATTTAATAGATATGATTTAATTGTTGCTGATATGAGCACTGGAGAAATTAAAGCATTAAGAGGACAGCCAAGTGCAAATCCAACAATTCCAACAGCTAATAGAAATCAAATTCTATTAGCTAAAATTTTAGTTGGTTCACAAGTCCTTAGTATACAGCAAAGTAATATTGAAGATTTAAGATTTAAAACAAAGGAGCAATATAATATAGAAGCTTTAGATAGAACGGTATTTAATATTTTATCTAAACTTCAAGATAAGTTAGAAATTGTAGTATCTGAAACATTACCAGCTATAGCAGAAAGAAAACAAAATACTATCTACTGTAAAATAACAGATAAAGTGAATAGTGGTACTGGTGGAAATGTAACAATAAGGGTTAGTCCAAACTTAGGAATAAAAGTTTAAAAGGAGATAGAAAAATGGCAAAGAAAAAAGTTCAAATACAATTATTAAACGAAAAAACAGGAGCAGTTATAGAAGATGTAGATCCACTTACTTCCGCTGATGCAGTTACCTTTACTGATGGGGAAACATTTCAACAAAAATATGATAGTGGAAAATTAAGAGGACAAACTGGAGCAACTGGCCCTAAAGGCGAAAGAGGACTACAAGGTGTTCAAGGCCCTGCAGGAGCTCAAGGGGCTCCAGGAGCAACAGGAGCTAAAGGGGCAAATGGAACAACATTTACGCCTTCAGTTAGTTCTGCAGGAGTTCTATCATGGAGTAATAATGGTGGTTTAAATAATCCAACTAGCGTTAACATTAAAGGCCCACAAGGAGAAAGAGGAACTACTGGACCTCAAGGGCCACAAGGGGTTAAAGGAGATGCTGGGGCGCAAGGGCCTAGAGGTTTACAAGGAGCAACTGGCCCACAAGGGCCGAAGGGCGACAAAGGAGATACAGGTGAAACTGTTAGAGTAGGAACTAGTTACGATACGGCTCAACCAGTTAAATTATTTTTTAAATTAGTAACTTAAAAGGAGGGAAGTTTATGGCTATAAATAAAATAGAAATTCAAAGTGCAAATGGGGATATTTATTACCCACACACAAGTGCAGATGTAGTTAAATATAATAATAATACTGTTAGTGCATTTTTAAAGTTTTTAGATGATAAATTTAACAACTATTTACCTTTGGCTGGTGGGACTATAAGTGGAAATATATTATGCAAGACTAATAATTCATCAAAACTTGGTTCATCTACTGCAAGATTTCACACTATATATACAAGCACACTTGATTTAGGAAACTCTACTGGAATTTATTCCACAGGGAATTATATATTAGCATTAATGTGTGGCAGACAACAGAGCGGAGAGGCAGGAGAAATATTCTTTAGCCATAATGGGACAACTTATCACTTTGAACCGAAGTGGTCGGGAGATGTTGCATTAGCGCAAACAATTGGACTAGGTAGAAGTAATAGAAAATGGAGAGATGTATGGTCACACGCTGGTACTCTGCAAACATCTGATATTTCCATGAAAGAAAATATTAAAAAAGTAGTTTCAGAAGATGATGCGGCAATGACTAGAGAGATTTCTTCTGAAGAAGTGTCTAGTATATTTAGTGATTCTATATTAGAAGCCGTAAAGAGTATTCAGCCTATAACATTCAACTACAAAGGTTCGAGAGATATTATGCTTGTTGCAGAAGGCAATGAACAAGATGAATATGCTCAAGTTGGGAAACAGTTAGGTATATCTGCCCAAGAATTAGAAAAAATTGACCCTACTTTGTTCGAATACATTGGAGTCAAAACAGAAACCGTAAATGAAGCAGGTGAAAAAGTGCCAAGTTATTCCATTAAAACATTGGCTTATTCAAACATGATACTGGTTGCATTACAGGAAGAAATTAAATATAGAAATAAACAGATAGAAAATTTAGAAGAAAAAATAAAATTATTAGAAAAGAAAATTGACGCTTTAGCTTCTTAGGGGGTGGTTAGAATGGCTAAAGATTTAGCAAGTTTACCGTCTTATGTAGGCTCTCGTTCAGAAGAATTTTTAAATTATATCGCTGGAAGGAATACAAATTTAAATTCACTTCCTGTTCCAAATTCTCGTATAGAAGAATATTTAGAATTTTTATGCTATAACGGTACAGGAAGTGGGGGAAATAATACTAATGCTTTAACAAGTGTTAGGATATCTAGTGATGGGAATAGGTATGAATTTATTGATGGTTCTGGTGTGGTTAGAGGGACAATTAACTTTATGACGGATCAAGAAGTTCAAAATATTAAAAATTTATTTAATTAAAGGAGAGAAATTTATGTCAGATAATATAGTAAAACATAGTCAGCTACATGAGATAGCTGGCGATTTATGGACAAAAGCAAAAAAAAGAGATATTGAAAAGTTTGAATACGACCCAAATACTAAAACAATAAAGGGCAAAAGCGATAGCAATGTTGATATAGATATATCAACTCAATTAACTAACATGGCTGTTGTTGACCAAGAGAATAGATTTACACAAGATAATGTGTTTACAAAAGTATACATAGATGGTATATCAACTACTTTAGGAATGGATATACCGTCTGGAGGAGTTTTAGGACACTCTATATCTGCACAAAATAATACTAGAAGATTTGGGAATAGAAATATGTCTACTGGAAAAAAGGGAGCACATATAGATAAAATAGTAATTCCTATGAGTAATGGAATGACAGTAGGAAATAATGCTACTCCATTGACAGTATGGGCAGTAGAAAAAGGTGCAACAAAAGCAAATGATGTACTCATTACGGAACCTATTGTGAATGGAGTTTCATTGCAAGTAAAAACTGGAGGTTCTCCTTTTCCATCTTCTATAACAGATACATATCAAAGATACGTAGAACATACTATAAATAAAACTTTTGATAAAGATGTTTATTTTGTTTATTCTTTTGTAGATCATGGTAATTGCATAGCAAAAAGAGATTTACCTGTATCAGAAGATAATCTTTGTATAGAGGGTTCTACATTTAATGCTGCAAGTATAACAAATTCACGTCCTTGTGATAAATATGGGGTTCATCTTATCTACATGACTAAAAAAGTGGACATTAAAGAATTAATAGTAAATGGTGGAACTGTTAAAAAGGTGAATGAACAACTACCAAATCCACAAGGTAATGTTACTATAAATGCAGAGCACATCAAGATTGATAATTCAGCTTCAGCAAATACTGTAAAAACAGAAGTTGGACTGAAATTAAACAAGAGTGAAGCTGAAACTCTATACGTTAAAAAAAGTGATACTACCGATACTGGTGGAGCAGGAAATCAAAATAAAGTTGTTAAACTAGGAACAGATGGCAAGATAAATGCTAGTATGTTACCATATATGACAGATACAGAAGTTAATGAAATAAAAAGATTATTCACATAACTGGAGGCAATATGAGTATAGCAAGTTTTGAACAATTAAAAGATATTACTCAAGACCTATGGCGAAAAGCTAAAGCAAAGATAGAAGCTATTGCTAATGACTATGTTAGTAAAACATTACCTAATAATGTTGTTGGAGAAATCATTTTTAAAAATGGTTATATTGAAGGTGGCATACTAAGCTCTTTCAATAATAAAAATACAGAAATGTTCAATGCAGAAAATGGAGGGTGCTTCGGCATCCCTTCTACTTCTATTAGCGCTGGAATTAAAGTTGGTAAAATAGCTATAGCTGTAAAGGATGATTTGGCTGTTGGAAGCATAGTAAGCAATGTTGTTGCATTGGCTGTTAAAAGAAACAACAATGAAGTAAAAGAATCTATTATACAAAATGGAACAGCAACTGTATTTCAAAATCAATATTCTACTATTAATGCTCAAAAAATTGTATATATAAACATCGATAAAACATTTGATGAAGAAGTCTACTTTGTAATTGGCTGCACTAATATGCTATGGAATACAGATACTCCTCCAAATAGAGCAAATGTATATGGAAGCTCTACAATTCCTGCCATAGGAGCTGTATTAGATATTCAAAACTATCACTATTCAGGTAGGATGATAGTTTTTTCAGAAAGAATGAGTTTTTCAGAAGTTATAAATATCAAAAACAATAGTGTAAGCAAAATAAAAGATAATATCTTAACTGGAAAAACAATTCTACAAGACGGGTATATTGACGGTGAGCTTTATTCATATAATAATCCTAATATTGAAGGAGCAGCAACTGGAAATGGCGTATATTCTGGCACAAATAATAAAGTTATACATGGTAATCAACATATCACTTCCGTGATTATTGCTGTTGATGATGCTTTTGCACTAGGCTCTACAGTAACTGGAGTTAACATTGGTGTTGTAAAACATAGTAATAATCAGGTTATGGAATATATTATTCAAAATGGAACAAGCACAGTAATAGAAAATAATTATCCACAAAGTATTACTGCAACCAAAGTTATTAATGTCCTTGTAAATAAAAAATGGGTTGAAGATGTTTATTTGCTTGTTGGGGCGAACGGAATGCTTTGGGGTGGAGTAGGAGGAACACCTGGGCTTACTACAGCCACAGGCGGAAATAGATTGCCAAGCGTTGGAAGTACAATAAGCAACTTAAATAGAAGCAATTATGTAGGCAGAGTTGTTGCTCTAGGAAGCAATATAAGTCTTAATTCATTAACCAATAAAGTAGACTTATCAGAAATTGGAAATAAAGCCAATAAAATACCACGTGTACTACCGAACGGAAAACTTGACCCTAGCATACTTCCACCCGAGCAAAATGGCGGAGTACGTACTGTTAATGACCAATCGCCTAATCAAAATGGTAACGTAATTGTATTAGCAGACCATATTAAATATGCTAATGGACAAAATACTACTGTTAAACAAGAAATAGCCAAAAAGATAAATGAGTCTGACGCTGTTACATCTTCTCAAGCAAACAAAATAGTAAAGCTTGATGGGAATGGGAAAATTAATGAAAACATGTTCCCAAGCTCAATTATAAAGTCTAATCAAGATAATAACTTTACTAAACATAATAGTTTTAATGACTATAGTCCAACTGTTCATAGACTGTTTACTAGAAAACATATAAACAGTAATGTTAACAGCAATAGTAATCTAGCAACATATCAAAATAATAAGTATTTTGCACCTGTAAACGAAGTGTATACAGACAGAAATAAAAGAATTACTCATTTACTTCTACCTGTCAGAGGTGCAAGTATAGGGGAACAAATAGCGATAGATGTATTCGCATTTAATAACAATAAAAGACTTATTCAGTTAGGTACGTCAAAGAAATACCCTGTAGTAGAGGAAGAAATAGCAGGGTGCAAATGTGTAAAAATCAATTTCGATATTGATTCGGGAACAAATGGAATAGGTTTTGGATTTATGATAATGTCAACTGGTGTTGGTGCTGTTTGTGTACAAGGAGGATCTAATGTTGCATGGACAAGCAATACACGTCCAACTGAAACAACTACATTAAATCCAAATGAAAATATATCATTTCCGTACAAGATTTGTTATGAAACAACTTCTGAAGTAGTTACAAGATTTGAATTAGAGAATGTTACTCAAATGTACCCAAGAAATATGATAGGTGAATACAAAAATCTATCTTATGATGGAGGGAATAGTCTTGAAGATGGAACTAACACATGGCTAAAGGCGAATGGACAAGCTATTAATAGAGATGATTATCCAGAGCTATATGAAAAATTTAACATAGATAGAACTAATGATGACATAGAAGTTTCTATCCCTTCTGTAGATAATCAGATTGGTTATTATTATATATGTGCAAAGTAGGCTACTTATTATTTAAGTAGTTTTTTTATTATAAATAGAAAGGAAAGAGAAAAAGATGGACGTAAACTTTCTTAACGAAGTGATAAATACATTAGGCTTACCTGTTGCTGGGATAGCTGCTCTAGGTTGGTATATAAATAAAAAAGATAAAGAAAAGGCTGCTGTTGATGCAGAAATAAGAGAAAGAAACAACAAAGAGCGAGATATGCTTATCGCTTCAATAGAGAAAAACAGGCTGGTCAATGAAAAGTTATTAGAAGCAAATAAAGAGCTTGCAGAAAGCAATAGATTGCTGATAAATGAATTTTCTATAAAAATAAATAGTATAGAACATAATGTCGTTGAAATCAAAGAACAAATAAGAATGTAAGGAGAAAATTATTATGAATATATCAGAAAGAGGACTTAATTTAATAAAATCTTACGAAGGATGCAGATTAACAGCATATAAACCAGTACAAACAGAACAATATTATACTATAGGATGGGGACATTATGGCCCAGATGTATATGCAGGAATGAGTATTACTCAAGCACAAGCTGATAATATGCTTAGAGAAGATGTTAGGTATTACGCTGATGCAGTAGATAGATATAATAGTAGATTTAATTTTACTCAAGAAGAGTTCGATGCACTTACTAGCTTTACATACAATTGTGGAGTTGGTTCTTTACAGGCTGTTATGTCTTGTTGTAATACTAAGCAAGAAATAGCAGAAGAATGTAAGTTATACAACAAAGGTGGAGGAATTATCCTTGCTGGACTGGTTAGAAGAAGAGAAGAAGAATATCAATTATTTATGTCTGGTGAATATGTAGATGCTACGTCTAATGATAATGTAAATAGTGTAGAAAGCCATATAGTTGTAGCTGGAGACACTTTAAGTGAAATAGCTACAAAATATAATACAACATATCAAGAACTTGCAAAAATAAATAATATATCAGATCCAAATTCTATTTATGTAGGTCAAATCATACAGTTAAAAGCAAGCAATAATGTGCAGACCTATACTGTTCAATCAGGAGATACTTTAAGTGGGATAGCTGCTAAGTTTGGAACAACTTATCAATCACTTGCATCTATTAATGGAATTGCTGATCCTAATACAATTTATTCAGGACAAAATTTAAGAATAAGATAATTTTTAAGCCTAGTGGGTGTCCTTGCTTACTAGGCTTTTTTTATTTAGTAAAATATTTTTGTTTGTAAAGGGTAATATAATAATAAGCAGCAAAAGAAATAAAATAGAACGAAAATGGTTAAAAAGCATACTTCGTTCTTGAAAAACAGGTAATCGTTCTGAAAAAGCTTATAAACGTATTTACAAAAAGGGGTTAAGTTGTAAAATTAAATAGAGGTGTATGAAGTGAAATAAATTACGATAGTGTTTATGTAACAAATAAATATTATTATATAAGTTATGTAAGTGAAAGTGGAATAAGAAGATATGTAGCAAGTAGAAGCAGAGCAGGAGAACAAGATTTAAATTGTATTTAGAAATTAAAGCTAGGTATGTGAAAGTGCCTAGCTTTTTACATATAA
>FR883400.1:37498-56402 GCA_000435835.1 Clostridium sp. CAG:221
ATAAAATTCTTCTGCTTCCATTTAAACATAAAAATATCTAAATAAAATTATAATATATTTTTATATAAAATAAAAGGCTAAAGGTAGATAAAATCTGCTTTTAGCTTTATTTTTTTATGTAAAACTATTGACCGTTTATACTACATGTAGTATAATATAATTGTAGAGAGGGGGAGGAAAAGTGATTAAAAAACTAAAAAAGCTTGATAAACTACTTGCGATAGTTATCAAGCTTATGATAAAAATAGCGATTATAAAAGAACTTATAGAAATAATTTTATAAAAGCTAACAACCAATAGAGGGGATTAATCCCCTCGCTAAAATAATACAATATTAATCACTTAAAATCAATATGAAGAATAATGTACCAGTATTAATTGTTAAAATAGTTTTCAAAATATTAGTAATTATAGCATTAGCATATTTAATAATAAAATTATAATTTAGGAGAATGGAGTATATGACAAAAGAATTAAAAAAGCAAACAATAGCAAATAAGAAATGGGAAGAAAAAAATAAAGAATATTCTAGTTACTTAAAAAGCAGATCATCAGCAAGAAGCTTCATAAAAAATAAAGCTACCCTAGAAGATTTGGAGCAGTTAGAAGAATTTATTAAAAATAGAAGAGAAGAATTAAATAAATAACAATAAAAAAGCAGTTACTAAAATAAATTAGTAGCTGCTTTTTTGTTTTCTTAAATTATCATGGAAAATACATATCTATTAATATTATTTATAAAATCAGTAGAAATAATACATGCTTATTATATATCAAATTAAATAGAAATAAAATATAAAATTAATAAATAGTAAGTAAATAAGAAACCTTTTAATAATACAAATAATATCTATTTAACAGGTCAGAAATTGACCTTAATCTATACTTATGTTATCTATATCTATCTTATCTATATTTATATATAACTACTAACGTAGTTATAATAGTAGTTAGTTTTTACTCATAAAAAAATAAAAGCCTTAGATTTGTAATTCTAAGACTTTCTTTTTTCCCATTTAATATCATAACCAAGTATATCGGCAATTTCTAAAACTTCAGAGTATTTTAAAGATTCTCGTCTAATTTTATTGGATAAATTTTGCATAGTAAATTCAGTTCCTGTACGTTTGTTTAGTTCTTCAGCTACATCAGTTATGGTAAAACCATTAGATACGATATATCCTTTAATTTCATCTTTTAAAGCCATATATAAAGACCTCCTTATTAGTTAAATTATACTGTAGAATTTAAAATAAGTCAAAATTATTTAAAAATTGTAATATAAATTTAAATATAAGTATTGACTAATTAAACTTTGTGGTTTAATATAAAATTGTTAAGTGAATTGTTAAACAAATTTAAATAAGGGAGGAAGCTACAATGAAAAATATACAATTCTTACAAATTGACTTTAATCTAATAACAGATACAAAAATCACATCAAATGAATTTAGAATATATGCATATCTATTAAGCTTATACAATGATAATAAAAAATGTAGCTATCCATCTTTAGAAGCTATAGCAAATAAACTTAATATATCTTTAACAACAGTAAAAAAATCAATTAAAAGACTTGCTGAATTAGGATATATGAAAATAGAAAAAAAGAAAACTGATAGAGGGTTTTTTAACACTTATACTTCATTCAAAAATATGATTAAGAAGAAGATTAATAAAAAATCATCTAAAAAAGCCAAAGATAATAAAACTACACCAGTTGATAGCAATGGAGAGAAACCATTAGATGGTCAAGTTCATGTAGATGAATTATTAGATAGTGCTACTCCTGAACTTCAAGCTAATGATTTTTCAATAGATCCTAAGGAAATAGAATTAGTTTCAAATGAAACTGGCTTAGAAGAAAATCAAGCTAAAGAGTTATTAAAAATTGCTAATACTAGCAGAATACTTGAAGTTTATGAGTATTCAAAAGATAGAGCAAATGAGTTGTTTTCTTATATGTTTTCAGCTATAAAAAAGAATTGGACCATAAGAAAAAATTATGCTCCAGCTCCATCAATTTATGTAAATAATGAAAATATTGAAACTGGACGAGGAAATTATACTTCTAATAATAGCAAAAGATTTAAAAGACAAGTTACTGAAGAAGAAATAAGAAAAGCTGAAGAGTTAGAAAATGCTTTGCTTGGATGGGTTTAATAGATAGGAGTTGAATTGTAATGAGTATAGAAAGCAGAATAAGAGAAATTAAAAGATGTTTACTTCATGAGAAAAATAAAGTTTTAAGAAAAATTTATATAGAACATATAAAATTCTTAGAAAGTGAATTAGGAGGGCAATATGATTGATAGAGTACCAGGAGAGCTAATGGTTAAGTTTATAACAAGACATTCATCTGCCAAGGTTTTAGAATATAAAGAAAATGATTATGAACTTTTCTTTACTAAAACGATTTATTGGAAAGATGATAATTTATTAGGAATATATTCAGTGGTAAATTTAAAGTCAACAAATGATGAATATATAGATGATAATTATATGACAGTTAGAGATATAGAAAAATTAATTGAATTAAGTAAATAAAAAAAGCCATGTCACAAGGACACGACTCTCACAACCTAAGTAGAGTATAGCAGTTCTTTTGGCGTGATGTCAAGAGGAGAAACGAAAAAATGAATTTAGAAGAAATTAAAGAGTTTTTAGAGATATTATTTAAATGGAGTTTATATGGAACTGTTTCTACTGGAACAGCTCTTATATTAATGAAGATAATTATTGCATTATTTAAGAAAAAAATAATATTTGCTTTAGAAATTTTATTTTCATAGGAGGGAAAATGACCAAAATGGTCAACCATTGCCACATATAGATGAAGATATAAAAAGTTTTTTTGAATAATATAATAATCAGAAAGGGGGTGCAGCATAATTACTACACCCTTTTATTTTACCTTTCATCAGATAAGCCAATAAGATAATCAACACTTACCTTAAATACTCTAGCAATTTTAATAAGAGTATGAGTTGCTGGAAATAAATCTCCACTTTCATATTTACTTATAGTACTTCTACTAATATTCAATAATTTACCTAGTTTATATTGAGTATAATTACACTCCTTTCTTAATTTGTAAAATCTTTCACTAAAAAAGTGATACATATTATTCCTCCTTTGTAATATAACGTCAAAATGTTCAAAACTAGAACATTTTTTTGCTAAAACCATATATTTTTAACAAAAGAATTATGCTAGAATAAACCTGCCAAAAGAAATGAAAGGAGAAAATATAAAAATATGATAAAGCCACCGATTTCACGTATGGGAGGTAAAAGTAAATTAAGGAACAAAATAATTAATATGCTGCCAAGTCATACAACATATATAGAGCTATTCTTTGGAGCAGGATGGGTTTATTTTGGGAAAGATAAATCTAAAGTAGAAGTAATCAATGATATTGATAAAGAATTAATAAATCTATTTAAAATAATTAAATATCATACACCAGAAATTAAACGTTTACTAGAATATGAGTTTTCAGGAAGAGATATATTTGAAGAATATAAAAATAGTACATTGGAGCATTTAACTGATATACATAGAGCTATAAGATTTTTATACTTAATAAATAATAGTTTTGCAGGAAAAGGAAAGCATTTTGGTTATGGAACTACAAAAATTCCAAACCAAAAAATATTTTTAACAGAGCATTTAAATGAAATAAAGGAAAGGTTAAACAATACATATGTAGAGAATTTATACTTTGAAAAAATTATTGATAAATATGATAGAGAGGAAAGTTTATTTTTTTGTGATCCACCTTATTTTGAAACTGCTGGATATGATTATAAATTTACAGAAGATGATCATATATTATTAAGGGACAAGCTAAGCAATATAAAAGGAAAGTTTATATTGACAATAAATGATCATGAAAAAGTTAGGGAGTGGTATAAAGATTTTAATATAGAGGAAGTTGATGTTAACTATTCAATATCAAAAGAAAAAAGTGGAAGAGGAAAATATAAAGAATTGATAATAACTAATTATTAAAGGGAGTATAAAGCACATAGTTATGAAAGAAGAAATTAGCACTAATGACATATTGAAATTTGGAAATGTAAAAGTTATTATAGAGTATAAAGGTAAACAAGTATTAGTTGATGTACCTAAGGAGCTAAAATACTATATAATAGGATATATGGAAGCAAGAATGTAAATTAAAGGGTTAGCTTAATGTTAACCCTTTTACTGTCTTTTTGAATGGACAAGTTGTGCAGCAGCAATTACTGCAAAAAAGGCAGGAGCTGAAGTTCATATATACGAAAAAACAGATTTGCTTTTAGGCCTTGGTAATGTTGGCGGAATAATGCGAAATAACGGTAGATATACAGCTTCAGAGGAACTTATAGCATTAGGCGCAGGAGATTTAATAAATCTAACAGATTTATATTGTACTCATAAAGATATAGATTTTCCAGGACATAAGCATGCCACATTATATGATGTAAATGTTATTGAAGGTCGTGTAAGAGAGTATATAATTTCATTAGGTATAAATGTTCATCTAGAAAAGCGTGTTCGTGATGTTGAAGTAGAGGATCACAAGATAAAAAGATTACTTTTAAGTGATGACAGCTATGTTGATGGTGATGTATTTATTGAAACAACTGGAACCACTGGACCAATGGGAAACTGTTTAAGATATGGTAATGGCTGTTCAATGTGTGTATTAAGGTGTCCATCTTTTGGTCCTAGAATAAGCATAAGTGAAAGATGTGGAGCTTTTGATATTCAAGGAGAGCGTAGCGGTGATGAATTAGGTGCAATGTCAGGTTCATGTAAGCTGGCAAAAGAAAGCTTATCTGATGATATTAGAAAAGAATTAAATGAAAAAGGAGTAGTTGTTCTTAAGATTCCAAAAGAGGATATTAATTATAAAAAACTTGACACAAAAGTTTGTCAGCAATACGCCTTAAAAGAGTTTGCTGAAAATATTGTTCTGTTAGATACAGGTCATGCTGTGTGGTTGAATTTGCAACAATTGGTATAAATCTGGAAGTAGAGGATCTACTTTTTTTTTACGTCTCCACTTCCAATGAAATATACTGTTACATTTTGAGTATTACCATCCCATAGAATTTTATCTACTAAAACACCTATTAGGAGTCTTTGTTCATTAGAATCTAGTTGTCTTATATCAGCACACTTTTCTAGTAAGCTTTCTATAAAGTCTAGGTCTAATTTCTTGTAGTTTGAATCTTGGATTTCTTTTGAGATTTTATCTAATTCTTGTTGTAACTCTTGCATTTCATTTTTAGTGGCTCGTATTCTTTGTATTATTATATCGTCTATATCATCAGCAACTGCTAACTTATCTACCAGATTATTTAGAATTTTTTGTTTGGCCTCAATGTCTTTTTGAATTGCATTTTGCTTTAGTTTTACATCTTTATTTTTCTTTACTGCGTCATTTTTCTTTTTTAGGCTTTGGATATAGCTTTTCTTATTTTTGCCTAGCTTTTCTAGCTCTAGGAGTAATAAATTCTCTACATCCTCTACCTTTAGATTTTTATTTTTACATAGTTCACTTTTAGATTTCTTTTTTAATGAACAGGAGTAGTAGAATTGTCTTTTTCCTATATCTTTTTTTATGTTTCCATGAACTACCTGCATGTAGTTATTACAGTGGGCACAATAAATTTTTCCAACAAGTTTTGCATTGTGGGTTCTTGCCTTTTTAGGGAAGGAACCTCTATTGCCTTTAAATTGCTCTTGTACTGCAATCCATTTATCTGCATCAATTATGCCAGGACAATTACTTATTGCAGCTATCCAATTTTCTTTATCATTTGATATTTTAGTTGATCTTCCGTTTCTAGTTACTTGCTTTGTCTTATTGTAGCTAAGATAGCTATGTTTGCCATCAGGTTCACCATATACATTCCATCCATCATCCTCAAGCCACCTCTTAAGTTCAGGGGAGCTTATTGCATAAACAGGGTTATTTAATATTACCTTTAATGATGTTTTTTCAAGAAGAATATTTCTATTTGATTTAATGTTGTGAGAAGCAAAGTAAACTTCTGTCTTATGTAATGATCCTTCTCTTAGATAGGTATCATAAATTAAGTTAACTAATTGTAGTTCTTCATCATTTTTCACAAGCTTAACTAATTTTCTTTCATTACCTTCTTCATCAATATAAGATGAGCTTTCACTATCAAAGCCAAGTGGAGTTCTACCTCCAGACCATTTTCCTGACTTAGCTAGTTCAACCATATTATCTCTTACACGCTCAGCAATGGTTTCACGTTCCAGTTGTGCAAATACAGAAGCTATGTATATCATAGCTCTTCCCATTGGAGTAGTTGTATCAAACTGTTCCTTAATACTTATAAAGTCAACTCCATAGCTTTGAAGCTCTTCTAAGGTAGTGGAGAAGTCAGATACATTTCTACTAATTCTATCAAGTCTGTAGCATATTAAAATATCAAATTTTTCTTTTTTAATATCACTAAGAAGCTTTTGGAACTTTGGCCTATTGATATTTCCACCAGAAAATCCTTCATCTTCATAAATGATATATTCAGGGTCATTATTTCTATAGTGAGTCTCTATATAGTCCTTACACATTTGAATTTGATTACCTATGGAATCACCTTTACCTGTATATTTACTTTTTCTTGAGTAAATAGCAATCTTCATCTAATCACCTCGTTTTAGTATATGCAATTTTATTACAAATTAAATATATTTTAGCTTTATCTTGATAAGTTCTATAGGTAAATTTTCCATAGCAGCCATTTCTTCAATTGTATGATGCTTATATTCATGAAACAATGAATCCTCAATAAGTAATTCAGCTGCAAAAGTATTAGCTGCAATCTCAAACTTTTCTTTAGAATAGAAAGTGTTACTTTCTAAATAGGTAATATTAGTTTTTGGATGAAGAATTGCATGGCCAAGTTCATGTGCTAGGACATGACGTTCCATTAATTACGCATTACATCTTATGTTTTTTATATATTATTTTTTATATTTATTGGGTGTGTATTTCTTATTCTTTTCTTTTGCAAGGGCCATACCCATTTCCATTGCATCAAGAATGCTTTGGATAGCTTCTTCTGAAGCTGGTTCACCATTAAATAGTAAAGTCTCTGTATTCATTAACTATTATTCTAAGATTGAACTTGGACTAAGAAATCCAAGCTATAATTTTATGGAAAAATTTAAAGCTAACTTTGGAGATGCATGTGTGGATGAGATTTTTTTTAAGAAAAAATAACACATAACGTGTGATTGCATTTTTAATTGTAACAAGAAGAAGTGTACAAGCATAGTATAGATTATTAATTTATAGGAGGCCAGATAGTGACGATTACATGTATTTATCCAGAGGATATGAGTATTTTAGAAAACAAGTTAATAGATACATTAACAGATATTGCAATACAAAAGTTTACCTCTGAGGAAATAGATTTAATTGTTGATTATCTTGAGGAAAATGATTGTAAATACTTCGATTAACTTATGAGAAAATGGCTAATTAGCCTTAATAGAGTAAGGATTAACATAATAAAGAATTTGTTAAAGGGTGAATTTAATAAGTATTAGCTAAGGAGCTAATTAGAAAAGGAGTGATGCGTAATGGAATTAATTAAGATAATAGAAAGAGAAGGTAGACAATTAGTAAGCGGTAGAGAATTACATGAGTTTTTAGAAATAAGAACTAAATATAAGGATTGGTTCCGAAGAAAGGTTGAGTATGGGTTTGAGGAAGAGATTGATTTTATAAGGGTAGCTCAAAAAAGAGCAACCAATAATTTAAAGAATCCAGTGACTACAGTAATAGATCATGCAATTTCTATAGATATGGCAAAAGAAATATCAATGATACAAAGAACAGAAAAAGGAAAGATAGCTAGACAATACTTTATTAACTGTGAAAAGAAACTAAAAGAAGTTAAAAAACTAAGTCCAATGGAATTAATGGAGTTACAATTTAAAGCTTTAAAGGAACAGAAAGAAAAAATAGCACAAGTTGAAAATAGAGTAGATAAGCTTGAAAAGGACATGCCTTTGTTTCAAATAGATTGCAAAGAGATACAAGCATTAGTTAGAAAGAAAGGTATAGAAGCTTTAGGTGGATACAGGAGCGTAGCTTACAATGATAATTCACTTAGAGGAAAAAAGAATTCATGCTAACTTTGATAATAGGGATTTAATAGTTAGCCTTAGTTATGATGCAGCTAATCTTCCAAATAGTGAAGAGGCTGCTATTCGTGATAGAAATAATTATATTAGGAGAATTAAAAACTTTAGGAAGAGGAATGGACTTGATGAATTAAAATATATAGCAGTTTTAGAATATAGAGAAGCTACAGATGATAAAAGAACAAAAACAAGAATCCACCATCACATTATAATATCTGGAATGGATAGAGATAAGGCAGAAGAACTATGGGGAAAAGGCACAGCTAATGCAAATAGAATGCAAGCTAATGAACTAGGCTTTGAAGAATTAGCAAATTATCTTTCAAAGGATCCTAGAGGAAAGAAAAGATGGAGCCAATCTAAAAATATAGTTATACCCATGCCAGAAATTAATGATTATAAGTATTCAAATAAAAAATTATATGAGCTATCACAAAACCAAGGGGAAAGAGAAGTCTTTGAGAAGCTTTATCCTGGGTTTATTTATACTGACCATGATGTTGTGTTTAATGATGTTGATAGTGGTATTTATGTTTATATAAAGATGAGAAGAGTAGAGTAGTATATATAATTATAAATCTATTATCTTTATGATATATGTATTAATTTATATAATGAATTTTATGTAGAGCTCATAAAATATAAATGGGTTTTTGGAATTGTTAGGTAAATTATGTTGATATATAGTAAATAAATTACTAAAATTATGAGTGAAATAGAAATTTTTATTTAACTTAATTATTTAGAATAATGAAAAGATAACCAAATCATAAATAAATTGAGGTTATGCTATATAGTTAGAAATATAGAAACTTGAAGGAGGTTTAGATTATGAGTTTATTAGATGCTCATAAAGGATATGAATACCAAGATTTATTTACGGCATATCATATTATAAATATGTTATTAACTGATGACAGTGCTATCTTCAAGATTGATCAAAAAGAATCTGAAAATGATAAGTTTGATGATATTACTATTATTACAAGTGATTCAATAATGAAGAAACAGATTAAGTATAGTGATAATAAAATATTTGAAAAAGCAGATTTGTCTTCTGAAAAATACGATTTAGCACTAGATACATTATTTAGATCATGGCAAGAATTGCCGAAGGACAAGAACATTGATATCAGGATTTGTTTGGCATGGGAGTTGCTTGTGGATTCTCAAGACATTGATTTTTTAATAGAGCAAGATGTAACTAATTTGTATAAAAGCAATGATGTTAAGGTATTAAAAATTAATCTTGAAAGTATATGGCCTTCAGATGGAATTCCTATTTCATCATGGAGACGATTAAGAGGGAAGTCCACGGATATTAATAGAGATGAATTTCAGAAATTTATTAATGATTTAACTATTGAAGTGAATCTTCCAAAATCAAGTACAGATTTTACCAATCCTGGTGACTTAGAGAATTTGGTTATAAATGGCCTAAGGCTCTTTGGTATTGGGAAATTTCCAAATGATAAGAAATCAGTAGTTGATGTTTCCATGCACTTGATATATATCATTAAAGGACTGCGTGCAAGAGGTGAAGTTATTGAACTAAATAAATTGATTTTTGACTTAGGTCTGAAGAAAAGTTACGGAAACATTGAGCAGAGTTTTAAGATTGATAGATCTATTAATGTACTAAATTCAACAAGATATCATGAATTTAAGGATTTTGTATTTACAAACAATAAAGTATGTCTACTTGGTGAACCTGGTTCAGGAAAGTCTTGGTTCATTCAAAACTTTATAAGCTTTCTCGATGAACAAGGAATTAAAGTTATTCAGCATTATTGTTATACGGGAATAGATGATCTATATGAAAAAGAAAGAATAACTATAAATGTATTCTTAGCGAATTTAATAAGTGACATTATTGAGGTATTTCCACACTTAGAGTCATATAAGCTTTCGAAATATGGGGTGGATTTTGATGAATTGCAAGTTTTAATTAATAATATAAAAGAAGAAGTAGTATTAATTGTAGATGGATTAGATCATATTGGTAGAATATATAGTTTTCATAAAAAAACAATGAAACAAATTGAGACTGAAATTGTGGAAGTAATATCACGGCTGAGGTTTCCTGACAACGTAAAAGTTATTTTAGCCTCACAGCCAATTACTGAGGTTATTAATTTGTGCAATCATAACTTTAAGGAGTTTTCAGTGAAACCTTGGGACATTGGTGAAGTAAAAGAATTTATTACAAATAATAGCTTAACAGACGTTGAACTGGATTTTCACTGTATGTTATCAGACTTATTGATTGAAAAAAGTTCAGGGAATCCATTATATTTAACGTATTTAGTAAACGAATTATCTAAATACACTCATGTTATGATAACAAGAGAATTGATTGAAGGATTCCCAGCTTATAATACCAATTTGGAAAATTACTATTCATTTTTAATGACAAAACTCTCTGAAAGTCAAAAGGTGCCACAAATATTGGCAGGTTCTCCATTTCCATTAACAGAATCTGAACTTAAGGAGATTACTTCTTTAGGTGTATATGTTTCTAAAAGTTTAGAGGCTATTAGAAGTATATTATCTTATAGTAGTTGCTATGGAGGTTATAAAATTTATCATGAGAGTTTTAGAAGATATGTTCTTGAATTACTAGAAGAAAATGAAGTTAGTGTAGATAAAGCCATTTATTCATACTTGATAGACTGGTTGAAAAAAAAGGGATTCTATGAAGATAGAAAGTCGTATCTAAATTTACTTGGACTTCTTTTTGAAGCTAAACGCTACGAAGAAATTTTAGAATATTGCAATAAGGAATTTGTTGTTGACAGCGTTTTTTATGGTAATAACATTAACTCTATAAAAAGAAATTTTGAGATTTTAATGAAGACATCTTGTAAAGCTAAAAATTATGGGGCCGTAATCATATGTACTGAATTGAGTAATATGATTTATAGTCTAGAATATGCATTTGATGAAAATTCACAGTATTATTATCTTGGATTAGGTCTTATTAATGGGTTCGAAAAACTTGAAAATATTTTAGTTTACGAAGGACGAAATGCACTAAGTTGCACTGAAGGATTAAAAGTCTGTTATCTATGCTCTGAAAATAATGTAATTCCTGAATGGGACGAGTATATAAGGTTACTCATAGAATCAAAGAAATCTAATCAAATAGTGCAAAAGAGTTATGATGAGCAATTAGAAGAGTATAGATATTTTATTTGTGCATGTTTAGATACTGGCCGAAATATGATTGATAAGATTGAAAAAGTTGCAGTTAAAGACGCATATGATAAGAGGACGGTGATAATAACTGAATATTCAAGGAGAGGATTAATTGAAGAATTAAAAGCACTGGTAAACCAACTTGAGGAACAAGAACATTGGAGAGAAAGTATAGATGTATTCGAGGGTAAGTATATAATTGATGAACAATATCTTGATACTGCTCTTGAGATATTATTGGACTCAGATTCATACTCTAATGACACTTTAATTGCGTTAAATTACTATATTAGTAACATTGAATGGATTATTACAAACCATTCAAATAAATTAAATGATTTTATTAAGTGTGCTGAAAATAGAAATTGGTATTATAATTGGTTAATATATGTATTTAAAGTGAGTAAAGTAATTGTTGAAGCAAAAGAAAATAAGTCTATTGATGAGTCAAAACTAATAGAAGCATATTTATGGTTAACAAAGGACATGGAATGCTTTAAGGGTAAACCGCGTACTTGTGATTTGTACAATTATAATACAATTATATTTGAATCAATAGTATCACCACTTGAACTAGTATCAACTGAATCTACATGGCGTACAATACTTGGTTTGATTGCTGAGATGTCAAGTAAAACTATGACTACGCTAATGGGGGCTACTTGCGGTCCACTACCTACGTACAAACTTTTCGAGTTATTCTTAGTAATAGCAAATGATATAAATTGTACAGTTTTAACAGAAATATTTGAAGAAAAAATAGGCGATGAGGATAAACGAAGATTTTATTCATATTTGGCTGATTATAGTTTTAAACATGCAATTATCCTTTCAAAGGGTGGTCGGTTAGACAAAGCAAAAGTTGAATTTCGAAGAGGTGTAGAGTATCTATTGTCTTATTCATTTAGAAAGGATCGTACACTAAGTCGACTGATAGATAGTGTCGAGAGTATTTATAAAATTGATGTGGAAACTGGTATTCAGAATATATTAAGACTAAAGCCATTAGCCGATGCCGTTGTATATCATACTGATGGCAGAAGTACACAAACTTATCCAAAAGAGTGGTTCGAGGTTTTGGCTAGAACTAACAGAGATATTGCTATGACATATCTGAGTTATGAGCTATTGGATTCACCAAATTATTGGGCCTTAGAAGAAAGTTTAGATAATCTTTTAGAAATTATGAATAGTGAAGTAGATCCTATTATAGAAAATTCTCTTTTTAAAACGAGACCTAATGAAATTAGTCCTAGCACTATTAGTAGTTATTTAAACAACATACGAGTTCTAAGTAATAATTCTCAAAAGGAATTAGCTAGAGTTTCTATGAGAGAATTGATAAATAGATATCCGAAAGGAATCTATGAAGATGATTATGAGAAAATAAAAGGATTGTGTGAGCAACTGAACGTAGAATTTAATTCTGAAATTATATTAAATCGTAGTTCAAATAGAACATATGATATAGGTAGAGGAAAGAAGTTTAGTTATGATAAACATGTGAGTCGTTTAAGTTTTGATGTAATGTCTTTTGAGGAAATACTTGAGTATATTGTTGATTTTGGAATAAATGAAAGTGATATTCAAGGATTGTATATATACTTGCAGTCAATTAGTGAGTTGAGTGATGACTCAAAAATGTTTATCAACAACCTAATAAAGCACATATATGATAGAAGGAGCGATGATGAAAGTAGAGAAAGAATACTAAAAGTTATTGATGCTTTAGATTTAAATTCAGAAGTTATGGCGTATATTTACATAGCGATGTTTTTGAATCATAAAGATGGGTGGTATCAGAGGTTAACTGAAACAGGATATTATATTAAAGCAGTAGAATATAATAGAGAAGTAGCGGAGGAGTATTTTTTTGAATATTTTTATAATAATCTTTATTCGGTTGACTATAATTTGGCAGTAGGTGATAAAATAATAAATGCGTTAACAGCGGTTGGATATGATGGTGAATTAATTCTTCATTATTGGGAGTCATTGTTTGAGATAATTAATTTTAGACTATCAGGACAATATGATTATAATTATAAGGAAATAGTTGAAAAGTCTAAAGAGTTCTCTTCTATAGAAAAAGCAATGTTTCTATTACTTACTCGTTTAAAATATGGTGAAGCAAATCGTTATAGATGGATTATATCTTCGCTTAACAAAATGTTAGAACAGCCAGAGTATCGTATATCTTTCATAAAACCTTTCAAGCGTTATATTGAAAAGAAGGATAGATTCATTGACTACTCACTAATTATTTTATTGTGGCTTATTAGAAAGTGGTTTACTGAAGAAGAGTTACGTAAAAACAATTTAATTAATGATTTACTAAGTATTTATCCCACTGATAATGGGATTGTAAACTACTTGATTAGGAAGATTACTGGGCTGAAAGATGAAAGAAATTACGAAAAGTATGTTCACTCATATGATGGTGGAGATAACAGTATTAATTATTTTATAGAAATCTTAACTGAGACAGATAATAGGGTTGCTTTACTAAAGGATAGCGGTGTTGATGTTGGGAATATTGCTAAGAATTATTTTCGTGAAATAAACGATAAGTCTACACGAGAAAATCTACAAGATATAATATATGATAAATCATATAGTGTACTTGTACCAAATGTTTATTTTTATGATATATTAATGAAGCATATGAGTCGTGAAGTAGAAGCATTCCTCAATGGATTTGTAGAATTACCATTTTTAAGTGAAATAGAAGAAAAAATGAATGAAATATTAATTGATGATATAGAGTATTTAATTGCCAATTGCAACTCAATTATTCCTCGTCCATTGGATATTAATATGCCTGAAGAAGTTACTGACTCAATAACTGATGTGTATTCTGAAGAATGGATTTCATTAGCTTACTATGAACGTTGTTATAATAAAAGAGAAAAGTATAAGAATAATTTAATAGAGAATATAGATTCAACAATAGTAATTTCTGGTGTAGTATTCACAGATAAAGAGGATGTTGTTCCTTTAATGAAACTTAAAAAAGAGTATAGGCTATATGATGAAAATAATGAGTTTATTAAACCAGATTATCTTAAAAGAAATTCACTATTAGTTGCTTCTAATCTTAAGATTAATGAGGATATTTATTTAACATTTAGACCATATGATTATCTAAGTATTAGGGGAGAAATTTTGGATGTTCTCGGAATTAAGATTACAGATAATGGTGAAGGGATAATTGGCATAGATAGAACAGGGGAGACCGTGGTGAAGTACTCTAAGTGGGAAGTTTGTTTTGATGATGTTGATACTGGAAGCTATAGAGTTCCTTATATAATAGGATCAGAAGTCAAAGTTAAAAGAGTTGTGTATGATGCGATATGTAAGCTTTTTAGTAGAGAAGCAAAGAGATTTACTATTAAGTTATAATAATAAAAATTAGATGTGAAATTGCAAATGAGTTTTGGGATTATATTGTATAATTTATTTTTATTAATATTTACTATAGAGTATATAACATTAATAACTTAATGATACCAATATAGTACTAGTTGCCAAAAAGGCATTGGACTTCGAATCCAATGCCTTTTGACTAGTTAAGATCCCATTTTGTAACTTCTCTTTGTACAACTTGAGCGCTGTATTTACTAATTAATGCACCTTTACTTGTTACAAAGATATTGCTTGTGATAATGGTGTCCATTAGAGCTATTACATCTGAGTTTGTAAGTCCAGGTTTTACATCTGAAATTGTAATTGAACTCTTTTCACCACTATCACATAAAAAGACCATTTGTAATGAGTATTCCATGGTTTCTCCTCCCTTCTATAAGATTTGGATTAATAAGCTAAGCGTTGTCTTCTAGCATAGAGATTTCATTAACTAAGGTGTATCTAGTTTGATTAGCTAATACTAATTTAATTGCATCTGCAACTGTTGCTAGAGCTTCTGGTGTAGCATCTCCTTTAATACCTGAAAAATTCTTTTTCTTGTATGATATATTACCCTTATTATCAACACCGCTTTCTACTTCAATACTTAAAGTAGTTGTCATTAATTCTTTTGAAACTGCCATGTTATTCACCTCCTTGTAGCTTGGTATTTAATATATATGGTTTAAAAAGAAGAAATCAAAATTTAATACTAAAATATAAAAAATCTGATAAACTTTTGGCCTATCAGATTTTTTATATTATGCAACTTTGTCTTTTTCATCTTTTACAACAGCACCTAATTTTACTGAAACAATGGTATTTAATGTATTTATACTATTTGATAGTGAAGTAAGTTGCTTTCCTAGTCTAATCAATAGATAGGCTGTAATAGCTATTGGGAAGCCAGTACTGCCTATTAATGATATAAGATCTAAATTTTCCATGATATCACCTCCAAATAATATATATGGTTTTGAAGCATGGAGTTAAAGGCTATTTATTTATAAAAAATAAATCAGTAAGTTTTCATACTGATTTATTCGTTATCAAAGAGACAATGGAAGTAATGATTGATTGCCATATCTACTATAGAGCTTATATAAATTATATCTGGATGCATGGCTTTGATTTGTTCTAGCTTCTTTAGGGTTGAGAATCTTAGCATATAGCATCTTTTATATTCTAGCTTTTCTCCATCTATTGGAGGGGTAAGTCCATTTACTATTGATAGTTTTCTCATATCTAAAATATCTGTATTATTCTTTTTAGATTTTTGTTTTTCTACTTTAGATTTTTCTGTTGTATTTGGAGCAGTATGTGCAAATTGCACTGGCTCATTTGTAAATGAAAAGCCTTCTACTAAGTTACCTTTTATTTCACCAGGTTCTTCAAAACCTATTTCCTCACATTCTTCTTCATAACATATGTCGCTTGGATCTATAATTAACCCTTTAGTTCTTCCCACTAAAAACGCCCCTTTCATACTGAATATATATGGGAATAGAAGAATGGTTATATGGATATTCTTATATTTTCATATATAAAAGAATATAAGAATAAAAGAATATGCGGGAAACATCAGGGATTGTGAGGTTTATTAATAAAAAAGATCCTTTGAATTTGAATTATTAGTTTTTAAACCATATATCTTTAATGAGAAAAGTTTAAGGGGTGTGGTATTATGATATCTAATAGAATTAAAATTACTGAAGAGGGAGAACTTTATGACAGATTAGAGATTGCTTTAGCAATTAGAAATTCAACATATAATGATGAGCTTAAGTGTTCACTTATGGACCAAAATATAATTAAGAACTGTGAGACCTGTAGCTTAAAGTTTATTTGTGATGGCATTGATGGGCTAGCAGATGATTATATAAAAAAGACAACTAAGGTTGTTAGTAGCTTTACACTATAAGCTTGAGAGGAATGTCACAATATAAATACTAGCTATGAAATTTCAGCTTAACAATAATTCAATTTTTGTTTAAGCTAGAATAATCTTGGTGTATAATAGTAAGAGAAAAATAATAAATATTTATTTGAGGTGTTGGCTATGGATACATTTATTCCTAGATATAGATATAAATTTAAAGATGAATTACCACATGGAGATAAAAGATATATTTTAACTTATGTTAAGCAGATGATTAGTGAGTTTGTTTATGATATGGGAAATTTGGAAAATAATCCATTTACTTTTCCAGAGGTACAAACATTACTTGATGGCATTACTGTTGGTGGCCATAAGTTAAGTGATCAAAATCAAATACTAAATATAAAGTCATCATGGGATTATGTTGTTAATTTGAGTAGAACAAATTCTTTAGAGTTAAACAAAGAAGTTATTTGTGATATTCATAGTAAAGTTGCTAAAGATGAGGCATTAATAGTAGGTGACTTTAGAAAGGGTAACATTGGAATTGCAGGTACTGTTGAATATAAGTGTATTAATTATGAGGATTTAGAGGAAGTATTTAAAGCTGATATAGATAAAATAAATTCTATAGATAATTTACTTGAAAAAGCTATTATACTTAATCTATGGCTATCTTACTGTCAGTTCTTTTATGATGGAAATAAGAGAACAGCTAGACTTTCATCAAACCTTATCCTGTTATCAAATGATATAGGAGTACTTTCTATACCAGCTAGATATAAGGTTGAGTATAATAAATTAATGCTAGATTTTTATGAAACTTTAGAAGCTGATGAAGTAATAAAGTTTATATTAGAAAAATGTATAACATTTTTCGATGGATTTAACTATAAAAAATATAATGAATTAATCTAAGGTGTTAAAAATAAATCCTCTCATATGCAGTTAAGCTGCAAAAGAGAGGATTTATTTTTAAAAAGGAAACCTTAATCCTTAATTCATTTATCTCTAATCCAGAAACCATTCTCATACTTTTACCTATATTCAATATTGCAAATTAAATTTTTCTATACATAGATAAACAAATTAATTATTAAGATTTGAATTTATAGCCTGCGGCAGCTAAGGAAATCTTGATTACATCAAAATAGTTTAATATAAAAGGGCTCTGCCCTTAAACCCGGCTCATAATCTATATATGTTAATTCTATTTAATAAAACCATTGCATCATAATGCTAAAAGCTACCGTTCCTTTCACTCACTATGCTTTTAAATTCTGATGCATTAGTTTTATTATATACTCAATTAAACTTTTCTTTTTCGTATCATCCATTGGCTCCATAAAGATTACATTACATGAAATAAGATTTTTTGTAGATATTCCTCTTAAGAAGTAAAAATCATATTTCATTCCAGGTAATCCTTATTCCGCTTAAAAGGAAACCTTTAAAAAAATTCATTTATTATTATCTTGTAATCTAATCTTTATTTTATTTCATAAAAATCTATTTAACTATTTATTATCACTGAAGGTATAAAAGAATTTTTTTTAAGCTCTAAATTATAGTCCTACGGACAGTAGCAGTCCACTTTTTCAAAGTTGACAGAGTAGAAGTTTGGCTTACGCCAAACCACTAAAACAAAAGTGCTAATGCACCTTTTATATTTATAATAATATTTTGTTTTGCTTCATTTTTAATTATTATTTTTATTGATTATGTTAGTAACTATTATTTAAAAGTGTTATTTCTAATATTACTCTTATTATTGAAGCTACTAGTATACTGAAAATTGATACTTTTGGGCCCTTATCCACCACCCGAAATAGTACAGGATATTACCTTTACTATCTTAGGTAATAGGATTAATCTAGTCCTATTTAGGGTACCCGGTGGGGGCTATTATTTAATCTGAAACCTTCCTTTTTAGGAAGCTCTAAATAAATATAATGGGGCCTGCCCCAAACCCTGACTCCTAATCTATTTATGTTAATTCTAACTATTTTTAATCACGAAACTGCGCCCCTTTGGACAGGTAAAAAAATCTTACTACTTAAATGCCTTTTGGGTACAGGTTGCCTAACTAGTACGCCAAAAGTCATTTACTCCGCAATCTTTTTTTACTAGCCTAAGGAGGAGCTTTTACTTTTCTTTAGCAGTCCACTTACCGCTACGCTCACATGGACAGAGTGGAAATAATTTTTATTAATGTCAAGACTATTTTGAACAATTGTGCCAATA
>FR883401.1 GCA_000435835.1 Clostridium sp. CAG:221
GATTTAATGTGTCCACTACTTTATACTAACACCAGAGCATAGCTACCATCATCTAACGCATACACTTCATCTACTATTCCTTTTAATCCGTATTTCTTAGATATTAAATACTTTTCTTGTTCTTTGCTCACTCCACCAATTCTTTTTCTAACATTTAAAACGCTACTATTACTTTTGTTAGTATGCTTTTCTCGCCCTATTTGTACTTTAAATCTATTTTCTTCATATTGTTTGATTGATAAACATTTCATAAAATAAGTAAACCTTGGACAATACAAAAACTCAATAATTTCAGATGGAGTAATATATTCTTCTAATTCATTAAATGAATTTTGATATAACATTATTACTTACCAACTCCTTATCAAATCCATTTCCAATCAATTCTGTATCGTATAATAACTCTGTAGTTGAAGGAAAAATATAAATAGAATCTGTATCTTTATCAACTATTCTTTCCATCATTATTTTTAATTCATCCTTTTGATTCTTGTTTAATGAACCTAAAAAAATACTCTTTTGAACTCTATATAATCCTTTATTTTTACATATCTTAACTGCCTTGTTTCGTATCTTAGTTTCAGAAATATCATACATAACCCAATATAGCATTTACATCACCTCATTTAATATTTTATTGGCAATATTATGGCAATCATATTGAATAATATTCTTTAATTTTATCATTCTTCCTTTATACTTTATCTTATCTTCAAATCTGGTGTTAATTTCCTCAATCAATAGCTTTTTTCCCTCCTTATTAAGCCAAAAACCACCTGTACTTATTTTATCAAACATATCTTTTTTAACCTTTCTCTTTGAAAATAAGCTAAATACTGTTTCATCCATATAACCCCTATACATTTCAATTAAATCAAAAACCAATGCCGTCTTATTATAATTGTCAGTATGCATTATGCCTATATACGGATCTAATCCAGCAATAATACAAGATTGTTCTACTCTTGAATAAAGTATTCCGTATCCATAATTAAGCATACAATTAAACATATCTGTTGCTGGATTTTTACTTCTTCCAACAAATTCATATTTTTCTGGTATTAATCTTCCTAAAGTATTAAAATATTTTTTTGCTGAGTATCCTTCATGCCCTTCAATAAGCCCTCTAATCTCTCCTATCTCTTCGTTTTCTAATCGTTCTATTTCATCCTTATGTTTTATTATTTCATTAATAGTTTCATTAATAATTAAAACTTTTTCTTCTTCTCTATTTAACTTTAATTTACTTAAATGGTTAATTTGATTTTGAAGCTTTTGAGTTACCCAACTCTTTACTAATTCTACTCCAATCCTATTTTCTATTAATTTTAATTGTTTCCTTCTTATTGTTGCTATACTTCCTAGTTTTGAATGCCATACTCTACCATAAGGCTCTCCATTATATTCTAAAAATACTACATCAATATTATTTTCTACAGCTAACTTCAATGAATCTGTTGTTACCAATGCTGATGTAGTTATTAAAATTTTTTCTATAGTTTTTACTGAAAATTCTTGTTTATTACCTTCATAAGTTACTTGAAACCTATCATCTACCTTAGATAATTTTGCTCCTCGAGTATTTATTATCAATTCCAATATCTATCACTCCTTATCCTCTTTTTGAAATTATTTACATATTTACATATAAATAATCAATATAATTTAATATTTTCAAAATTCTAAAATATAATTACAAGTTTCTCCTTACTAAAATAAATACTCATCATTTTAATTCTAATAATAAAAAACCACCAGCTTATCTGGTGGTTTTTTATTATTATTTATTCGTTAGATTTTAAAGCATCTATCATATTTACTTTTTTTAATTTTCTATGCATCATAAACATTACTATTAATGAAAATACTATTGTTAAAATAATTGAATAAATGAAACTAGCTGCATAAATACTAGGTGATAGCATCATATTATCTGCTTCAGCTGTTGTAATTACAAATCCATGAAGTATTTTACCCATAAACATCCCTATAATTATACCTAAAGCTGTTAATATGAAGTTTTCTCTCAAAATATACATAGTTACTTCATGATCATAAAAACCTAAAACCTTAATTGTTGATAATTCTCTAATTCTTTCAGAAACATTTATGTTATTTAAATTATAAAGAACAACTAATGCTAGTCCTCCTGCTGATATTATTAATATTATCACTACAATGTTTAGAGTGTCCATTGCTTCATTAGTTGTTTTACTTAAATAAGAAGTCATTGTAACATTAATAACCTTATTAGTTTCCATTAACTTACTAGCAATATCATTATCTTCATAATTACTATCATCTAACATAATAAATTGAGAATTATACTTAGCTTCTTTACCAAATACATCAGCATAATAGGCTTTTGACATATAAATTCCATGACTTAGATAGCTTTCAGATATATTGTTTACTTTTATTATATATGAATTATTTTCAGAATCTTTAAAGGTAATCTCATCGCCTTTAACTACTCCTAGTAGCTTAGCTAACTTTTCATTTATAATAGCACCATCATCAGATAGGATATACTCTTCACCAGAGACTCTATCATTCAATAAAACAAAATCTTTGAATTTATCCTTATCTTCTGGAACATATAAAGTAACATTTTGCTTATTAATATCTTCTTTTGAAATAGTGACCATTTCTTGATGGATATTTAAGCTATTTTTGTATCCTTTTAAACTCATTAGCTTTTCATTATACTCATCATCATCTTCTATAGTTGTATTATCATTAAATATTACCGTAGCTTGATACTTCCATAATTTATTAAATTGCTTATTTGTTAAATCTCCTATGGAATCCTTAAGACCAAAACCTGTTATAATCATAGCTGTACATGCAGCTATACCAAATACAGTCATTATCATACGTTGCTTATATCTAAATAAGTTCCTAAATGTAACCTTTTCATTAAAATTTAATCTTTTCCAAATTGGTGTAATTCTTTCTAGTAGTATTCTTTTTCCACTCTTTGGTGCCTTAGGTCTCATCAATGTTGAAGGCGTACTATTTAAATCTACTTTTAACACTAAAAGTGATGCACCAACTGTACATAAAATTGATATTACTAAAGATTGAATAATATATGACGGATAATAAACTATGCTTAAGTTTGGCAGAGCATATTGAGTATTATAAGCTGTATAAATTACTCTAGGGAATATGTTAAAACCTACAATTACTCCTAAAATACCACCTATGATACTAGCCAATGAAGCATAAATAATATATTTTATTGATATTTCTCTATTACTATAGCCAAGAGCTTTCAATGTTCCTATTTCTATTCTATTTTCCTCTACCATTCTCGTCATTGTAGTAAGACATATTAGTACCGCTACTATAAAGAAGCATATAGGAAAGACTGTTGCAATGGAATTGATTCTTTTAACTACATCATAAAATTCAGAATATCCTGGGTTATCATTTCTATTAAAGAAATAATATTTCACCTCATCAATTTCTGGTAATTGATTTTCCGCCATAGATATATATAATTCACTTCCTATAGCATCCACATAATTCTTGCTTATTTCCTCTATAGCCTTTATTTTTATTTCTTCAAGTCTTTCCTTAGGTCTACTTGAAAATAATTCTTCAAGATATCTTATATTTTCTTCCATTTTTTCAGCATATTCATCACTATATGATTCTAAGCCTTTAGTATTTTTAAAGGTAATATATATTTCAGAATAAGCTTCCATAGAAAAATCGTTCTTATTTAATATCACAAAGTAATCTACAAGACCCTTACCTACAGTAGTTGTACCTTTTGCTAGTTTTTCTATATATAATGGACTTCTAACAATACCTACAATTTTAAATGAATTATTATTTAATTGATTTTTTATCTCATCATCACACTGAATTGTATACGTATCACCAATTTTAAAATAACCATACTTTAAAGCTTGCTCATCTAGTGCTATTTCTCCTGGATTTTTTGGTAGCCTACCTTCTAATACTTCTAAAGAATTTATATTGGCAGATTTATCTTGGTCATATTCCATAAATTTAACAACACTATTTATATTAGTTAAATTGGCATCTACTGTATGTGATGCATAATAATCTAATATTTTATGGCTATTGTCTAGGAGCTTTAAATCTTCCTCACTTAAGCCTGCACTTGAAACTATCTTAGCATCCATCAAATGATATTCATTATAAAAATTTTCAATTGCTGCCTTCATATTAGGCCCAGAAGCTTTTATACCTGAATAAAAGGCAACACCTAACAAAATGATTACTAATATTGAAATAAATCTAGCTTTTGATGATTTAATTTCTCTTAATATTGACTTACTATATGCTTTTCTTTTCATCTTCTCCTCCTACCACTCTATTGTTTCAACTGATGATGGATTTGAATTAACTTCAATGCTTCTTACTTTAGCATCATTTATTCTAATTACCCTATCAGCCATTGGTGCCAAAGCTGAATTATGTGTTATAACAATTACTGTTGTTCCAGTATTTCTGCAGGTATCCTGTAATGTTTTTAATATTTGCTTTCCAGTAGTATAATCAAGAGCACCTGTTGGTTCATCACAAAGTAAAAGCTTTGGATTTTTAGCTATTGCTCTTGCTATAGCCACTCTCTGCTGCTCTCCTCCTGATAACTGAGCAGGAAAGTTATTTTTTCTATGTTCAAGCCCCACTAATTTTAATGTTTCATCAATATCTAATGCATTAGTTACTATTTGTGAAGCCAGTTCAACGTTTTCCCTAGCTGTTAAGTTTTGTACTAAATTATAAAATTGAAAAACAAATCCTACATCATTTCTTCTATATTTGGTAAGTTGCTTACTATTATATTTTGAAATATCCACCCCATCTATAATTATTTGTCCTTCATCACAGCTATCCATTCCTCCAAGTATGTTTAATACTGTAGACTTACCGGCTCCACTTGGTCCTAAAATTATAACAAACTCACCTTTTTCTATTTCAAAATTGATATTATTATTTGCTACTATTGTACTTTCTCCCATTTTGTATCTTTTACATTCATTTATCACTTGTATATATGACATTTTTTCCTCCTGAAATCATACTTATAGTTATTCATAGTATACGTTTTATACTTAATGATACTATTTTAGTATAATTATATTAGATTTAAATAACAACCATCAAATAAAACTACAATCATTATTACTTTTTAAATAAATCTATAATCTTATCTTTAAATGTAGATTTTTTTTCGTTATCATCTTCATTATTACCTAAACGCTTGCTTTCTACTTTATCTAAAATAAGCATTTGGTATTCATCGACTTGTCGCATTAGCTTATCACATTTTTCACTTAAGTCACTATTAACCTTAATTAATTGACGTACCTCTTCATCACGTTCTGCCTTTTTCTCTTTTTCTAGCTTGGCTATTTTTGCAAGCACTTTTATATAATTTGCTTTATAAACTTTCAGTTCTGCTATCTCAGAACTTTTATTGGAAGCTTCTTCAACAATCCCCTTTATTTCTCCAACTAAACTATTGAAAGCCTCCTTAGCATTGTTTCTAGTAGTTGTTAGTTCTATTATATCTGCTTGAGCTTTTAAGATTTCCTCATTTAATTCTAAATTATTCTCTTTCAACTCACTAATAAATTGATTTTTTTCATTAAGTTTCTTTCTTAATATTGCTATTTCTGTTTTTAAACTATCCATTTCTTTTCCAAAAGACTCCATGCTATTTTTATGTTTTCTTAAGTTATTCTCCTTATCACCTATTGATAATGTTAATTGATTAACTTTTTTTGTTAACACAGCATTTTCTTCTGCATAATCATCTATTATTCGCCTAAGCTTATCTATCTCACTGGCACTTCTTCTACTTTTACTACTTTTATTGTTGCTAGGTACTATATCTTTAGGCTCAACAGTTTCTATGTTATCTACTACTGGATCTTTTCTAATATTTTTCTTATTTAGTACAACATTATTTCTCAATATTTCTATATCTGAAAGACTATAATAGTTTTTATTACCATAACGTTTAACTGATATTATGTTCTTTTTTCTGTAATTATCTATAGTATTAGGACTTACATTAGCAATCTTACATGCATCCTTTTTATCAAAGTATTCTATTCCTATTTTATCTTTAATATTTTCTTTACAAGTATCTGAATCCCCCATTTCATCCTCCTCTTTAAATCACTGAACACTTATAAAATTATTATTCTATATTTTTCTTCCAAATCCTTCATATTATCCTTAAAATTCCTTTTCCTTAACTCATAAATAGTCGATATTATATTAATGCTCTTGATACACCTTATGGCACTTCTATGCAAAGAACTAAAAGAACAACTTAAAGTTAATTATGCAGGTATTTACAAATAATTATAACTTTATAAAAATTATGGTATAATAAAATAATTCATAAATGTTATAGCATAGGAAGATAATATTAAAGGAGTTAGAAGTGGATAATTATATAATTGACGAGATAGACCTAAATGCCATAAATAGAATTTTAGATATTTATAATTCTAATAAATCATTTTTGTGTAATCATTTAGGAGTTTCAAGTGTTTCTAAAGAATTTATACTTAATGAAATTGAAGAAATGAAGAAAATTGGTTTTAATTCATCAATAATAAAAGATCATACAGGTGAAGTAATTGGACTGTGTGACTTTAAAATTAGCCATGAAGTATATTTATCACTATTAATGATTGATTATAGATTAAAAGGTAATGGATTAGGTAAAACAATATATAATCAGTTGGAAAAAATGTTTAAATCCAACAATGTTCAATCTATTAGAATAGATGTTGTATATGATTATGAAGAAAATGCACTTAAATTTTGGAAAAAACAAGGTTTCGTACCCAATGAAAAAATTGAATTAGAATGGAATGGATATAAATCTAATGCTATTAAAATGCATAAAATTATTTAAGAAAAATAAATAGAACTACTATAGATATAGATCTCTTATATTAAGAATTAAAGTCCAGTAACATTTATTACTGGACTTTTTATTCTAACATAAAATATATATAAAGTACCTATTTACTTCCAATGTTCTTCTCGTTGAAATCTTCTTAGATACCTAATAAATGCTAATTTAAAAATCATCTTTTCGCCAAATATTTCATGATAGATCAAGGTTCCCATATAGCTATCCTCACCTTGCACTTTAATTTCCTTAACTCTTACACTATGAAATATTTCATTTAGTTTACTGCTATATTCTTCATTAAAACATTTTTTAAAATCATCTTTATTTTCAAAATATAGCTCCGTCATTAGAAAATTCTCATGTACCATAATTTCTAATAACCTTTTTAAAGCTTTTAGCTCCTTAAAATCATTATTTACTTCAAGTTCCACTTGATAATCATCTGTTTTAATCTTTAATTTGCCATCTGAAATCATTTCCTTAATATCTTTTGCCAGATTAAGCAAATTAATATCCTCAATTTTCTCCAACATAATATAATATCTCCTTTATATAATATCTGCCTCTTTATATAAACTCCATTATATTATGTTACATATAAGCTAATTATATGAAGCACTAGTTAAATATTTTTTTATATCTCTCTAAAGTTCTAATTCCGTCTAATTCCCTATCTTTCTTCATGTAATCTACAAAAAAGTCATTTAGCTCAATGGATTTTAAAACATCATCTAATGCTAAATCCAATTCACTTATGGCCGCATAGAAGCATGCTCTATTATAATAAAGGAAACTTTCTTCTGGATTTTCTTTTATTCCTTCATTAATTATTTCTATGGCCTTCATATAGTCTTCTTTTTCACGATAAATTACAGCATAATTAAGATAACTGTATGGATAATATGGATCTACTTCAATTGATTTCTTGTAATACTCTATAGCCGCTTCTTCATTACCTAGCTTTTTACTGAATACACCCATATTAAAGAGAATTCTAAAATGTTTCGGTGAGAGTTCCAGTGCTTTTTCCATATATTTAAATGATAGCTTTGTATCTCCTAATTCGTCATAAATACATCCTAAATTAGCATTTGCCCATAAATCCTTTGAATTTAACTTAAGTACCTCTTTATAGTTTTTAATAGCTTCCTCCTTATTACCAAGTTCATCATAAGCATTGGCTAAAAAGAAATACGCTTTTTCATATTTATTATCATTTTCTATGGCATTTTTATAACATTCAATGGCTTCTTCATATAATTCATCGTCATCATAAATTATACCTAAACCATAATAAGCTATGGCACAAGTATTATCAATGTCCAATGCCATCTTATACATCTTTTCTGCTGAATTAAAATCAGCAATTTTATCATAAAGAAATGCTAAATCTAAAATTAAATCTATATCATCTTTTCCTTCTGGACAAGCATAAGCTTTCTTTAAAAACTTTAAAGCCTTAAGATAATTCTTTTCTGCCACAAAGCTTCTCCCAATGGAAATATAATTTTCAAACATATATGTATTATCCAAAATATCCACCTCTTTTTTTACAACTGCAAAAATAAAAGGCCGTAGTTAAAAACAGCCCCTTATTTTTTCTAATTATATCATGTAACAAATACAATTTCCTAATATTTTTAATTGTTTAACTAATCCCATTTTTTTATTTCATCAACAAAACCATTTTTCTTTCGATGATTTATTATAACTTTAGCAATAAATCCACTGACAAAGACTAAAAATGTTACTGCCCATCCACCTATAATATTAGACCATAATGGATAGCCTGACTCCTTTCCATATATACCTCCACCAGCAAATAATGAATATAAATTCCAAATGCAGAATCCAGTTAAAGCTATTGGAGCAATAAACTTAATTGATCCTATAAACCACCATTTAGGAATCTTATATCCTAAAGAATTCCTATTAACTTCCTTTAAAACCTTTGTTGGCTTTAAGATCCATCCAACTACTATACATTCTAAAATGCCTATTATAATCATATTATATTGATTAGTCCAGTTATCAACAATATCTAGCCATGCTAATCCTGATCTAGATATAAAGATTAAGGAAATTAAAGCTGCAATAATACATATGGTCATTGTGGTTTTTCTCTTATTTAATTTAAATCTATCTGCCACTCCTGTTGAAACACCCTCTACTATGGAAAATGCTGAGTCTACAGCTAAAGAAGCTAAGCATAAATAAAATATCATACCAAAGGCTGCATTAACCCATCCAGTGTTTGTTAAATTTGCTATTGCTTGCGGAAAAATAATAAAAGCAGTTGCTATTCCTGATGCTGACATATCATTTGTAGTCATTCCAACACCATACATGGTAGTAAACATGACAATTCCTGATAAGATGCTTACACCTAAGTCAGCAAAAGCTATTACTGTAGCATCTTTAGCAATATTAGCTGAATCACTTAAATAAGAACCATATGCAATCATGATAGCCATCATAATAGAGAGACTATAAAATACTTGCCCAATTGCATCAATAATCAAATTTGACATTAACCCTTCATCTATAATTTGGGCGAAATTTGGGGTGAATAGTTTTCCTATACCTTCCATACCACCTGGCATGGAAATCCCCTTAATAGCCATTATTATTAAAAATAACAAAGGTAATGTAAGACCTGTATATTTTACTACCCTTCCTACACTGGCAGTTCCTCGCCTTATGCATAGATAAATTAAAGTCCAAGCCACTAAAAGCATTATTATCATAACCCATGGTATTTGAGCACCTGAAATAGTCCATGAAGTTTCTGTTATATTAGCAAATAAAGAACTTGCTGCTTGAGAATCACCTACCATTCCTGCAAATTTAAAGCTAAAAACAGCCATGGCAATTACCCAGGCAAAAACTACTGCATAATAAGTTGAAATTGCAAAAGCATTAGTTGTAGCTGCCCAACCAACAAACTCTGATTTTTTATTTATGGTTCTAAAAGCTCCAGGAGCTCCTTCTCTTGTTTTTCTACCAATAGCTATCTCCATTGTTAACAAAGGAATTCCCAATGCTAGCATAGCAATTGTATATACCAGTAAAAAAGCTCCTCCTCCATATTTGGCTGCTAGCCCTGGGAAACGCCATGCATTACCAAGCCCTACCGCCGAGCCTATGGCAGCTAAAATAAAAGTAGTTCTTGAAGCCCATTCTTCTCTTACTTCCAAATTATCACCTCATCAAAATAATAAAATACTTGTAATAATTATATTGATTTGGTAAAAATAAAATTACTTTTTTAAAAATTTCTTTATAAATTCATGGTTTATAAAAAAAATTTAATAAAATCTTCTATTCTCTATTTAAAGATAAGCCATTTTTATTAAGTAACATTTCCATCTCAACCACTGAAGAAACACCATATATATGAAATACTTTAGGTTTTTGGGTTTCAGAAGGATTTTTATAATTAATAGTAATAGTGTCATTTTTTATATTATAAACTATATCACCTAAAGAATCTTTCTTTATCATATCTTTAATTATATTCATTATGTATACACTGGATACTAATTTATCTCCACTGTCTTCCACGCTGATATATCCATAGTATACAGTTGCTGAACCTGATGATGGACTCCATCTAACTCTCTGAAGGCCTCTAAGATTGTTAAACAATTTTCCTTCAATCCAAACTACTTCACCAGTATCCATATCATAATCCATAAGTCTAAAATCTTCTTCTTTATTCTTAATAACATATGCATTTAACCTTGTTCTTACTATGTTACGAGTAGCTGTTTCTTTCACATCATCTAACTTAATATCTTCATCTTCTTCATTGATGAAAGGCTCTGTGTCATTAATTCTTATATTTTTATGTATTTCATCTTCAAAATGAGATAAATTATTCTCTAAAATATCTTTAGTTTTTATCTTAGTAAATATTTTTCTAAAGTTTTTTAACATTTAATCAGCTCCAATATTAATTTTTATTATTATAGCATTAATGTATTTCCATATGTCTTATTTTTAAAATATTATAAATAAAGTAGGATATACAATTAATATTATATCCTACTTTCAAATGTCTTCATGAAATTTTATGAAATAAAGTTAATTTTATTTACTATTCTTAAAAACTAAACTAAAAAATAGGTTCCTGATTATTCATTGAATATCCATCAGTCTTAACATCCTTTAGTTCAAGTTCATTATCTTTCACTTCTACCTTGCTAAGTTTTTTTACTGGTCCATAAGCTTCATCTAGCGAAAGCTTATCACCTCTTCCTGATATTATCCATAAAGTTTTATATCCCCTTGGAACTACTTCAAGTTTTTTCTCTCCTTTGCCATCAGTGAAATATATAAGAAGATTACACTTATTATTATTGGCATACTCAAATACAGGGGTAAACTTAGTAGAACCTCCTGCTGCAAGCCTTTCCTTTACATCTCTCATTGATTTTGCCTTATAAACTCTTTTAATTTCCTTATCACATTCAATGATTGTAATTTCATGGTTATAATTCTTAACAATAGATAATACTTCTTTTATAGCTTGCTTAAATTCATCATTACTTATACTTCCACTTATATCAATGGCCACAGTAATTTCAGCCTTATGGTTTCTTATTTCTCCCCTTAAGTCAAGTCTATTTGGCTGTCTTCTATTTCTTCTAGTTATGATCTTTTTCTTATTACTTTCAACAGTACCCATAAGCTTCTTAAGCATGATATTCCAAGGTATTTCTCCTTGGATATTCTTTAAATTAGCTATTAATGACTCCACTTGTGAAGGTATTGTTCCCTTTTGAGATGCATTTATAACCTTTTCTGCAAATTCCTTTAAAGTTTTTTCATCTACTTCATCACTTTCCTGCCACATATCATGCATCTTTTCAGGATCATAAAAATCTTCCATAGAATCTGTCATTTGACTATCATCTTCTTCCCCTTCATCATCCTCTTCCATAAGATCAAGTTCACTTTGTATCTTTTCAGCATAGTACTCTAATGTATTATATGCTTCCATATTAAGATTGTATTTATTGTTTACTCCCTTTAAGGTAGTTGAATAAGGCGGTAGATTGTCCAAATATTGATTTACTACTATGTCCATTGCTAAATTTATGGCTAATGTACTATATTTGCTTTTAAGCTCTTTTGCTCTAGATAAATGAAGTGATAAAATATGATGTATTTCATGCTTTATAGTTGTCTCCATTTGCTTCATATTCAGTTGAAGGAATAATATAGGATTAAAATAAATTACATATTTAGCACCTTTGAAGTTTACTCCGCTGGCACTGGTTATATCAAATCTTATTTCCCTTCCCATTTGAAATAAAAAATATCCATAAAAATTATCTTTATCTTCCATAAGACTTAAGATAACCTTATCAACTAGCTTAAAAAACTCTTCCTTAAACTCTTTTGTTATTTCAGGTCGAAATTCTTCTCCATTTCTCTTAGCTTTATACATATCAGCACTATCTACAATGTTATTTACTTTATCGTAAAGATCTTTTACTTGCCTTTCAAAATAGCTTTCCATATTTTATCCCCTTATCATGCTGTAAGATTCAAAATAGCTTTCAATAAACTTTTCATTTTCAAGTGCTTCCTCATATATTGCTGGATAATTAACTTTAATATCCTTCATTATACCTACCATTAAATCTATTGGATAAACTTTTAAAAATTCAATTAATCTATCAAGGTGAAATTCCTTATGTATGTTTCCATCATTTAATTGATTTTCTAATACTTTTAAAACATTGTTAGCACATAAATACAATCTAGTGTGACTTTCAGATTTAATTCTTTCCTTTACTTCTTCACTTAGACTTTCTCCTACAAAGATATCTTCATAAGCAATAAGGGCACTATGTTCAGCTTCCACAAAGCTAATAAATTCTTCTGCAATAACCTTTCCTACATTACCTTTTATTACATTTAAAAATACTGTTCTTGGTATTTCACCATTACTTTCTTTGTAAATCTTATATGATTTAGATACTCTTTCATAACTTCTTGGAGTTGCTCTTATATCATCTTCATTTATTTTATTTAAATATTCAGGGAATGTTGAAATAAATTCTATTACTTTACTATCTATACCTGCTTCTATGGCCCATTTTAACCATGCGTTTTCATCACTTTCCATATTAAGCCATACGAATCTATTTTCTTGTGCTGCATCCATATCAACTACTTGATAATCAAAATCTGAATCATATTTATTAGATGGATTCATTGCTGCTAGTATATTTACATTGTCATGTAGTTTATATCCATTTATTTCTCTATTTAATATTAAATTCATTAGCTCCTGCTGTACTGTATGTTCACATCTATTAATTTCATCAATGAATAAAAGCACTGAATTTCCTTTTGCTATTTCTTCATCAACTTCTCTTAATTTGCTATGAACAGCATATACTGTAGTCTTAACTTCATGTAATATTCCATTACCATCAACTTTACTATAAGATTCAACTGTAGGAAGTCCTCCAATTTCCCCTTCCTTTAATAAATTTCCGTCTATTACAATAAAACTCCATCCATTTTTTTCTGATAATTTCTTAGCTAATGCGGTCTTACCTATACCACTTTCCCCTACTACTAAAGGTACATCACCACTGGCTAATACTAATTCTACACTTTTTAATGTATCTATAAAATTCATTTTATGTCCTCCTAAATAGTCCTTAGTTTTTCATCTACAGCTATTTTCTTAGCCTTCTTACTACCATACTTATAGATAAATAATATCTTATCTATATCTATCTTATCACTATATTTATCAATACTATTGCACTTTAAGAAGTCTCTTACATATTTTTCATCAACATCATCTTTTGATAATACTTCTTTCAGTACTTCAATAACATCATCTTTTTCAATTTTTCTTACAATATATTTTATAACTAATACATTGGCTTTTAAAAATTCCTTCATCTTTGCAGCATCTAAGTTATAAATAAAGTTTATAGCTGCTTCATTATTTTTAACAGCAGTTATTTCTGCTTTAAAGCAAGGATTTTTAATATACCTTAAAGCATCATACTTAACCTTAACTGCTTCAACTTGAACTGTTTCAGATGGTTCTTTTATATATTTAATAGAATCATAATCTTTTTTCACAGCCATTATTTGTAATTCTTCAATTGGTTCTTTAACATATTGTATTGCCCAACCCCTCTGTTCTATAGCTAATTTTAGAACATCATAGCTTGGTTTTTTTATATAATTTAAATTGCTCCATCCTGCAAGAACAGCTTCCTTCATCAATTCCTCAGTTGGATTATCTATAAACTCTATGGCTCTTGGATTTGTTTTTACTGCTATCTCTTCCATTTCCTTTGTAGCATTATCTATGTATCTTAATAATAATCCATCTCTTTTAAGAGCCATAATTTTCATTTCATCAGTTGGATTATCTATATTTTTTATAGCTATTGGATTTAATTTCAGCATTCCTAATATCTTTGCTTCATCCATTTTAATCGCTCCTTCCTATCAAGTTTTTACTTAATAATAATTATCTACTAATATTATAAATACTTTCAACTTTAATTTAAAGAATAATTTTTCATTCTTTAAATTAATAATTTAAAAGTGGAGTAACTCTACTTAACTCCACTTTTAAATTTAACATAATTATTTAGAATTTTTTTCTTTGAGTTGCTTTAGTTCATTCATTATATTCATATACTCATTATTTAAAGTTTTCTTTACCTCTTCATCAGTAACTATTGATAACTCTGAAATTACTTTGGATAGCTTATTTTCTAAAAGTAATATTTCATCATTAATATGTCTTTCATCTTCACTTGTTTCATTGTTGGTCAGTTGTTCTAAATACTTATTATATGTACCATTAAACTGAAAAATGTGTTTATCTTTTATGGCTATTATATAATTGCACACATTATCTATAAATTCTAGATCATGAGATACTAAAAGTATAGTCTTATTTGTATTTATAAGTGCATTTTCTAATGCATCTATTGCTTTTATATCAAGGTAATTAGTTGGTTCATCTAGCATTAAAAAATTATTATCAGCTAGTATAATCTTACATATAGCTGCTTTAACTCTTTCTCCACCTGACAAACATCCTACCAATTTATGTACATCATTATCCTTAAAACCAAACTCACTTAAGTTAGTCCTAATAAAACATTCATCTAGTGTAGAATCAATTTTCATATTTTCCAATATACTTTTATCTTCATCGAGCATATCTTGCTTTTGATGAAAATATCCTATCTTTACACCCTTTGCTACTTTAACCCCATTTACTTCTTTATCTTGCATAAAATCCATTATCCTATTTAATAAAGATGTCTTACCACAACCATTTTCTCCAATCAATGCTGCCTTTACACCATTTACTATTTTTAAATTTATATTCTCTAATAAAATCTTATTATTAACCTTTAGATTATAATTAATTATCTCTATTAAATTTTTAGCAGTAATTTCACAACCGTCATTTATATTTATTACAATTTGCTGTTGTCTTTTAGGTTTTTTCTTTACCTCCATATGCTCAATTCTTTTCTCAACAGACTTTATATTATTTTCAATGTTCTTCTTTCCTCTTTGATCTCCCATTTTTATAGTTTTAGCTTCAGATTTTCCCATACCTTTCGGTGCTTTCTTTATTCTATCTCTTAAAACTTTCTTAGCACTAATTACTTGTTCAAGTCTCTTTTTTTCACTGATATACTTTTTATATTCATTTTCTTCATAACTTATATTTTCTTCCTTTAATCTTTTATAGTCATCATAATTTCCCTTATAAATCTTGATTTTACCATCTTCTATTTCAACTATTTTATTGCATATATGATTTAAGAAATTCCTGTCATGAGAAACTACAAGTAATGCACCTTTATATTTGCTAAACATATTATCTAAGATTTTAATACTTTCACTATCTAAATTAGAAGTAGGTTCATCAGCAATAATAAGCTTTCTATTTTCACTTAAAGCATTAACTACTTGTATCTTGACCTTTTCACCACCAGATAAATATTCTTTATACTCACTAGGACTATTGAAAATCTTCTTTACCTTAGTGACCTCACAAGTAATACATCTTTCTTCCAACTGACTTATATATGAATAGCTGTCTGTTAAATGAACTTTTCCTTCATCAGCTTTAATTTCTCCTATAATTATTTTAAGAAGTGTTGTCTTACCTGCACCATTTTCACCTACAATTCCTATTTTATCTTCTTCTTCTATTTCAAATTTATCAATATCTAATATTAATCTATCTCCGTAATACTTTTTTAAATTACTAATAGTTGCAAGCTTCATATTACACCTCCAAAATTACTTTTATTTTAAGTTTGTGCAAAATTCTTTTTAATAATCAAAAAAACAGCTAGGATATTATACCTAGCTGTTACAGTAAATATTTTTTACATTACCAATTCTTCTTTATGCTCTTTTCTATTAAGACTATATAATTCTAAAACTCCCATAATTATAGATACAGTAGCAGCACTAAAATCAGCGATTGGTCCTGAATACATTATTCCTTCTATACCAATAAATCTCGGTAATAATATTAATAATGGTAATAAAAATAGTACTTGTCTTGTTAAAGAAAGAAAAATACCTTTCATAGGTTTACCAATGGCTGTGAAGAAATTTGAAGAAATTGGCTGCATACAATTTACAAATGTAAAGAATAAAAAGATTCTAAAATACTTAATTCCAAACTCATAATACATTTCAGAGCCTGAGCCAAAGAATGAGATAATCTTTCGTGGCATAAGCTGAAATATAGAAAATGCTATTACTGATATTATTAAACCGTATCTTAGAGCCAATAAATATATTTTCTTTACTCTATCATATTTTTTTGCCCCATAGTTAAAACTTGCAATAGGTTGTAATCCCTGTGACAATCCTATAACCACAGACATATATATTTGATTTACTTTTGTAATGATTCCTGCACAAGCAAGAGGTATTGATTCACCATATACAGATAATGCTCCATAATACGTCAATGACTTGTTCATAACTATCTGTACTACCATCATGGCAAGCTGATTAAAGCATGGTGCTGCACCAAGAGAAGTTATTTTTCCAATATACTCACCTTTAAGTTTCAAATGCTTCTTTTCAATCTTACCTGTTTTATATCTCCTAAAGTATCTGAAAGCCAAATAAGCTGAAAAAATTTGCCCTATAATTGTAGATAATCCTGCTCCAGCCATTCCCATATTAAAGCCAAAAATAAATATTGGATCTAAGATAGTATTTATAACTGCACCTGATAAATTGCATATCATGGTATATTTAGGACTACCATCAGCTCTTATTAAATGCCCACCACCAGTAGCAAAAATTAAAAATGGAAAGCCAATTGAAATATATCTAGTATATGTTTTAGCATAGCCCAATACATTTTCAGGAGAACCGAAGAACTTAAGCATAGGTGTTAAAAATATTTGTGCTATTGCACATAATACCACACCACTTAAAAATAACAAGATTGCTGAATTTCCAATATAATAAAGTGCCTTATCTTTTTTACCGCTACCTAAAGTTAAATTAAAGGCAGATGCACCTCCAATCCCCAGTAATAGTGCTAAGGCTATACATGATGTGCTAAGTGGAAATGTTATATTTGTTGCAGCATTTCCCAATTCTCCTACACTTCTTCCAATGAAAAACTGATCTACAATATTATAAAACGCACTAACAAGCATTGCGATAATGCTAGGTATTGCAAACTTTCTTAACAGCATATTCACAGGAAGGCTTCCAAGTTCATTTTTATTATTTCTCATATCCTCCTCCAATTTCCTTTTTCAAATTGTTATTTACTTACTTCATTCACATTATATAGTTTAACCATTTGCTTTTCAAATACTTAAAATTTTATTAATATACAATTTCCTTTTATAGAAGTTTGTTGGCAAAATTCATATTATCATACTGATTTTTTTCTATATAATCATATATTTCAGACATATAAGTTTTATCATGTTCAATATCTCTAGCAAATAAGGAAATCAGCTTTATTATATTCTCTGATGATTCTTGCCTACTACTTATATATCTTCCTACCAAGTAAAATCTTATAAAGGAATATCTCACTACAAGCATTATATATCCCTCTAACATATCATCACTTTCTGTAAAGGGAAATAAATTATTATACATATAATTTACTAAGTAATTTTCAAAGATATATTCATATTTTTTTATGAAATTCTTATTATATTCCTGGAAAATGCTTATATATCTTTCTTCATAATTTCCACAATTATCTATATCATTAATATTAAATCCATCTAAAACCTCATCAGTATATTTCTTAAAATCATCACTTATAGCCTGCTCTCTTATATTAGAAAATTCTATTATACTTTTAAAGAAGATAATTTGAAAAATATAATCCATATTATTTTTTTTATATTTCTGAGCAATATTTTCCCTGTCATAGTCCTTAATAAAGCTATGCGCTAATTTATAATCCTCTTCCATTTTTTCTTCTAAGGTCATAATGAAATCTCCTAAAATATAAAGTCTTTCACTTAACGGATAATTTCTATCCTGCATTATTTCCATAGAAAAAGCTCTTATTTCTTTTAAGTATTTAATAGGTGATTTCTTATACTTTTTAGAATTAGTATTATATTCATCATTGATAATATACTTTTCAAATACCTGTTCACTGCTATTGAAAGAAATCTTATCCTCACTTTGCAACATGATTTTTGCTGCTTCAAGGCATGATACATCTAGGGATATTTCATATTCATTATTAATTTTATTTAGTATCCTTGGAAATTGTGTACATATATTCGATAAATACTCTTCACCTATAGCAGTATAAATTGAACAGTAATTACATTTATCTAGAAATGGGCATTTCTTATCTTCGTTAAGTTTTATTATTCCATAATCTAAATCATCACTGGTACAATAATTATTTTTCTTAATATTATCTGATAACATTGCTTTCATTTTTTGATCTTGCACTTTTAAATACTCATCAAAAGTATCTTTATCAATTTCTATATCCCAACCTTGACAGCAGGTATCTTCACATTCTCCCCCTATACACTTAAATCTTGCAAAATTATTAGGGTACGTAACTTTTAGCTTATTATACATTTCCTTCGTCCTTTTCTTATAAAAATCCATTATTATACTTAAGTATAAGTTTTCTCACTTTATTTATATTATACCATTTATACTTACAATGAAACTTTCATTTTATTTAATCTTATAAGCAAAGTATTCTTCTCCTTGTCCTGTAGGAAATTTAATTAATAAAAAAGCATGGAAGTTAAAAAATATTTCCATGCTTTTCACTATATATTTATAAATGATATCTTACTTTTATAATTATTCCGTTCTTCCTATTGTTTAGATTCTGTTCCGTCTTCACTTTGATCTTCATCAGTATCTACAGCACTGTTATCAGCAATTGTTGCTACTATTGCATTTTCATCAACATCTAATCTCATTCCTTCAGGGATAACTAAATCTTTAATAAATATTTTATCTCCAATATTTAATTCTCCTACATTACACTTAATATTTTCTGGGAGCTTATCTGCTTCACCATATAATTCAACTTCTGAAATTAGAACTTCTAATAATAGTTGACGACCTTCTAAAGTTGACTGTCCATCAAATACTACAGGTATTTTCATCTTAATCTTTTCATCTTTCTTAATATCTTGGAAATCAATGTGTATTACCTTTCCAAAAGAATCTTTTTGTAATTCCTTAACTACACAATTCTCAATATGTCCATTTAATTTTAAAGAAAGAATTGAACTTTTAGCCAATGTTAAAAGTTTGTACATATCTTTTCTAGTAATCTTAATTGATACTGTATTGTCCAAATGTGATCCATAAAGTACTGCTGGTACTTCTCCATGCATTCTTACTTTTTTACCCTTTTCATTTCTCTCACTTACATTTAATACTATACTTTCCACAATAACCCCTTCTTTCAATTATTGACTACATTTTGTTATAGCGAATATAAAAAATTATTTATTATAATTATTGCCATTTATTTGGCAATTAAACTTTTTTCAGCTTATTTTTTTCATAAATTTTCATAAATTCACTTAACAATTTAATTATAATACTTTGTGAAAATTATTCCTAGAAGTATTTTTACTTTATTTTCCAAATATATTTATTCTATCTTCCTCTTTTAAAATTATTATTAAACTCCTCTATAATTCTTAGTTTTTCTTCTTAATTGTCCATAGGTTAATTATTTGATAATTACTATTAAAATATATATAATATTACTTAATAAAATATATCGTACAATTTTGTACATGCATATAAAGGAGATTTAATATGACTACTAATGAAAAAATAGAAAAGAAAACTGTAGAAGTTCAAGCACCTAAAAAGGTTAAATATCAATGTCTTCACACAACTGAAGAAAAAGAATGTACTTGCATCAGAAGCAAAGGCTTAGTATTAAAGAAAAAATTATAAAAATCAAAAAGTATGGATAAGACCAATGGTCTAAGCCATACTTTTATTAATTCTATTTTCACTTGCTTCAATACTTACATTCCAGTGTTTAGTAAATTTTCTCCACGTTATATAATCTAGGTTTAAACTATTTTTACATTTGGATTCAAATAGTGTTCTCTATTTTTAGTCTTTCCGTTATAATCAATTGCTTTCTTTGGACAACTCTGAATACATGAAACACATAGCTCACAATGATGTTTCCACATTGGCCTATCATTAACCATTACAATATTATTTACTGGACATCTTTTAGCACATAGACCACAACCTGTGCATGTATCATCTACTGTATAATTATTATCTAATTCATTACATTCATTAATATGTTTATAAAAATAATTTGTAAACACCCTATCAAAGATTAAATGACTTTTTTCAATTTTTAATACTTCCTTATTTTTTATACATTCACTTATCTTTAATATTTTTTCTGCTTCCTTTTTAAAAAGCTTTTCTTGAACTTTTTTACTTATAGCTCCGTAACCTATAATATAATTACCTGGCATATTAACTAAAAAACCAGCTGATAACTTCAATTTTCTTTCATGCAAAATCTCTTCACATTGATCCAATGCCTTACCGGGAAGTCCGCCAAAATTTCCAATGGCATAAATATAAGTATCCTTTTTTACATTTAATTTTTTTAAAAACTCACAAACTATTAAAGGAAGCCCCCAAAAATATATTGGAAAGATAATTCCTAAGGTATCTGCTTCAATTAAATCACCAGAATATTCTGCTATTTTATTAATTGAACTTTCTCCTAATTCTCCACTTAAATCTTCTGCAATTTGTAAACTGTTTCCTGTACCTGTAAAATAATATATCTTATTCATTGACACCCTCCAAAAACTTTTTTCAATTATACCATATTATTACTTTTAAGATATATTCTATAATAATTTCTCAATTGCTAAAACTACTTTTAGCAAGGAATACTTATCTTTTAATTGATTTTCAATTTTCCTACTTCTTTCCTTAACCATATCACTATATAAAACTTCCATAACTGCATTATATAATTGCTTTCCACTACTGGGAAATGAACGAACTCTTTTTCCTATTCCAAGCTCTACTATACGCTTAGCATTTGAAAGCTGGTCATTTATAAATGGCATTGCAACCATTGGAACTCCCAATGCCATTGCTTCATTAACACTATTCATGCCACAATGTGTCAAAAATACATCTGCATGCTGAAGTACTTCAATTTGAGGTACAAAAGAATAGGCGTATATATTATCTGGTATTTTACCTAATGTCTGTATATCTACTTTCCCAGTATTTAAAATCACCGATAACTCTTTCAACTAAAAATCTCGTCAACGGAATTGTTGGATTTGTATGCCCTGAATATGGTACGTTAACCATTAATATATTGGCCATTTTTCCTCCTTAAATTTAAAATTATAAATATTCTTCTTACATTAAATGAATATAATTAAATTAATTCTCGCTTAATTTATATATTCATAGTACAATCTCATTATTAAAAATCATTTTCTATTTATAATATTTTCTTATAACATTTGCATAAACAGAGCTAATGAAAGAAAAACACTCAAATTTATATTTGAGTGTTTTAAATATTTTATAAAATTATAATTTTACTTTATTAGAAGAAGCTTTTAAAGCAGGTATTAATGTTCTAAATAAGAATACTGTCAAACAAATAATAGCAAAAATAATTCCTATAGGATATGAAATTGAAGTTGATAGCTTAAATCCTTCGTCAATAAGTACAGGTTACAGCTGACATAAAGGTGGCTGGCAAAGCTGCCAGCAAAGATGACATTGGTTTAGCAAACCCTGCATATTTAGCTAAATACACAGCTCCTGCCCAAAATACAATCATTGCTAGTGTTTGATTTGACCATGAAAAATATCTCCATACAACTTGATAATCAATAAGTGAAATTAAATAGCCAATTGTAAGTAAAGGTACCGATAAAAATAATCTATTCTTAATTACCTTTTGATCAATTTTAAACCAGTCAGCTATTGTAAGTCTAGCACTTCTAAAAGCAGTATCACCAGATGTAATAGGACAAGCTATAACCCCTATCATGGCAAGCACTCCCCCTACACGTCCTAATAATCCAATGGACATATCATAAACGGTAGTTGAACATCCTCCACCAGCTGAAAGTAATCCTTCAGTCCCATTATAAAATGCCACTCCAGCTGAAGCCCAAATAAGCGCTATAACACCTTCTGCAACCATTGCTCCGTAAAATATCTTTCTATCATTCTTTTCATTTTCAATACATCTAGCTATCATTGGTGACTGAGTAGAATGAAAACCTGATATAGCACCACAAGCAACTGTAATAAACATTAATGGCCAAATAGGTTTTCCATCTGGGTGTAAATTATTTAAAGTAATTTCTGGCATAGGGTTTGTCCCATTATTAAAAATAGTAGCTCCTGCTATTCCTACAGCCATTATAATAAGACATGCTCCAAAGATAGGATATAACTTTCCAATAATCTTATCTATTGGAAGTAATGTTGCTAAAAAATAATATATAAGCACAACTATAGTCCAAAATGTAATATTCATAAAATTAGGAGTCAATTTGGCAAGTAACCCTGCTGGTCCTACCATGAATACAACGCCAACCATTACAAGAAGGATAACAGAAAAAATCCTCATAACATTTTTCATTACTTTTCCTAAGTAAATTCCTACTATCTCAGATATGCTAGCACCATCATTTCTTACAGATAACATACCACTTAAAAAGTCATGAACACCACCTGCAAAAATTGTACCAAATACAATCCAAAGATATACACTTGGCCCCCAGATAGCACCTGATAAAGCACCAAATATTGGACCAAGCCCTGCAATGTTAAGAAGTTGAATAAGGAAAGATTTCCAGGTTTTCATTGGCATATAATCAATTCCATCTGAATGAGCAATTGCAGGAGTAGGCCTATTAATTTCAGGTCCAAATACTTTTTCTACAACTCTACCATATACAATATACCCAATAACTAGTATTGCTAAACAGACAAAGAAACTAACCACAAAACCACTTTCTTTTTTTATTTACAATTATATTTTACACCTTTTGAAAACATTATCACATACTATTTCTAATTTATTTTATAATTTTGCTTTAAAAAGCTTGCAAATTAAAACTGTAATATATATGAAATCATTGAACTTATAAAAAATTAATGTTATGCTATCAATGTTAAACTTAGTAAAAATATAAATGCTACATAAAATAAAGTTTAATTTACAATTAATAAGATAATATATTACGGAGCTTATTTTGTAGGCTCTTTTTTAATGATAAAGAGAGGTAATCATATGATAAAAGTTTCTAATTTAGCATACTCATTTCCTAACAAAGATTTATATAAAGACATTTCCTTTACCATAGAAGATGGACAACATTGTGCTTTTATAGGGACAAACGGTACTGGAAAAAGCACACTAATAGATATAATTATGGATGAAGAAAAATACCTGTTTGACGGTACTGTAGAGAAAGAACCAAATTGTACAATTGGGTATGTAAGTCAATTCTCAGAAGTAGACAAACTAAAAGAAATCACAGTTTTTGAATATATTAGTGAAGAATTTACGAAACTTCAAAATAAAATTACTTCTATATGTACTGAAATGGAAACATCTTCTGATATTGATGCTTTACTTGAGCAATATCAAGAAGCTTTAGATGCATTTGAAGCAATTGGTGGAGATAACTTTGAAAAGATTATTGATAAACAACTAAACCTTACTAATTTAATGTGTTACAAAAATTTAAAGCTTTCTGAACTTAGTGGTGGAGAATTTAAACTTATTCAAATTATTAAAGCAATGATAAATAGTCCTGATTTACTAATCATGGATGAACCAGATGTATTCTTAGATTTTGAACATCTTAATTCACTTAAAGATTTAATAAACACACATAAAGGAACTATGTTAGTTATTACTCATAATAGATACTTGTTAAATCACTGTTTTAATAAAATACTTCACTTAGAAAACATGGAACTACAAGAGTTTGATGGAAATTATATTGACTATAACTTCTCATTACTTCAAACTAAAATTGAATTACAAGAATTAGCAGCTGCTGATACTGCTGAAATTGAAAGAAATGATAAATTAATTGATAGGTTAAGAGAATTAGCAACAGAAAATGCTGAACAATTTAGAGGAAAAACTTTAAGAGCCAGAATTAAAATTCAAGAAAGATTAGAAGAACGTAGAATTAAAGCTCCTTTTATTGCTCTTACAGAACCGGACATAAATTTCGTTACATCTAGCAATTTAGAAGATACTATTGCTTTAGAAGTTAATAATTACAATGTTGCTTTTGATGAAACATTATTAGAGAATGTTAATTTCGAAATTAAATCTACTGATAAAGTAGCAATTGTAGGTTCAAATGGTACTGGAAAAACTACTTTATTTGAAGAAATATTTAACAACAATCATCCTTCAATTAAGTTAAATAAAGATACTAAAATAGCGTATCTTTCTCAAATACAAGGAAGAACACTAAAGGAATCAAATACTATCCGTGAAGAATTTTTTGATGCTGGTTTTAAAACATCTGAAGAAATTCTATCATATATTGAAAGATATGGTTTTAATGAAGAAAAACTTGATCAAAAGATAGAAACTTTATCAGGTGGAGAGAAAAACATGCTTCAACTTGCTAAGATTTCTGATAGTAATGCACAAATGTTACTTCTTGATGAACCAACTAGTCATTTAGATACATACTCACAAATAGCCTTAGAAAGAGCTATTAAAAACTTTAATGGTGCTGTTTTAATGATTTCTCATGACTTCTATTCTATAGTTAACTGCATGGATTACGTGTTAATAGTTGAAGATAAAACAATTAAAAAAATGCGTATGAGAAAGTTTAGGCGAATGATTTATGATAATCATTTTGGAAAAGACTATTTAGAAATTGAACAAAATAAAAAATCACTTGAAACAAGAATAGAATTGGCTTTAAAAGATAACAATTTCCCTCTTGCCAAAGAATTATGTGAGAAATTAGAAAAACAAGTTAAATTATTAAGAAATTAGATTATATAAAAACTCTACAATACAAAAGTATTTTAGAGTTTTTTTCTTTAAATATTAATAATTTAAACAAACTCATCTTTTTTTAATACTATATAATATAAATCTAATGATAGGAGATGAGATACATGTCATTTGATGATTATAGCAACAGACTTTCTTGCTGCAATCCTTTTTATAATTATGGTAATAATTTTCCAGCCTTTAGTAATCCTTGCTTTAACTCGCTAGTAATATTATTCTTATTCTTTGGTGGTGGACGAAGCCTAGGTAGCTTCTGGGGACCTTATAACCAAATCTATGGTTGCAGTGGTTTTAATTCTGATTGGTGTGGAAATAATGGATATACAAATCAGGGTGCAAATATTCCAACCGTTCTTAATTCAGCCAAATATATTAATAACCAATTTCAATCATAATGATTAGTTGGAAATCAAAAAAGCTATTAGCAGTAATTATGCTAATAGCTTTTTTAATTTTACAGTATGTATTTAATCCATATTATTTTTCTCTTTATAATTAATTACACATTCTTTACAGATACAAGCTTTGCCTTTTAAATTTTCAGGTATCATTTCTCGTAACTCCTTAGGAACTTCAATTTTTTCACACCAACAACCGCTATGTGATAATCCATTTTCATACCCACAATTATTTGCTTTACCACAAAGCGGACATATATTCTTGCTAATTTTCATTTCACTTTTCTCCTTTCTCTTTATAAAAAAATAGAATCTAATATTTATTTTACTTAATCCCAACTATTTTAACTTTTTTCATTAATTTTATTTGAATATATTATACTATGCTTTGACATTAAAAAGAAATCCCTTAATAATTTTCTTATTTTTTTAATTGTAGATAATATATCATGATATTTTAGAATTTTTATTTTTTATTACCAATAATCATTTACGAGTATTTCATTTAAGTTATTTATTTAAATAAAAAAAATAATCAGTAAAAATCTTAAATCTACTGATTATTTTTTCAAAATTACGATTTATCAATACCAATATATTATTTTTCTATTCCTCTTCTTGCTACTATTCCTTTATCAAAAGGATGTTTTATCTTTTGTATTTCAGATACATAATCTGCTCTTTCTATAAGTTCATCAGCTGGATTTCTACCTGTTAAGATTACCTCTAAGTTTTCTGGCTTATTATCTAGGAAGTTAAGTAAATCTTCTCTATCTAAAAGATTTCTGTTATAAGCTCCTATAACTTCATCTAAAATTAATATGTCACATTCACCATTAAAAGCTACTTCCTTCGCCTTTGCAAAGTTATTTAGATGTATTTCCTTAGACTTAGCTTTTTGTTCTTCAGTCATTCCAAAGGTAAAAACATTTCCTTCTTTCCCTCTAATAATTTCTATATTAGGAATTAATTCTAAGGAATTTAATTCACTAGTATTCCAATTCTTCAAAAACTGTAGAATAAATACTTTGAATCCAGCACCTGCAGATCTAATAGCTAATCCCAATGAAGCTGTTGTCTTACCTTTACCATCTCCACAATAAATATGAATTAATCCCAACTTTTCCTTATCCATTTATTCCACTCTCCAATATTTTATAAATAGCCTTCATATCCAAACTATTTCTTATGCCTTCAGCAAGTTTATCATATTGCTCTTCTTTATACTTTTCAATATCTACTGTACTTATACTTGAATAATCTATACCTTTATGAATACAAAGACTTTCCACTATTGCCTTTGATACTTCTTCCTTATCAAAGATCCCATGAATATAGCTTCCATAAACATTATCTTTATAAAGTCCATCATTTTTAATTATATCTTCACCATTTACATTATCTATAGTAGTTAATTCTTCTTCATTAAAATCATAAGTAGTTTGTCCCATATGAATTTCATATCCTTCAAATTCTACATAGCTTAATTCTGCTAAAATACCACTTACTTCATTGAAATTACCACTTACTCTTGTTCTCACCTTTTCTTTTTCAAATACAGTTTTTGTAGGAAGTAAGCCCATCCCAGCCATAGTTCCTCCACTTTCAACGTTAAATGGATCTGATAATTCCATTCCAAGCATTTGATATCCTCCACAGATACCAAAAATCACCTTTCCTTTAGCTGCTTGTTTTAAAATTTGTGTTTCTAAACCACTTTCTCTAAGCCATTTTAAGTCTTCCATTGTATTCTTTGTACCAGGTAATATTATCATATCTGGATCCTTTAATTCTCTAACTGACTTTACATATCTTAAACTTACACCTGGTATATATTCAAAGGTATTAAAATCTGTGAAATTTGATATTCTAGGTAATCTGATAACAGCTATATCTATTAAATCTACAGTTCCCTTATTATTAAATCTTTCAGACAAGCTATCTTCATCGTCTATATCAAGTTCCATATAAGGTACTACTCCCACTACAGGAGTTTTAGTTATTTCTTCAATCATATCAAGTCCAGGTTTTAAGATATTAACATCACCTCTAAACTTATTAATGATTGTACCTTTAATCATCTTTCTTTCATCTTCCTCTAATAACATTAAAGTTCCTGCAATGGAAGCAAATACCCCACCTCTATCAATATCACCTACCAGTAATACCGGTGAATTTACTAGCTTCGCCATACCCATATTTACAATATCATTTTCCTTTAAGTTGATTTCTGCTGGACTTCCTGCACCTTCCATAACAATAATGTCATATTCTTTTGCTAAATTATTATAAGCCTCCATTATATGAGGGATTAACTCTGTCTTTTTTTTATAATAATCTCTAGCACTCATATTACCTAAAACTTCACCATTTACTATAACTTGTGAACCCACATCATTAGTTGGCTTTAAAAGTATAGGATTCATATTAACTGAAGGTTCAATACCACAAGCTTCCGCTTGCATTACTTGAGCTCTTCCCATCTCTAATCCTTCCTTAGTGATAAATGAATTTAAAGCCATATTTTGTGATTTAAATGGAGCTACTTTGTAACCATCTTGTTTAAATACTCTACAAAGTCCTGCTGTTACCAAACTCTTTCCAGCATTGGACATAGTTCCTTGTATCATAATAACTTTTGCCATCGTAAGCCGTCCTTTCTCTATTTCTTAATATAAAAACTTAAAAGTATTTCATTAACCTGATAGCTTCTTTACCATCTATTATTCCTAATTGTTTATGTCTATTAATTCTATTATTGAATAAAATGAAAGGCTGTAAATCCCCTCTATGGTTGCCTGTGCTGCTAAGGGTAGAATGATCCGAAGTAATAAGGATATTAACCTCTTCTTTTACTTCTTCTAATATAGTCTTTATTAGCTCTTCATCTATTCTTTTGATAAATTTTACCTTTTCTAAGGGATTCTTTCTATGAGAAGCTTCATCTGTGCCATTTACATGAACAAGTATAAAATCATTATCCTTTATAAGCTTAATTGCTAAATTAGCTTTCTCTTTTAAATTGGTATCTATATCTGCCGTTGTTTCACTCATTCTTGGAGTATCCATTCCCATGGCTAGAGAAATTCCTCTAACTATTTCTGTATGACAGACGCTGGCAGCTTTAGTTTTATGTAAGGTATAGAAGCTTGGTAAATCAGCTTTCATAGATAATCCCCAAGGTAGAAAGGCATATTTGTGTTCTTGCTTATTTAGCACATTAAGGCTTTGGCAAACAAACTCCTGTAGTATTTTATTCCTTGGTACTAAATCTTGAATATTCTTCCCTACATTTTGATGTGGAGGAAAATCTGCTATTTCAGTGATACATTCTTTCTTAATTACTAGAAGATTTTTATAGGACCCCATATGATGCATTTTAATACTTTCTCTTTCCAAACTGCTACTCATCATTGTTGAAAATTTCTTATACTGGCCTTCATTTAAAATTCCACCAGTAGATGAAATTAACCTTCCATGGCTATCAAGTGCAACTAAATTACATCTCATAACAACTTCATCATCTTTTATATCTAGGGCTTCTGCTAAAGCTTCTAAATAAGCTCTACCTAATGGGATAACACCTTTATCTTGCCCTAAAAGTGTCAATATGCAACAAAGACTTTCAGCAGTGAATCCATCAGGGCAAGTTTTTAATAACCCATAAACTCCCCTTGCTTTCATATATTCCATATGCTTAGGTGATGCATATTCATAAGGCGTCATATTAGCTAATTCTTCTAAGATATCATCATTCATACCATCTATTATAATCATTATATTTTTCATTACATGCCTCTAAAGGATATTATTTCATTAATTAATCTTTTATTATCCTTATGCTCTTTAACACATATTCTATAATATCCTTTTGTAAGTCCAACATAATTACTGCAATCTCTAATCATTATTCCTCTATTTTCTAAGTATGCTTTTAATTCGTGACCATCCTCATCTTTAAAAAATATGTAATTAGCTTTAGAACCATAAATCTTCATATTTAACTTTCTTAAAGCTTCCTTTAAATAGTTACTTTCTTTTCTTATAAGTTCTTCAGTCTTTTTCAAGTACTCTTTTTCCTTAAGGGCTTGTACTCCTGCTATTTGTGCTGGAATGGAAACTGCCCAAGGTTGAGAAACTGATGTCATCTTCTTTAATAGCCTTTCATCACTACTTAATCCATAACCAAGTCTAAGTCCAGCCATGGCATATATCTTGGTAAAAGCCTTTAAGATAAATAAATTTTTATTTTCTTTTAAGTAATTTTTCATAGTATATCTCTCAGGTTCTTCAATGAAATCATTAAAGCATTCATCCATTACTAACATAACATCTTTTTCTCTACATCTCTTTAATATCTTTTCTAATAACTCTATTGAAACAAGTTCTCCTGTAGGATTATTAGGATTACAAATAAACACCATATCAATTTCATCGCTGATACACTCTATAAAATCATCCCTTAGCAGGAATCCATCTTCTTCTTTTAAATAATGATATTGTACCTTACACTCTACTGATGTTAATGCTTCTTCATATTCACTAAAGGTTGGTGCAAGAACAATTGCTTTTTTAGGTTTTAAAGCATATACAAGCCTAAAAATAATATCGGCAGCTCCATTACCTAAAATAATATATTCATTATCTACATTTTCATTATCTGCTAAATCACTTTTAAGCTCTCTGCATAAAGGATCAGGATAGTTTATCCAGCTATCTATTGATTCAATTAAAGCTTCTTTAACTCCTCTGGGCATTCCAAGTGGATTTATATTGGCAGAGTAATCTAAAGCCTCTCTTTTAAACATTTCCTTATATGTATATATATCGCCACCATGAGTAAGTTTCATCTTAAATCACGCCCTCAACTATAAATTATTTTACCATTAAAATTATGGTAATCTTTATTACAGATATAATTACTATAGAAATAATAGATGTACAGTATAAAAGTCTATTGGCTTTCTTAATATCATCATAATTTATTTCTCTGATATTATCTCCAATGGTAGGCTTTTCATAAAGTTTACCAAAATAATATGCATTACCTGCCAGCTGTACATCTAAAGCTCCTGCACAAACAGATTCAGTTTGTGCAGAATTAGGACTTGCATGATTATATCTATCTCTCTTGTAAATCTTAAAGGCATTTTTATAATCATATCTTAAAAAGAAAGATGATAAAATCATTTGGTATGCTGAAATTCTTGCGGGAAGATAATTTACAACATCATCTAGTTTAGCTGCAAATCTACCAAAGTTCATATACTTTTCATTTTTATATCCAACCATGGAATCCATTGTATTTATTGCCTTATAGAAAAATCCCATTGGAGCTCCACCAATAGCTATAAATATCATTGGTGCTATTATGCCATCAGAAGTGTTTTCAGCTACAGTCTCCACAGCTGCTTTGGCAACTCCACTAAAAGTTAAATCCTTTGTGTCTCTTCCTACAATCATTGATACTGCTTTTCTAGCTGAAGGTAAATCATTTTTTGCCAATTCATCATATACCTTCATACTTTCAACTTTTAAAGATTTTGTTGCTAGAATTTGATAGCACATAAAAGTTTCCACAGTTAATGCTAAATATGTATTTATAGATTTAGCCATTAATATTATTACCAGTGGAATAACCATTGAAATGGAAACTACCATGACAGTAAGGATAATCCCTCCAATATACTCTCCTCTTTTAGTTTTTGGCATAAATCTTCTAATTACTTTTTCTAATATACTAATTAAATTTCCAATAAATCTAACTGGATGTGGCATCCAATATGGATCACCAAAGATTAAATCTAATATGTATCCCATAACTAATGCTACTAAAGAAATAGTCATTTTAAACCTCCTTCTTACTAAACTGTTTTTTCATATAAAAATAACACTCAGTAACGTTCTGGTTACTAAGCGTTATTAATTAACAAAACTAAGGTATAAATGATATTAAATACTTTAATTATCATTATACCAATTATATAATCAACACACTCCAGTAGTCCGCAGAGTTTTCGTGTATATATTATAACAAGCAATCTGGCTTATGGACTTATACTAAATTTCTTGTCCAATTACAGTAGCGGCCCTGCGTAGGATTTTCACCCAACTTTCCTTGTGTATAATATACTTATTCTATTCTAATTCTTTATAAATACAATATAAAAGTATACTATAGGAATTATTAATAGTCAAAGATTAAGGCAATTTTATTTACCTTTCTCCACACTATCTTCTTTAGCTACTGGTTCTTCTTCACTACTTTCTATGTCTTCCACTACTTCAGCTTTCACTTCTTCCACAAGTTTTGCCCCACATTTTGAACAATAAGCCACTGAATTATCCTGTTCTGCTCCACAGCTACTACAGATTCTTACTCCCTTCAAAAGCTGGAGTTCTTTCTTCATAGCATTCACTTTTTGTATTGACTCTGTTATAGATGAACAAATATCTTGTATTTCCGCCACTTGATTTCTAGAATACAAAGAAAAATATTTTTTTCCAAGTTCAGTATATAAACCATCAAGCTTCTTTTCTTCATCTTTTATCTTACTGCTTATTTTACTTATCTCAGCTATTTCCTTAGTTTTTTTAACAGTTTCTTGTCCTACATTAGATATCTTTTTACCAAAATTACTAAAAAACTCTGTCATAAAATTTCTCCTATTTTAATCAGTCTATTCATTGTAATTCTATTATTTTTTTATACTTTTATTACTATATTTAAGTAGAGAGGATGATTAAATAATTTGAAAAATAATATAGAGGTGTTGATTTTGATAAAAAAGATATAGTGGAATATTTTTATTCACTATATCTTTTTTATTATTATATTTCTTTTATGACCTGTACCTTCTTATCATTAATCCAGGTATTTTTATCAATTTCAATAATATAACCTTGTCCATTTTTAACTTGCCAATTATAAAAGTCCTTATGTGGATTAGAGTATTTATCCAAAATAGCCATTATTGTACCACCATGAATAATTAAAGCAACACATTCTTCACCTAAGGATTGATTAATTATTTCTTCAAAGCATTTTTCACATCTTTCACTGAACTCTTCCCTACTTTCTCCATTAGGTATATGGAAAGTCCCACCACTAGCCAACCATCTTTGATAATTAAGATCATCTTTTAACTGATCATAATTTTTATTTTCAAAATCGCCAAAGTTTGTTTCCTTCAAATCATCTTTTATTATAATTTCTGCTTTAGGATATATCATTTTAGCAGATTCCACACACCTCTTCATTGGACTTGAATATACTTTATTAGCTCTTGGATAAATTTCTTTTGATATAGAATCAAATAGTGCATATATACCGTTTAAAGAAAGACTTTCATCTGTAATGCCTATGTATTTTTTATCCTTATTCCCTTCAGTAAGACCATGACGAATTAAAGCAACAGTTAAAGTTGAACTGAAATTCTTCTTTTCACTTCTCTTATAATATGTGCTTTCCTTTTTTATATTTATAGGTATACCAGCCATTACTCTAGTAACAATAGTTGCTTTCCTAGCAATTTTTGTACATGCTCTTCCTGTTTCTTCTCGCCAAATTCTTTCTTCCTTATCTAATGGTACAATTCCATATCCAATTTCGTTACTAATTATAATAATGTCATTATTTTTTTCTAGTAACTCGTCAACAAAAGAAAGTATATTTATCTTATCTTTCAAAAGTCTTTTACACAATAAATGGAAATTGTATAATATTTTCTTATTTATATTGTTGTAATCACATTCTTCACCGTTACAAACATCTTCTTTTGTCAGATTATTCTTATCCAACACATATTTAAGTTTTCCTTGTGCTGTTCCGCCTATTACAAACTCTATCATGATGTTCCTCCAAAAATAACTACAGCTATTAATAATATAAGTTCTAACATTTGCAAGAAATATCCAGCCAAATCACCAGTTATTCCTCCAAATTCATTATACGACATTTTCTTATACTTAACAAAACATAAAATTGTTAAAAGTATTGTAATAATTGCTAATAAACTATTTATAAATAGCATAATAGTAAAAATCATAACAATGTAAACAAACATGCTTTTCTTTACCACTTGTTTTTCAGCTGCATTAGAAAACATATACGCTAAACCACTATTTTTTGAACATTTAAATGTAACAATTGATACTGCACTAAAGGCTCTTGATAACATAAATCCCAAAGCTATAAAAATTATAGTATCCATATTTATATTTATTTCAGTCCAAAATGAAAATACTGCTATAAAGTAAACAACACAATATATTAATGCAAAGGCACCAATATGAGGATCCTTTAAAATTTCTAGTTTCCTTTCAGCACTTTGATGAGAGCTTCTAGCATCCACTGTATCACAAAATCCATCAATATGTATTCCACCTGAAATAATAACTGGTATGATAGTAGCAATACCTGCAAATAAAATATTGCCTATTCCTAAAAATTTAGCTAGATACATCCATGCTCCCATCACTATTCCTATTGCAAGTCCAACCAATGGAAAAAAGCACATGGCATACTTCATATTTTCTTCTTTCCACTGAACATAAGGCATAGGAATTTTAGAGTACATTGAAAATGAAATTATTATTGATTCAAATATAGTTTTAATGTTAATCACCTCCAATTACTTCACTTATTAATAGAATTATTTTATTCTTACTTCTATTCCATAAACTATCTCTATTACTTCATCAGCAATATGTGACAACTCTTTATTTATTATACCTAAGTTTTTAATATACTCTTCTGTATCTTTATCATATTTATTTCCATCAGAAAAAATTTCATTAGTTACAATAACTAAATTTTCACATTTGCCTTTTAAGCTGCGTATTCCATCAACAATCTCCAAAACAGCATTTTCTCTACATCTATTTTGATCATACATTTCATTGGCTAATAAATTAGAAATACATTCTAATAGAATTGTACTATCCTTAGAAATATCTTTACATTTTATTGACTTTAAATCATAATGACACTCTAATGTTAAAAATCCTTTTTCTTTTCTCATTTCTCTATGTCTTTCTATCTTTTTATAACATTCACTATCATAGGGCATCATCGTTGCAATATATATTAATGTGCCATTTTTTCTAGACATACTTATATTTTCTGCATATTCTGATTTTCCGCTGGCTGCTCCTCCACTAACTAATGTAATCATAAATTTACCTCCTTTAAAAGATTATACTTATAAAGCATATTAAATCAGAAACTTCTTTTTTAGATGCTTCTGATTTAATACTAAAAACAATATAATTATAAATTAACTTAAAGGCTCATATTTATCAACATTTATTTCCTCAAAGGTGCTCATATTACCATACACTGAAAGAGCCATATCTAATAGTGGTATTATTGCTACAGCCCCTGTACCTTCTCCTAAGCACATATTGCAATCTATAAATGGCTTTAAATTTAACTCTTTCATAATTGCAATTGCTGCTGGCTCTTTTGATAAATGGGATGGTATGATATATGATTTAACTGCTGGACAAATCTTCACTGCTACTAAAGCTGCCACTGCAGAAATAAATCCATCAATGACTAAAGGTATATTTAATGCTGCTCCACCAATAAATACTCCCACAAGTCCTGCAATATCAAGTCCTCCAACTTTACTTAGCACATCTATTGGATCTTCCTTCTTTGGCTTATTAATTTCTATTGCTTTCTTTATTGCATTTATTTTCTTATCTAAGCCTATTGATGATAATCCTGCACCTCTTCCTGTTACCTCTTCCACATCTCGACTTAAAAGAACAGCTGCAATTGCACTGCTGGTGGTGGTATTACCAATGCCCATTTCACCTGTAGCAATTATTCCATAACCTTTATCTTTTAAATCTTTAACTATTCTAATACCGCATTCTATTGCTTCTATGGCTGTATCTTTTGCCATGGCAGGCTCCTTTGTCATATTATTGGTACCATACATTAACTTATTTTCTATTAATCCATCAATATGCATATCTCTAGCTATGCCAATATCAACAGGTATTACATCAACATTTGCACACTTTGCCATATTATCAACAGAAGTATCACCCTTAACCATATTTTCAGCTACAATTGCCGTAACTTCCTGTCCTGTTTGAGTTACCCCTTCTTCAACTACCCCATTATCAGCACACATTACTACAACAGCACGTTTTTTAATGTCTATATTAGGGTTTCTTGTTATTCCAGCCATCTTAATAACTACTTCTTCTAATAGCCCTAAACTGTTAAGCGGCTTTGCTATACTATTCCAGCGTTTTTGTGACATTTCCATAGCATCTTTATCCAATTCTTTAATCGATGATAATATATCCTTTAAATAAATTGACATTCTATCTCCCCTTTTTATAATCGTTACATTTATGTATGAAATTACTTGCAAAGTCAATATTAGAATAATAATGTAAATGAGGATATCCTGCAAATAAATTATTTATGCTATTAATGCACAACCAATTTTTCTTTCTCATAGGCTTCTGTGCTTTAAAAGATTGTCCATTACAAGTACTATCCCAGTAATGAAATTCATGTCCTTTTATACTCATTCCCTTTTTACAAATCAATGTATCTTCCTGTGCTGTTAAACTTATATATCCAAATCTGCCTAATTTATTTGTCTTATAGCTTTTCCCCTTTATTGCACCAACCATTTTAAACTCAGTTCCTTCAATATCTTCTAAAGTTTCATTAAGATACATAAACCCTCCGCATTCAGCTATGGTTGGAAGGCCTTTAAGTGTTATAGCCTCATATATATCATTCCTCATAGATTTATTATGAGAAAGTTTTTTAGCATATACTTCAGGGTAACCTCCTCCAATAATTAACCCATCAATATTTTCAGGAAGCTTTTCATCATTAATAGGACTGAATGGAATTATATTAGCTCCCATTTCCCTTAACAAATCTAAATTATCTGCATAATAAAAGCAAAATGCTTTATCCATTGCCACTGCAATATTAATATTATCATAAATCTTCTTTATATGAATACTTTTATGCTCTATATCTGGAGCTTCATTTGCTAAAGCAATTAAAGAATCTAAGTCTACAGTTTCTGATACTTTTTCTGCCATAACTTCTAGCTTACTTTCTAATTCCTCAACTTCTTTTGCTGTAATAAGTCCTAAATGCCTACTTTCAAAGCTTATTTCTTTCATATTAGGAAGATGTCCAAGAACCTTGATGTTTAATTCTTTTTCAATTACTTCCTTCATTTCTCCATAAATCATTTGTGATACATTATTTAAGATTACACCTTTTATATTACTGTCCTTTTTATAATCAATATAACCTTTTATTGCTGGAACAATTGAAAGATACATTCCTTCACAATCAAGCACTAAGACCACTGGTGTTTCTAACACTCTTGCTAAGTCATATGAGCTGGCAGCTGTACTTTCAGCACTGATACCATCATAAAATCCCATTACTCCTTCAATTATTGCTATATCACTATTTTCTGCATTCTTACAAAATAGACTTTTAATAGTTTCTTCCTCATTGAAAAACAAATCCAAATTTCTAGAATTAATTCCTATAACTTCAGAATGGAACATTGGATCTATGTAATCTGGTCCACATTTAAAAGAAGTTAAGTTTAAATTTCTATTTTTTAAAGCCTTAAGTAAAGCACATGTAAGAGTAGTCTTCCCACTACCACTTTTTACTCCCGCAATCATTAACCTTGGATATTTATTCTTCTTCATTACTAATTTCTCCTTATGCTATTATTACATATACTGAATTTAATCATGTCATAATATTATATCTAACGACTTTTTTGATTTTCCTAGAGTAACAACTATTTATTAAAAAAACCGCTCAGTATTATAAACACTAAGCGGTGATATTATTATATTTATAGGTATATCAAAAATACGTATGGCATAAAAATACCATCCAGCAATATTATAACTAAATAATATAACAACTTACTCCTAAAATCCGCAGAGCATTTGTTCATTAAACTACTCAACTTGAGTTAATAATCTTCTCATTACATCTTTAACCTTAGGCATTCCTAACTCTTCCTGTGCTATAACAATTACTGCCTTTATATCATTATCTGATGGATCCATTTTATATGCTGCAAATTCCATTATTGCATCATCATCTAAGAATTCTTCAATTTCTACAGCTATTTCTTCTGTAAGAGCCATATACTCTTCAAATAAAGTATCTTCATCTACTTCACTTAAATTAAATTCTTCACTTAATTCTTCATTTAATAAATCAATGCTCATACTTAAATTAAAAGCTACTATATCTTCTCTCTTAGAACCCTTACTCATATCTTTTATTACTTTAAACTCAGTATTGTCTTCAATTAATTTTTTCATATCCATGCTATCTACAACTCTATTTCCAAATGCTATGTACATTAAATCATCTCCTATGTTTTCTATAATATAATTTTATTGCTTTGTTTCGATATAATTTTAGACTTAAGTGAATAAACTTAAATGATGAGATTATCCTAAAACTACCTTAACTATATCCATTACTCTTTCCATTAAACTATTTATAGGATAATCTTATCATTATTTTATTTATTTCATTGTAATATTACTAGTTTTTGGGAACAATCCTTCAAAGAATTTATCAAATCCATCATCACATAATTCAATATTTTCATTGTCATTTACATAGAAATTATTCATAGTTCCTACTACTAAATCAAATTTCTTTAAATTATTTTCTTCTAATAACACATTATATAAATATGCTAAATGATTTTGCATATAAACTTGCATTTCTTTTACTTCTTCAGCTGTTAGTTTACCTTCTTCCTGTAACTTCTTTACTGGCCCGTTTTTAAATATAAAATATGTACTGGCCTTTGTTATATTTTTTATATATTCTTGTAAAATCTTTTCTTCCATTAGTACAACACCTCATAAACTTAATCTTTCACCCCTACAGTATATCACATTTACATAAGTAATATCAAAATCTGGTGCTTTTTAATAATATTATCTATAAATTTATCAAGTATATGCTTATAATATAGTAAATAACTATAAATAAGGAGATGTTAATTTGAATTCATTATTAAAAACTCATGATTCCATTGGTCTTGTGGCTAATTCCAATGGTATTGATATTGCAAATAAAAATAAAATAGATAATTTAATTGAAGCTCTTAAAGACCTAGGATTAAATCCTATTCTTTCACCTGTGTTTTACAAAAAACAAGGTCCATTTAATGGTAGTGGTAAGGAAAGAGCAGATATACTTAATACATATTTTAAAGACACAAATATAAAAGCTATCTTTGACCTTTCTGGTGGAGACCTTTCTAACGAAACATTAGATTATATTGACTTTCAAGTTATATCAAACAATCCTAAACCATTTTTCGGATACAGTGATTTATCAACACTATTAAATGCCATTAATTCTAATGGAAATATAACAACTTATCATTATCAATTAAGACACCTAATAGGAAAATACTCTATTGAGCAAAAAGAATATTTTTTAAATAGCTTTATGAAATCTAATACGCCTAGCTTTAAATATGAATTTATTCGTGGTTCTAAAATGGAAGGTATGGTTGTTGGTGGTAATATTCGTTGTTTCCTTAAGCTTATGGGCACCAAGTATCAGCCTGACTTTAATAATAAAATATTATTCCTTGAAAGTTTAAGTGGCGATTGTGCAAAGATGGCAACATTCCTTAGTCAATATAAGCAAGTAGGTGCCTTTGATAATATTAAAGGTATAATACTTGGAACCTTTACTGAAATGGAAAGGGAAAACTATAAACCTTCCATTGAAGAAATGATTATTTCTCTAATAGACTCCTCCATTCCTATAGCTAAATCTTTTGAACTAGGCCATGGTGAAGATTGTAAATGTATTATAATTGGCAAACATTATTGCTTAAAAAAATAAAAACTGGAAACTTAATTTCCAGTTTTTATTTCATTCATATCATAGCGATTTTCAGATATAAATTTATATATTACTTCACTTAACTTTTCCAAATCACTATAATCTACATTATCAAGATTATCATTATCAGTATGGACAATATCTATTATATTATCATCACCAATGACTAGCGATGGATATCCATACATTCTAAAGATTTGATGATCGCTAGTTCCTCTGATAACACCATTTTTAGTTGCATAAACATTATCATTATACGGAACTTCTTCTTCATTAAATATTTTTCTCATGGCACTGTATAATCCTTCAGATTTAGCATCATTATTTCCCATTGCTAGTTCCATACAATCTTTTACACCAACACAATCAATATTTATATTATAGCACTTATTATATTTCTTATTATATTTTTTCATAAACTCATTACTTCCATTTAAGCCTGTTTCTTCAGCATTATAAGCAACAATAACAATATCATCTTTTAAAGGTTTTTCTTTTGCTTTTGCACTTAGTTTCCTAGCAGTTTGTAAAATTACGCTTATCCCTGATGCATTATCTATGGCTCCCATTAATTTCTGGCCGTTCTGTCCTACAATATGATCAAAATGTGCTGTTAAAAACACTGCGTTTTCACCTTCAGTTCCTTTTATAACACCTACCACATTATTAATAGCAAAATTCTCCTTGCCACGATATCTTAAACCTGTTTCATTATAAAAGCTGTCTCCATCAAATATATCTAAACCTATTGATGTAAAATAATTCTCTATATACTGGGCAGCTCTTAAATTTTCATCTGTTGCTACTACTCTTCCCCTACATTTATCTGAACATAATGTTTCCATTATCTCCTGAACATTTTCCGTACTTTCAACTTCATATTGTTCTTTACAAAGTAGTGCTTGAACTTCAATATTAATTGGTGTAACTATCAGTAATGCCGCTAAAACTTTGATTATTATTTTTTTCATTTATTCACTTTCTCTCTATAAATATAAAATTAAATATAAAATTTTAAATGACATAAAACTTACAATTCTATGTCATTTAATTTTCATATGATTTCAATTAACTATCTTCTTAACAAATATACTCCTAATGCACCCAATGCAATTCCTACACCTAAATACATTAAGATTTTTGAATCAAATTGCATCATATCTCTCATATCCAAATTTTCATTTTCATCTTCATCTTCTAAATCATAGACCTCATGATTTTTATAATCATATCCATCATCATAATTATCATCACAGCAAAAAATACACTCTTCCTTATCATGGATTTTAGGTTTTTTCACTCTTCTCATAATTGCATTTAATTCTTTTTGAAGATTTATTCCTGTACTTAAATTCATTAACTATCACCTCTAAGTTAGTATAAACATTTTATTTAAGTATTACTCTTTATATTTCATTATTATGTATACTATATTTTTTCCTATTTCTTTTTATGGTTAATTGCTGAACTGATTTTTTTATTAATGTTTATACTCATTTACGAGTATTTTATTTAAGACTATATATAATCAAAAAAAATCCCTCTCATATTTTGAGTGGGATTTTTCATTTTTATAATTTTACGTCAATGGCGTCAAGTAAAAGTTGAGCTGATGCTACATTGGTTGCTAGTGGTACCTTGTATACGTCACATAATCTTAAAAGTGCCATTATATCCGGTTCATGTGGCTGCGATGTTAGTGGATCTCTTAAAAAGATTATCATATCTATATTATGGTCTGCCACCAAAGCACCTATTTGCTGATCTCCTCCTAAAGGTCCACTCTTATATCTATAAATTTTTAAATCAGTATTTTCCATTACTTTAAGCCCAGTTGTTCCTGTAGAAACTAGTTCTACTTTTTTTAAAATACTTTCATTCTTTTTTGTAAATTCAATCATTTCTTCTTTTTTCTTATCATGTGCTATTAAAGCTATTCTCATTTTTTCATCCTCCATATTCCCTATTTACCTATATAATATCACTTTTTTTAATTTATATATTAAAAAAGATGTTTTTACTTATAAAAACATCTTTCTTAATATTATTTCCTATTTAATTCATCTATTATTTCTTTTACATCTTTATAGCTAGGATCATATTGATAAACTATATTGAAATATTCATAAGCATCTTCCTTATGGCCCATCATTTTAAGACACATTGCTAAATTATAATAAACGTCAACACTACCTTCATCTAAATCTATTGCTTTTTCATAATTTTCTAAAGCTTTTTCATAATCTTTATTTGACATATAATATTCTGCTATGCCTATATAGACACTACCCATATTTGCATCTAATTTTAGGGCCTCTTCAAAATCTACCATTGCTTCACTGGCTTTATGTAAATATTTTAGCTTGATCCAGCCTACATTTGCTTTTATATGTGCTGCATCTGAATTGCTTAATGTATTTGAGCTAAGAACTTTTTCAGCTCTTGCAATACCTTCTGCATATTTACCAAGCTTTATATCTATGTCAGTAAGGTATGCTACCACAAAAAAGCTGTTAGGATTGCTATCTAAAATTTCTGTAAATACCTTCTTACTTTCTTCATATCTTTCTAAATAAAATAGTGCTTCACCTTTTAAACTTTTAGCGTAATTAACATTAACTATATTCTTTTCTAGAGCTTCATTAATTTCTTCCACTGCACCTTCATAATCATCTAATGCCATTAAAGCATCAGCTACATAAACATGTATTTCTGGATTTTTACTATTTTCTAACTCTTCCATGGCATAGGCAAGTGCTGTAGCTGCATCTTCTTCTAATTTTTCCGCGTATCCCCATAAAAATTCTTCTCTTATTTCCATTATAATTTCCTCCTAATTAAGTGAACTGATTAAACCTGCCACTTCTTCATCATCTGGATTATATATTAGTATTTCTTTAAACATCTCTATTGCCTCTTCCTTTTTTTCCTGACGTAAAAGTTCAAAAGCAAACTCATATAATATTCTATTATCTTCTGGCAAAAGTGCATTGGCCATAATTAAATTCTTTTCCACTTCTTCAAATTTTCCTATTTCTTTATAGCATACCGCAAGTCCAAAATAGTTTTCTCCATCTTCAGGTGCACATTCAATAGCTTTTATAAAGCTTTCAATGGCTTTTTCATATTCCTTAATATGATTATAGTAAATACCTATTCCTGTATGTGCTCTGCTGCAATTTTCATTTAGCTCTATAGCTTCCTTAAAGTATTCAAAGCCTTCATGTGGTAAATTTAAATCTACCATATATGTCCATGCTATAGCTGATTTTAGATCTGCTACTTCATCTTTATTATTTCCATAGTTTTCTATATATGCTTCTGCTCTACTAATAGCGTCCTCATAGAACTCTTCTCTAATATCAAGTTCCACTTGGAATATAGTAGCTATATAATTGTCTGGCGACAATTCTATTACTCTTTCATAGTATCTTCTACTTTCTACATACAAACCTAATTCTAGTAGTGCTTCAGCTTTTACATTATAACCATATACTTGATAATCGCATCCTAATTCAAAAGCCTTATCTACTGATAATATAGCTTCTTCATACTCTCCTGAAACAAGATGTGCATGTCCTTTATAAAGAAGGAATTCTGGGTTTTTAGTTTCATCATATCCTTCATCACAATATTTAAAGGCTTCATCAACACTGTATTTTAGCATTTCTGTAAAAACCTCTTCTATATTTTCATAATTGTCCTTCATAACTATTTCTCCTATGCTTTTTCCTTATCTAATTTTCTATTATACAAATACATATATAAGGATGCCCCAAAGATTATTACATATCCTATTATACTCATATAATCTGGTAAAACTCCAAATACTACAAAGCTTATTATAGCTGAGAAAATTATATTGGAGTAATCGAAAATTGAAATTTCTTTTGATGGTGCATATTTATATGCTAAAGTAATACCAAACTGCCCTACAGTGGCAAATATTCCAGCAAATATTAAATAAACAAACTGCATAAAACTCATAGGCTTATATACAGCAATCATAAATGGTGCTATTACTATTAGAGAAAAGGTTGAAAAATAAAATACAATTGTATAATGTTTTTCCTTTCCTCCAAGGAATCTTAAGCATGTGTAAGCTGCTGCAGCACATACTGCTCCTAACACTCCAACTATAGCTGGCATTACTGCCATGTTAAATTCAGGCCTAATTATAAATAAGGCTCCTATAAAGGCAATAATTATTGAAATCAATTGTCTTAAGTTAATTTTCTCCTTTAAAAATAATGCCGAAAAAATAATGACAAGAAATGGGCTTAGTTTATTAAGCATATTTGCATCTGATAACACAAGTTTATCAATGGCATAAAAATTAAATATTATACCTAAAGTACCAAAGGTTGATCTTGTTATTAATATCTTCTGATTTTCTTTTTTGCCAAAAAAACTCTGCTTGTGCTTTATGATAAAAAACATTGCTACAAAACACGAAACTAAGTTTCTAAAAAACGTTTTCTGAAATGACGGTAGATCACCAGCTAATTTTACAAAAGCAGACATCATAGCAAATCCAAAGGCAGAAATAATAATTAAAATTATTCCCTTATTTCTACTTCCTATTTTATCCATATTATATATTCTCCTTCTAAATTTTTTAATATAATTTAGAATAACATAATTAGTTTATAAATTCCACTTAAATGCTATCTATATCTTTTTATTGCTACTTTTATTGCTATAATACTTCTTTAATCCTTCAAAGGTTGCTTCTTTTCCTAAAGCTATGCACTTTTCAACATACTCTTTCAATACATAAATACTCATTTATATCACCTCTGAATTTATTTATATTTATATATATGAAACTTTAATTATGTAAATTCCAAAAAATAAAAAAACAGTAAAAATTAATTTTACTGTTTTTTTATTTAAAAAATTAAATTGCTTCTAAAGCCTTTATCTGCCTCTGTCTTAAATCTATTTTATTATTTATTATCCATGATGAAATAATAAGTAATAAAACTGTAATTTTAAAATTTGTTAATAATAAAAACACTGAAAATATTAATAATATTTTATATAATACCATTGATTTATTTCTTATTATTATATACTTCATAACAAATGAAAGTGAATCTTTAACAATAAAGTAAAAGAATATTACTTCCATAGACATAATAACTACCCTTAAATAATCTATTGTTATTTTAATATTAAAAACTTTAATTAACTCTACTATAATCACATATACTATAGAAAATATATAAGCTTCTTTACTGCAACATAATAGTGAACCATACTTTTTAAATTGTTTTATTATATTGAACTTTCTTTTAGTATTTTTGTCTAAAATCATTAATTTATTTCCCAATGTCATAGATCCTAAATAAACCACCATTACTGTTCCTACTGGTATAGTTGCAATACTTAAATAAATTATTAGTGATGAATAATAATCTGGCAATACCATTAATGGATTATATGTACTTAATGTCTTTACTACAGTTTTTAAAAGTTCTTCTGAATCTTTAATTAAACTATATCCTGTAAGCGCTGAAAAATATATATCCACAAATATTATTACAAAAGTGGCCAGTATTGATGAAAACAATAAATCATCAAAAATGCAGCTATCCCTACTAATAAATAAAGTACATATAAATCCAATTATCATACCTTGTGCCATCCAAATTGCTGCTACCACATTACCTAAAATGAAAAAAACAATCATAAGTGACGTAATGCTCATAAATACTGCATACTTTCTGTCAAGCTTTAAAAATACAATACATACATATATAGGTACTATTATATCTAGGAATAAGGAATATGCAATACCGGTACTAATAGCTATTATACTTAGCAAAACAAATATAGCTGAAAAAACAGCTGAATAAGTGATATTTTTTGTATTCATAAACATTATCTCTTTTCTTAATTATACTTTTTTATTAATCTTTTCTATTGAAAAATTAACATACTCCATAAATCTATCTACTATATAATTTTCTGAATATTGGTCTTCATATAAAATTTCATATAATGCTGAAGAAAATAACACCCCTATAAAGCAGCATCCTAAAACTTCTAACACATCTTTATCTGCTTTTCCCTTAGTTATATCATTTATTCTATTTGAGTTTATATTTACAAGTCTTCTAATCTCTTGTCTCATTTCTTGATGACGATTCTTATCTCCCCATATTTGACTCATTATTACTCTAAAAAATTCTTTATTATTATACACATATCTTAGCTGTACTTTAGCTGATATTTTTAACTTTTCAAGAGGATCATCAATATCCTTTATGGCATCAAGCACTTCATTCTTTATTAGCTTCATTCCTTCATCTATTACAAATTTAAAAATTTCCTCTTTACCCTGAAAATTGTAATATAATGTCCCTTTTGCCACTCCTGCTTCTGAAGCTATTTCCTCTACTGTGGCACTATCATATCCCTCTATCGAAAACACTTTTATTGCAGCATTAAATATTGCCTTTTTTGTTTTATTCATTTCTTCCTCCCTTTTCTCCCTAGATTTATTTTAAGTATCTGCATTAATTATTAGACACAAATCATAGCCTTACTACTTTATCTTAAATATTTCTGTTTTATATTTTTCACACTCTTCTTTATCAGTAATTATTATTACATCCTCCATCTTACAAAAAGTTATAAAGCTATTTTCATCAAATTTACTTTTATCTGCAAGTATATATGCCTTGCCACATTTCTTGATTGCTTCTGTTTTTACCATAGCTTCGTTGGCATCTGGAGTAGTACATCCATTTTCTAAACTTATTCCATTTGCACCAAAGAATCCCTTTGTGAAATTGTAGCTTTCAAGGTCCTTTACAGCTCTAACACCTACAATAGCTTCTGTAACGCCTTTTATTTCCCCACCTAAAATAAAAGTTTTTATATTCATATCAACTAATTTTTTAGCATGAGCAATTCCATTTGTCACTACAGTAATCTGCTTATTCTTTAAATAATCAATCATATGCTCTGTAGTTGTTCCAGCATCTATATATATAGTATCACCATCTTCAACTATTTTAGAGGCAAACTTTGCTATTTCATTTTTTTCACCTTTATTTATTTCCTGTCTAAGGATAACCTTATAGTCATTTTTAAAATAGTCATCTCCAATGGCTACTGCTCCTCCATGAACCTTTTTCAACTTTCCTTCCTTATCAAGCATTTGAAGATCTCTTCTAATGGTTGATTCAGAGGCACCAATTTCATCTATGAGCTCTGCTAAAGTTACCATAGAATTGATTTTTAACTTTTCTAATATTATTTTCTTTCTCTCTTCAATTAGCATTTTCTTCCCTCCCAATTATAAGAATAATTCCTTTATTTCCTCTTCACTTAATGTTCCAAGTAAACTTCCATTCTTATAATCTCCATTCATTACTTCTCCAATTACTTCCTTTTTATCATCTTGTAGCTTAATTATCTTTTCTTCAATGGTCCCTTTTGCAATAAGTTTTATTACTTCTACATTACTTTTTTGTCCAAATCTATGGGCTCTATCTGTTGCTTGATCTTCTATGGCTGGATTCCACCATGGATCAAAATGAATTACCATATCTGCTGATGTTAAATTTAGTCCTGTTCCTCCTGCTTTTAAAGATATTAAAAATACGCTAACATCATCTTTACTATTAAAATCATTAACAAGTTTTATTCTTTCTTGTGCTTTTGTTGCACCATCTAGATAATAATAATCTATATTATTTTCTTTTAATGTCTTTTTTATATTGTCAAGTACTGATGTAAATTGCGAAAATAAAAGTATCTTCCTTTCTGCATCAATGGCATCACAAACTATAGAAAGTGCTGTATCTATCTTGCTACTTCCGCCATTATACCCCTCAACAATAACAGATGGATCTAAGCATAACTGCCTTAACTTTGTCAAATATGAAAATATGGTTATCTTATCTTTATTAATATCTTTGTCATTCATCTTTTCCTTTATATCAGCAATATAAGATGAATATACTTTCTTCTGCTCTTCATTCATTTCCACATAATACTTCTTTTCTATTTTATCTGGCAATTCCATCATAACATTTTTCTTAAGCCTTCTTAAAATAAAAGGTTGTATCATCTTCTTAAGAGCTACAGTTCCTTCCCTAGTTCCAATAAATCTTTCCTGGAACCTATTTTTATTATAAAGGTATCCTGGCATTACAAAGTCAAAAATTGACCATAATTCTAAGAGATTATTTTCTATTGGTGTACCTGTAAGGGCAAATTTGACTTTAGCTTTTATCTCTTTTACAGTTTCACTGCTTATAGATTGAGGATTCTTTATATGCTGTGCTTCATCTATGATGCAATAATCAAATTCTTTGTCATTATACCATTCATAATCATTTTTAAGTGTCCCATAAGTTGTAAGTATAACATCATAAGATTCTATATTTTCCATAATTTCAATTCTTTCTTCTTTACTTCCATGCAGTACAGCAATCCTCATTGATGGAGCAAAGTTTTCAAACTCACTTTTCCAATTATAAATTAATGAAGTTGGTGTCACTATAAGTGATTTCTTATTATTCTCTTTTTCTGAAAGCAAGAATGTTATGGTTTGAATTGTTTTACCAAGTCCCATTTCATCTGCTAAAATCCCACCAAATTCATAATGACTTAAAGTCTTAAACCAATTATATCCTGTTATTTGATAATCTCTAAGTTTAGCATTTAATTTTGCTGGAATGCTATAATTAACTTCCTTAATAGTCTTAAGTTTATTAGAAATATGTGATACAATTTCTTTTCCATCTATATAAGACATATTGCCACTTTCTATTGCTTCATTTATAAATGCAGCTCTATTTCTATGAATCCTAATTCTATTTTCATCCATATTATTATCTAGTGACAATGTTTCTGCTAAAGTGAAAAAGTCTTTTACCTTTTCATCAGCAAAATTAACAAATGAATCATTCTTTAATTTATAGAATTTCCTTTTTTCCTTAAAAGCTCTTAAAATATCTGCAAATTCTGCTTTATCAACTTCTTCCACTTCAAAGGTAAACTCTAAGAAATTGCTATTACCATCTTTCTTTATGGATCCTTTCATAGATGTAGACCCATAAATTTTTCTATCTTTAAACCTATCAGAATAAAATACCTCTCCACACTCTTTTACATCTTTTAAATCACTTAAAAGAAATTCATATAACTTATCATCATCACCATTAAAGATAAACTTTCCTTTATCCCTATAAAAACTATGTCTATTTAAAACATTTTCAATATTTTGTTCTTTATTTAAATCTCTTATTATATATTGTTCATTATTTGGTCCTTTAGCAAGATTAAAAGATTCTTCGCCATAATTCATCTTTACATCAGCCCAAGTACTTTTCTTATCTCTATCAAAAAATACTTGTATCTTTAAATCTTCTTTTACAATATTCTTCTTTAAATTGTCATCAAGATTAACTTCTTTTGTAATTATATCTAAAGCAGGAATTATCTTAGTAAACACATCTTTCTTCTTTTCACCTTTGAAGGATATTTTTTCGTTATCCTTTAAGGCTGAGTAAAATAGTTTATATTTTTGAGCCTGCTTTTTTGACGGTAGATATACTACATCATCATAAATATATACATCACTTTTATATGTAAGTGGCCTTGGAAGATTGTTTGATATGCTTAAATTAATGCTGTCATGGTCCTCTTCCAATTTAAACTTTAGTGGCATATCCTCTTTCTTTATTTTTATCTTTTTTTCTTCATCTTTCTCTATAAATGTTATTCTCTTATGGGATAAGCACTCTAAAAATCTTCTTAATGTCTGTGATGGTATCACCAGCATCTTATTTTTAGAAATTGGTCCACTGCTTGTTCTTCCATATAAAGGACCACTTCCTAAAGCTTCATTTAACCCCGCATATTCTTCAATAAAATCTATTATTCTTTCATCCTCATCTGAAAAATAATGTCTTTTAGGATCATAAATAAAATTTTTACCATAAATTAATTTTTCTTCGTTTATTCTTGCTTTAACAAACTCAGGAATGTTCTTCATTACATAAAGATGATTGCTACCTATTTTAAAATCTGCTTCAAAAAAAGGCTCGCCTCTAAAATAGCTTTTCTTTTCTAAAGAAACTTCTATATTTAGCATTTCTCTTTTATTATCATCTTCATCTAACTGATCTAACAGTTTTTTGCTATAATCCATATCTATTTTTCTAGCACTTAAACCTTGACCTCTGCTCTCTTCTTTAAGTCTTTCTTCTAAGATATCTATAAATCTATAAAATGTAGCAGCTACATGCTTACATATATAATTTGAATTAAAATCTGCATTGTCTTTATAATCAATGCAGTCACATTCTGTATATATTAATTTTAAATTTTTTATATCAATGGAAATATTGGTACTATACATTTCCCTGCTTTCACTTGACATAACCTTCCCATAAATATCTAAAGAGTCATACTGTGGATCTACCATAGATTTGACTTGATGTACTAACCCTTCATTTACGGATCTTCGTCCCCTTGGGAGCCTATTTTTTATATCATGACTTGTCATTAAACTATTTAGCTCTCTAATATTCACTGCTCCACCTCACGCTTTTAGTAAATTAACTATTATATTATATACCAAGTTTTTCTTTTATTAAACATTATTATTTACCCAAGTAAGTTGTTAACTTATTTTCACTTGTATATAATTAAATATAAATACATAAAATTGTAATATACCTTAAGGAGATGATTTATCCATGGAAATTAGTAAAAGTTATGATGAAAATATATTTAAAGAAATAATTAATCTTATAAAGAAAAGAAAAATAGATTTAGCAGAAGAAAAGCTTAATTCCATCACTGAAAAAAATGCCATGTGGAATTACATGTATGGTCTTATGCTCTTTAATAAATCATGGTATGATAGTGCCATATATTACTTTAATAATGCCATATCATTAGATCCATCTAATGACTTCATTAAAGAATCATATGCTAATCTTATGTCAAGGCATAAGCATTACTGTGATGATTATTATCATGGTGGCTATAGAAGAAGAAACCGTGGTTGCTCTTGCTGTTGCTGTGATGATTGCTGCTGCGATTTTGATATAAGTTGTTGCGATTTAATATGCTTAGACCAATGCTGTGAATGCATGGGTGGAGATATTATTGAATGCATATAAAAATGCTGCCAGTAAATCCTGGCAGCACTTTTTATTTCTTAGATACATATATGTTATCCTTTATGTAAAATCTCCACGGAAAATTAATAGCCTCCTCAGCATAATCTATCCCGATTCTTGTAGTTTCAACAATTTCAATAACCTTGAATCCATCATCTTCAATATATATTTCTTCATTTTCATATAACTTTCTCATATTTTCTTCTTTAGTTATATGTAAAGCCATGCATAATTTTGATGGTCCATTTGTAAGATTTTTCACTTGACTTTTAGTAAGCTCAGAATATGGTTTTTCAAACCGTATTTGTGATAAATACTCAAATTCATTTAAAGGTTCCACTGCTCTAATAAGCACTCCTGCTGGATAGTCTCTCTTATCAGCTACTACGTTAAAACAATAGTACAGTCCATAAATAAAATATATATAAGATACTCCCCCCTCCATAAATAACGGCTTAGTTCTTTCTGTAAGCCTCTTATTATATGCATGAGAAGCTTTATCAATCATTCCAATATAAGCTTCTGTTTCAACTATTCTGCTCTTAATTATTTTACCATTAATTTTTCTTACTAATACCTTACCTAATAATTCCTTAGCTACAACTAAACAATCTCTAGTGTAAAATTCCCTATCTACTTTCACTACTTTATCACTCTCCTCTCCCTTTTACATTTATTATAATTATTGAAGTATATAAATAGCTTTCTCTTTTTAACTAAAAAAATTCATATATTAGTTTATTTAGAATTATCAGTTATATTAAAATAGAGAATGTCTAAAAACACGTAATCTTTAGACATTCTCAACTAATATTCTAGCTTTTCTTATCATTTTTCTTATAAACGTACTTTTACTTATATTGATTAATATATTTTATTTAGAATTTAATATCTTTCTAATCATTACAACAATATTATCTTTTTTCAATTGTTTATCAAACCTAACTTTTAATCCTTCTATTTGATTAAGTTTTTTAAAGAATACTTTTGCACATTCTATTCTATCAGTTTCTTCTTTTCTCAAAGTGCTTTCAGATTTAACATCCTTAGTTTCAACTATAAAATTCAATTGAATACTTTCATCATTTTTTTTAATTAAATACATGAAGTCAGGACTATATGTTCCACCCCAAAAAAGAGGTATTTTTATACTTCTTCTAGGTATCTTACCAAATACAATTACTTCATCAATACCACTCTTCTCTATATTTTCTTTTTCCAATTCACTATCATAAACAAACTTATCATACAAGAATTTTTGAGGTGTTTCTTTATCATAATAACATTTTATTCCTACATCTGCCTGTTGAATGTAGTCTCTTACTTTACCACCTCTATAAGTCAATGCTGTTTCCCTAACATCAACATCTAACTTTTTAAAAGTAAATCTATGAATAAAATTTAATTTTTTCCATTCGAGAAACTCTGATATAAAAATTTTTAAAGAATTCACGTTAAAAAAATCATTACCAATTTTATTTTTATTATTATATTTTATTACAGCTTTATTAAATACAGTTATTGGAATACTAGTACTTCTCTCAATTCTCATTAAAAATTCATTATATGGAATTAACTCATTAGTTTCATAAACTTTACTTTCTGTTGATTTCAGCTTAATTTCATTATTTTCACAAATTGTTTTTGTTCTAATAGTTGTTATTTCCATTTCAGAATTAATATTCTTATCTAGTATACTTACAATTACCTCAATTAAACTTACTTCATCTAATTCTTCAAATGCAAGATAAAACTTTTGATTTATTGCTGTCCACAAATCTTTTAATTCATTAAAGTTGTCTTTTCTTATTCCTACTCTTGAATTTTCTTTTTTATTTTTATCGATAATCTTATCATTGTATATTCCAGAAATTAAATCTGGATATTTTGAATACAAAATTTCCAGATTATCGGGTATAATATTGTATTCATTATCTATTAAATTACCCAAATACAATTTAACAAACATATCTTTAAATTCTATATTATTCTTATTACAGTATAATTCAATTTCAGATTTTATATTTTTATTTTTTATGCAATCAACATTAATTTCATTTAATACTTTCACTGCAAAGTTCTTTTCTGAATAATCAACAATATAATTTAAGTAAAATTGCTCATCTGAAACCCTATTTCCATTTATATCTACAGGTAACCTTAACCCTCTTCCTACCTCCTGTAGCTTACTTATTTCGCTACCGCTCGATCTTAGTTTCGCGATTGTAAAAACATTAGGATTGTCCCAACCTTCTCTCAATGTCCATTGTGAAAATACAAATCTAAATACATTATATTGACCATTTTTATCTTTTATAGATAATAGTTTTTCCTTATCTCTTAATATATTATCAATTTCTATTTTAATATCTTCATCATTTACAAAATTATCATTTGAAAAATAGCCACCATTTGTCTTAGAAATATTATTCAATGTTGCTTCTAGATACTCCCTATACTCTTTTAGTTCATCCTTATTATCCGTATCATTATCAATATTATGAATAATTTCTTTTACTTTATTCTTTAGCAACCTTTCAAATAATACTTTTAATTCTCCATTATTTTCTTCCCCTCTATATGAATACCTATTATCAATAAAAAATAGTGCTACAGTTTTAATTTTTATTTTTCTTAAAAAGTTCTCCTTTTCTTTCTCAAAGTGTCTATCTAATGCTAGAGATAGCATCAACTCTTGATATGTCTTTCCATAGATATTTGGATAAATTATATCATTCATTTTAATTATTGTACCATTAGAAAGCCTTACTGAATTAGCTATATCATCACATTTACCTATTTCTTCAACAAATATATTGGAAAAATTTTTATTAATATTAGCCATTGATGTTCCAATATTCATACTATACTTTTTCTTATTAGACTCATTTCTAAAAGTTACACTTTTAGGATTTGTATTATTAATATCTATAAGTTTAATCTTGGTATCTTTTTCATTTATATTAGGTAAATATTCAACTTCAATACCTTTTACTAATTGTTTATTAAAAGCAACTTTAGAATCTAGATTGTATATCAGATTTTCGTAATCTTTTACTCCATCTACTTTATCAGGAAAAGTAGCTCCAAATCTAATTAATAACTGAGGCTTCAATTTTTCAATAATACACTTATATGCTTTATTATCTCTTTTAAATCTATGAGGTTCATCTATTATTACTATAGGTCTTGTACTTTCTATTGCCTGATATGGTTGAGTATAATGTCCTAATAATGTTTGATCATAATCATTCTTTTCCATTGTAGCTTTTGAAAGTAACATACTATCACTCATTAACAAAGCGTTAATCCTATTTCCATTTAATTTTGTTCCACTAACAAAATTAGTAATAGCAGCTGGCATCATTTTTCTACCATTCTTTTTTGTATTTTGAGCACATAAAACATCTAGTTGTAATACTTTATTATTGTAATCGTCACTAAAGTGTTTTTTTACATAATCTGATAAAATAAATTGCCTTGTCCCTTCTCTAATAGGTGTAGACGGAACTATTATTATGAATTTTTTAAACTTATATAATTTATTTAATTCAAACATCATTTTAGTATAAACATATGTTTTCCCTGTTCCAGTCTCCATCCTTATATCCAAATTTAGCATTTCTTTATTATTAATAGTATTTCTATACCTATCATAAATAGGCTCTATTCCCTCACATCCTCCTGATTGTATTAATTTAATATTATTAATAATATCATCATCATTTAAATCTATAATAGGATTTTGATATATATTATTACTACTATTTATAAGCACATTATTGAATACAGAAACTATAGCTTTAATTGCATTATTTTGATGCTCAAGATTTGATTTTAATTTTATTTTCATTTTAACTAAAACCTCTCAATCACTCTTATTGAATTTACATTTTTAATTAAAGCTATATTCTTTTTAAGTTCTTCCAGTTGATTATAACTAAAAGAATATCCAAAAAGAATTATTCTATCTATATTAATTTTACCATTTTCAATCATTTCAATAAGTGACATTATATCCTCTCTAGTAATACCAGTATCTATTAAATACAATGTATTTTCACATAAATTACATACGTATTTATCAAGAGTAATCTCAATATCTTCTGCCATAAATCCATAACCATCATCAATCTTCCATGTTTGTAGTATTGTTTCTTTTCCACTAGCATTGTTAAACGCAAACATCTCTTCATAATTTTCAGGTATTAATGTATTTATAGCATTATCAAATGAAATTATTTTATCAAGAGTATTCTGATTAGGTGTATTTAAATTATATATCTTGAACCCATAATCAATATGCTTTTTGGTATCTGCTTCTATATTTTCTGCTGCTCTCTTTATTCTCTCAATCCCTATTTCACTAAGTAAATGAGGTTTCTTTATACTATCTAAAAATTCTATTGCTTGTCTGTATTTTTCCTTATCATTACTTTTAGCATTATCTAAAACTTCATCAAGATTAACAGGAAGTTGCACACATATATATTTATTATTCCTATTCTTTACAGCATTTGATTTCATAACAGCTTCTGCAGTAGTTGCAGATCCAGAGAAAAAATCTAATATTATATCACTTTTATCACAAGCTAATTCTATAATTCTTTCAATAAGTTCAACTGGCTTTGGATGGTCAAAATATGCCTTACCTAAAAGTTGACTCAATCTTTTTGTTCCACTTTCAGTCCTGTATTCACTTTTATCCCAAATATATTCTCCATCTTCGATTTCCCATATTGTTTTAGCTTTACTTTGAGTTCCCCTATATTTTTCATATATATTATAATTTCCATCCTTTTTCTTACGAGCAACTATAGGACACTCATCTATTGTATGTCCATTAGTTTCTTTTTTTAGTTTAGGCAGTCCCCATCTCCAACAACTTGCTTCGCCTTTACTGTTTAACGGAAATACTTCAATTGTAAATTCCTCCGTTTTTTCGCAAGAAATACTATTACATTTATTGTCATCAAACTCATTTGGATTAACATAGATAGGATAATACAAGTTAGGTCTATTAGCTTTATTAAATTTAGGATTCCTATTTCTCAATTCTCTTAATTCATAAGTTCCTAATTTATCTTCCATAGTTCTACATAAATTTTCGTTATCCAATTTATTCAATAATGCATCTTCATTTTTTGAATAGCATAATAAATATTCATGCGTCTTAGCTAAAGCTAAATAATCTTGTCCTCCTTTGTTAGTTTGAACAGTTATATTTCCTATGAAGTTATTTTCGCCAAAAATTTCATCACATAATAGTTTCAAATTGCCTTGTTCATTATCATCTATAGAAATAAAAATGAATCCCTCTTTTTTCAGTAAATCTTTCGCTAAAAATAATCTTGGATACATAAATGTTAACCATGCTGAATGTGTACTAGAACCAGCCATATTTAAAATTCTATTAGCTTCCTCTTCAGTAATATCAGCCTGTTTAGCTAATAATTCTGTATTGTATTCAAAATTATCAGGATATATAAAATCATTATTACCAGTATTATATGGTGGATCTATATAAATGCATTTAATTTGTCCCTCATATGATTTAAGCAAATGTTTTAATGCGTCGAGATTATCACCAACAATATAAATATTCTCACTTTTCCTATTACCTTCAATTCTATTATGTTCAATATTTGGTGTAATCACAGTCTTTGTTTCTGTACCTACTTGTAATCGCGCATAAGATTTTCCTAAAAAATTTAATTCATACCCCTCTTTTGATATATTTATATCACTTGCTTGTATAAATTCTTTAAATTTATCAAAGTTAAATTCAATTTCTTTATTAAAAAATTGCGGAAAACATTCCTTTAATACTTTTACCTGATAAGAATTAGGTTTAACCTTAGAGTTTTTCTCAATATTTTCTTTTAACATACAATTCTCCCTTTCCACAAATCATATTATATATTTTACCATATATGTAATTTTATTTCAGTTATCTAAGGAAACTTTTAACCATTTCCAAAATAATATCCTTTTTCAAAACGTATAAAAAACAGACCATAAAATTTTTTATGGTCTATGAATAAAAGAAGGATAAGTTAATAATATAAATGTTTGAAACTGAACTTTAAGCTTTATTTTTAACAGGATACTTTCTAGATTATTTGTTTAATGTTCTTTTACTTTTTATAGGTTGATAATATCTTTTAAGTTTTTATACTGGCATTTAAAAATTTCAACTGATATATTTTGGGAAACTAAATTGAATTCTGCGATTAAATCATCAAAATCCATTTGAAATATAGGTATCTGTATTTCTTTTACAACTTTAGTTATCTTATTAATATTCGCAGGCCTCAGTTTTTCTCTACATATATTTCCTTAAGAATTGCTTCCATAATACGGCACTCCTTGGCATTCAAAGCTATAGTACATCTAAATAAGCTCTACTTTATATTGAATATGAAAAGTACACGCACTTAGCAGTATATTATGTTTCATATCATATGAACCACAAAAACCAGAATAATTATTTGCTATTAAAGATGATACTTTTGAAAAAACTTAAAAGTCATCTATTAATTTTCCTCCACATTCCACTAATCGTTCATAACTTCCTGTCTATAAAAATAAGCCTTATTATCAAATAGGTCATTCAAATCTTTTACATTAGACATAAATATGTTTTTCTATTGTAATGTTTCAAGTTTTTGTTCATTTAATGACTAATTGAACTATCTAATATTTCATATTTAATATATTCAATTTTCATTAATATCCGCCATTTTAATACTATATATATAATTCATATATTTCTTCACAAAACTTGTACACTCTATATATAAATATACTTTCCTTTGTTTCTTGTATTATTCTCTCATGTTACTGAATACGCTCTTCAAACTTTCTAAACTTATTCATACATTCTCATCGCTAAAACATTTACTAGCCACCCTATATTCTTTACCTTACAACTAAATTATTACTTTAAAGCTTCTTAATGAATTTGAAATTCATCTAAAATCACTGCCGCTTTCTCATTATTTAATTTATATAATAATACATTTGACGGGTTAATGCTTGTCCTTGATTATTGTAAAACATTGGACATAGGCAATTTTTTTTATTTTTTTCTTCTATTAAATTCATATGTTTAAAATATAAAGGGTATATAAATCTCAAAAAAGCTGGATGAAATCTTGCACTTGCCTACTTTTAATTGAACCAGTATCCGCATTATCATCCCTTAATTGTGGATTTCTTGTTAAATCAATACTAAAGTGTTCAAAACCAAATTCATTTTGTGAAAAGCTAATCATTGGTGTTAGTATAAAGTAGTGGACACATTAAGACGAACTA
>FR883402.1:0-72331 GCA_000435835.1 Clostridium sp. CAG:221
TAATGCTGAGGATGATTATTACATATGTGCATATGGAAAAAGATTAATTCCTGTTTCAAGCAAAATTAAAGTATCTAAATCTAACTATAAATCAGTAGTGACCATTTACGAAAGTGAAAACTGTAATGGCTGTCCATATAAAGATAAATGTACTAAAGCTAAAGGGAATAAGAGATTTCATGTATCTAAAGATTTTCTTGAAAAACGTAATGAATCTCTTAAAAATATTTCAACGCCCGAAGGAAAAATTTTAAGAATGAATCGTTCTATTCAGGTCGAAGGTGTATTTGGAGTTTTAAAACAAGATTATGCATTTAGAAGATTCTTACTTCGTGGTAAGAAGAATGTATTGGTAGAATTTACATTGCTCGCATTTGCTTATAATATTCAAAAATTATTTAATAAAAATATTAAAAACACAAATGGAATATTATTACACATTCCTAAAACAGCTTAGTGGAATAATATGTAAAACAAATAGAAGGATTAATACCTTCTATTTGTTGTGTTTAAAATTAAATTTATTACCACTAATTACATAATATAAACTGAATAATTTTTCTAAAAAACAAAAAAGAGGGCGTCTACATAAATGATTTAAAAATCATTTATGAGACGTCCCCTTCTTTATTTTATTGTTCTTTTTCCACGATTACTGGAATTATCATAGGCTTTCTTTTAGTCTTTGTATATAGGAAATGTCCAAGTGAACTCTTGATTTTAGACTTAATTGAATACCAGTCTAAAATATCGTTATCTAAACAGTATTCTACTTCTCTTTTGATTAAATCAGTGGTTTCGTTTAATAAATCATTAGAGTCTTTTACATAGACAAATCCTCTTGAAATTATATCAGGTCCAGAAATGATTTCTTTTGCATCCTTATCTATTGCAAGAACAGCAGTAAGGATACCATCTTGTGATAATACTTTTCTATCTCTTAATACAATATTTCCTACGTCTCCAACTCCGCTACCATCAACATAAACTGTTCCAGTATGAACTGATTTTGTTTTGACAGCTTTCTTGCCTGTAAGTTCAAGTACATCACCGTTATCTAAAAGGAAGATATTCTTTTCATCCATGCCTAAAGATTTTGCCAGTTCAGCATGTTCTTTAAGATGTCTGTATTCACCATGAACAGGAACGAAATACTTTGGCTTTATTAGAGAATGGATAAGTTTTAATTCTTCTCTACATGCATGACCAGATACATGAACTTCTTCCATGGCATCATAGATAACTTCTGCACCTTTGCTTATTAACACATCAATAAGTTTTGTGATAAGCTTTGTATTTCCTGGAATAGGTGAAGCAGAAATAATTATATAATCTTTTTCTTTTAAAGCTATTTTTTTATGGTTGCCTGAGGCGATTCTTGATAATGCAGACATTGGTTCACCTTGACTTCCAGTAGTGATAATAGTAACCTTATTATCAGGATATTTATGTATATCATCAAGTTTGATAATGGTGTTTTTAGGAACTTTTAAATAACCTAAATCCATGGCAATTTGTGAAATTTTCTCCATGCTTCTACCACTAAATGCAACTTTTCTTCCATATGTTATAGAAGAATTGATTACTTGTTGAACTCTATGTACATTAGATGAGAAAGTAGCAACTATTACTCTTCCTTTAGCATTTCTAAATAGTCTTGTAAGATTTTGTCCAATTATAGTCTCGGAAATAGTAAAGCCTTCTCTTGTGGCATTTGTACTATCAGCCATTAATAAAAGAACACGTCTTTTACCTATTTCAGATATACGTTGTAAGTCAATAACTTCGCCATCTACAGGTGTATAATCTATTTTGAAATCACCAGTATGGAAGATGACACCTTGAGGTGTTGTTATTGCTAATGAACATGAATCAGCGATACTGTGACATGTTCTGATGAATTCACAGGCAAAGTGCTCTGTCTTTATAGGTTCCTTTAAAGTGATTTCATTTAATGAGCAGCTTGATACCATATTAAATTCAATTAGCTTGCTTTCAATAAGGCTTAAAGTGAATTTACTTGCATAAACTGGAACATTAATTTCCTTTAATATATATGGAAGAGCACCTATATGATCTTCATGACCATGTGTTATAAAGATTCCTTTAACCTTTTCTCTATTTTCTAAAAGATAAGATATATCTGGAATTACTAAGTCTATTCCGTACATCTCATTGTCAGGGAAAGAAAGACCGCAATCAATTACAATTATTTCATTTTCATACTCAATTGCAGTGATATTTTTCCCAATTTCGCATAATCCGCCTAACGGAATTAATTTTACTTTGCTTTTTTTAGTTCTCATATAATCTCCAATTCTTAACGCAATTTATAATAATTATTATTAAAATCTATAATTTTTCCATATTATAATTAGTAGTTTAATTATATATAATGGTTTCTAATTAATCAATAAAATTTTATTAACTTAAAATAATATCAACTTAATTATATTCTTTTTTTATTCTATGGAAAAAATTTTTGATAAATGAGGTTGATTTTAAGTATAACATAAAATTAACTATGAAATAAATAAATTTTAATATATAATAGTCATAATTACTTTTATGAAGGTAATCATTGTTTAGGTTTTACAATATACTGATAAGGAGAAATAAGGATGAAGAAAATAATTATGGTTATTATTGTTATATTAGCATTGCTTTGTGCTTTAATTTTAGGAATAGGTGGCAACTATTTATATAATCTTGCTGTGAACCCTAGTGTTTCGAAAGATATGGTTTTTAATTCATCAAAAAATGATGTGACACAAGAAGAAACTAGTGGTGATGTTACTGAAGAAACAAAAAATTGGCTGGAGGATGAGAGTGGGTATAGTGATGTATATATCACATCAGATGATGGACTAAAACTTCATAATTATAAGATTATTAATGAATATACCAGTAATAAGTGGGTTATACCAGTACACGGCTATACATCTAGTGGAGTTGGAATGGCTTATTATGCAGAGAAATTTTATAATATGGGATATAATGTAATGATTCCAGACTTAAGAGGACATGGAGAAAGTGAAGGAGATTATATAGGTATGGGGTGGGATGATAGAAATGATATCATGAATCTTATAGATTATATAATTGCTGAAGATAAGAAAGCAGAAATAGTACTGTTTGGTGTTTCAATGGGAGCAGCAACAGTGATGATGGTTTCAGGAGAAGAGCTTCCTTCAAATGTAAAAGCGATTGTAGAAGATTGTGGATATACGTCAGCTTGGGATCAATTTGCCTATCAGTTAAAAGTATTGTTTAATTTACCTGAATTTCCAATGATGAATATTGCAAATATTATATGTAAGATAAGAGCAGGGTATTTTATTAGCGATGCTTCAGCAATTAAGCAGGTAAAGAAATCAGTGACTCCAACACTATTTATTCATGGAGATAGTGATAGTTTTGTACCTTTTGAAATGCAGGAAGAATTATATGAGGCGTGTAATGCTGAAAAGGAAAAGGTTGTAATAGAAGGTGCAGCACATGCAAAAGCTTCTTCTACTAATCCAGAATTGTATTGGACAAGTATAGTTGATTTCTTAGAAAAATATGTAGAATAGTTAAAGTTAAGTTGTTATAATTAAGGTGTAAAAATAATTGTGTATACTTTTATGAAAAAATTACTTTTATAATAAAAAAATTATAATATACATTGACATTAATAAAATAAAGATATATTATATTAGTATAATATAAATGAATAAAATTTTAGAAGACAACGGCGTTTTCAAATGTTTAGGTATCTTATTTTGAGATAGATATCTAAAATATTTGAGGGCGCCTTTTTTGTTTGATGGAGGTACTGTAATGAGTAGATTAAATGAAATATTTGGTTCAAATGTATTTAATGATTCTGTAATGAAGGAATGTTTACCAAAGGCTACTTATAAAGCGCTAAAAAAGACTATTGAAGAAGGAAAAGAATTAGAGCTATCGGTTGCAGAAGTTGTAGCTTCAGCAATGAAAGATTGGGCAATTGAAAAGGGAGCAACACATTTTACTCATTGGTTTCAACCAATGACTGGAATTACAGCAGAAAAACATGATGCATTTATTAATCCAACAGGTAATGGAGAAGTTATTTTAGAGTTTTCAGGTAAAGAACTGATTAAAGGTGAGCCTGATGCATCTTCATTTCCTTCTGGTGGTTTGAGAGCTACATTTGAAGCAAGGGGATATACTGCATGGGATTGTACATCTCCTGCTTTTGTAAAAGATGATACACTTTGTATTCCAACAGCTTTCTGTTCTTATAACGGTGAAGCATTAGATAAGAAAACTCCGCTTTTAAGGTCTATGGAAGCTATTTCAAAGCAAGCGGTAAGAGTGCTTAGAGCATTAGGCAATACAAACACCAAAAGAGTTATTACTACAGTGGGACCAGAACAAGAATATTTCTTAATTGATAAAAAACTATATGACCAAAGAAAAGATTTAATTCTTACAGGAAGAACTTTGTTTGGTGCTAAAGCTCCAAAGGGACAAGAATTAGAAGATCATTATTTTGGAACTATTAAAGAAAGAGTATCAAATTACATGAAAGAAGTTGATGAAGAACTTTGGAAACTTGGAATATATGCTAAAACTAAGCATAACGAGGTTGCACCAGCACAACACGAATTAGCACCTGTATTTACAACAACTAATATATCAACAGATCATAATCAACTTACAATGGAAGTTATGAAAAAGGTAGCATTAAGACATGGACTTGTATGTCTTTTACATGAAAAACCTTTTGCTGGAGTTAACGGTTCAGGAAAGCATAACAACTGGTCTATGGCAACAGATGATGGAATAAATCTTTTAGAACCTGGAAAGTCACCAGAAGCAAATGAACAATTCCTATTATTCTTAGTGGCAGTAGTTAAAGCCGTTGATGAGTATGCTCCACTTTTAAGAGCTTCAGCAGCAAATGCAGGTAATGATCATAGACTTGGAGCTAATGAGGCGCCACCGGCAATAGTATCTATGTTCTTAGGGGAACAACTTACTAATATATTAGAACAAATTGAAAATGGGGATGAGCTTGCTGTAACAACAAATAAAAAGTTAAGGATTGGTGTTTCAACATTACCAGCTCTTCCTAAAGATGCAACAGATAGAAATAGGACTTCGCCATTTGCATTTACAGGAAATAAATTTGAATTTAGAATGTGCCCATCATCAGGTTCAATATCTGGTCCAAACTTTGTTCTTAATGCTATAGTAGCAGAAGTGCTTTCAGAATTTGCTGATAGACTTGAAAAAGCACATGATGTAGAAGCAGAAGTTAATGACATAATTATTGAAACTGTTAAGAAGCATAAGAGAATTATATTTAATGGTAATGGTTATTCTGAAGATTGGATTGAAGAAGCAGCAAGAAGAGGGCTTCCTAATATTACAACAACAGTGGAATCAATAAAGTCATTATTAGATGAAAAAAATATTGAAGTATTGGAAAAACACAATGTGCTTACAAGAGAAGAAGTTCATTCAAGATATGAAATAAGTCTTGAAAACTATAGTAAGACAATTAATATTGAAGCTTTAACTATGATTGAAATGACTAAGAGAGAGATATTACCAGCAGTGATAAGCTTTGCAGGAAAATTAGCTAAAGGAATTAATGAAATGAAATCCACAGGATTATCACTTAGATTAAATTGTCAGGATGAACTTTTAGAAAAAGTATGTATTTTAACAAATAGTGCAGATGAAAAGGTAAAAGTCCTTGAAAATGTTCTTCTTAAGGCTGAAGGGATTGAAGAAAGTTATGAACAAGCATATGCTTATAAGTTTGAAGTAGTTGCAGCAATGGATGATTTAAGAGAAGATATTGATGCTCTTGAAACAATAGTAGGAAAAGAATATTGGCCTTTACCAACTTATACAGATTTATTATTTAGCGTTTAGTTAAAAGTTAGCTATAATTTATCTTAAATTATTATAAATTCCATTATTATATAGGTATATTTGATATAACTATATATGATGGAATTTTTTATCATGCCAGGGTTACATAAAAAATAAAAAAATTAAAATATTACAGAATATAATTTCTATAAATTCCATAAAGTATTAATGTTGCTTGCCATTATAAGATATACATAATATAATTAAAGTGATATGAAAGCAACAGAGGGGGAAGAACATGAAAACAAAAGGCAGAAGTACAGTATTGTTTATACTATCCTTTATTGTTATAGCCTTTTTAGCATTTACAGGCTTTAAAGGTTTTGAAATAGGTGGATGGGAATTTAAGAACTTTGAAAAAACCATTACTAAGGGGCTAGACTTACAAGGTGGAGTATCTGTGCTAATGGAAATAAAAGATGCAGATGTCAGTGTAGAAGATTTAGAAAAAACTCGTGAATTAATTGATTTAAGAGTTAATAAATTAGGAGTTGCTGAAACAGCAGTTACTACAGAAGGAAACAACAGAATAAGGGTAGAAATTCCTGGTCAATATGATTCTAAGGAGTTAGTTGACAGTTTATCTGCTACTGGTGAATTAACATTTAAAGATTCAGAAGGAAATGTTGTTATAAGCGGTTCAGATATTGAAAGTGCAAGTGTAGTTATGGATAACCAAACTAATAAACCAGTAGTATCATTAAAGCTTAATGCAGAAGGAAAAAATAAATTTGCACAAGCAACAGCTGCAAATATTGGTAAAACAATAAGTATTTATATGGATGATGAATTAATATCAAAACCAAAAGTTCAAAGTGCAATAACAGATGGTGAAGCCATAATATCAGGTAGTGCAGATGTTGAAGAAGCTAAAACACTAGCAAGCTTAATCAATGCAGGGGCATTACCAGTAAGCATAGAAGTTGCATCAATCAGCAATGTTGGAGCGCAATTAGGTGAAGAAGCTTTACCTAATGCTATTAAAGCAGGAGCTATAGGTATAGGTGCTATATTCATATTCATGATTGCATACTATAGAATTCCAGGAATTATTGCTTCTATGGCATTAACTTTATATACAACATTAGTACTTTTTATCTTCTCAGAAAATGGTGTTGCACTTACATTACCAGGTATTGCAGCATTCCTGCTTACAGTTGGTATGGCAGTAGACGCTAATGTACTTATATTTGAAAGAATAAGAGAAGAATTAAAGAAAGGCTTATCAGTAAAAACAGCAGTTGATAAAGGATTCCATAATGCATTATCTTCAATTGTGGATTCAAATATCACTACTATAATAGCTGGTTTGGTTCTTTATTATATGGGAACTGGTACTGTAAAAGGGTTTGCAGTAACATTAATGATTGGTATAGTGGTAAGTATGTTTACAGCATTAGTTGTAACAAAGACATTAATGAAATTAGGAGTTAACATGGGATTGTTAAAGACTCCAGCTCACTTTAGAGTAAAGAGGGGGTAAGAAAATGATAAAAGTTGTAGAAAAGAAAAAAATATGGTTTTCAATATCCCTTACAGTAATATTAGTAGGATTAGTTTTATTATTCACTAGAGGGTTAAACTTTGGGATAGACTTTAAAGGTGGAACTAAGCTTCAAGTGGAGCTTGGTGAAAAACTTGATACAGCAGCACTAGATGAAATAATAAATAAATATGATTCATCTGCATCTTGTAAGATTGTTAATGATACTCAGTACGAAATAAAATCAACAGTATTAGATGAAACAACAAGTTCAGAACTTTTAAATGAAATTGAAGAAACTTTTGAACTTGACGATACAGCATTGGTAGAACAAAATCAAATAGGTGGTGCTGTTGGTAAGGAACTTACTAGAAAGTCATTAATTGCAGTTGGAGTAGCATGTGTAGCAATGCTTGTTTATATAGCTATCAGATTCCAACTTGCCTTTGGTGTTGCAGCAATCATTGCTTTATTACACGATGTGCTTATAACGCTAACTGTATATCTAGTATTCGATATAAATATAAATACTCCATTCATTGCAGCAATGCTTACAATTGTAGGTTATTCAATCAATGATACAATTGTTGTATTTGACAGAATAAGAGAAAATGCAAAAGGTATGAGAAGATCAAGTTATACTGAAATAGCTGATAAGAGTATTAATCAAACTTTATCAAGATCCATTAATACATCTTTAACAACATTAATAATAATTGGGGCTGTAAATATATTTGTACCAAGTGTAAGAGAATTTGCATTTCCACTATTTATTGGTATTGCAGTAGGGGCATATTCATCAATCTTTATAGCATCACCGTTATGGGTATTAATAAAGGAAAAAAAGAATAAACATAATACAGCAAAAGTAGCTTAAAGTAATTAGTAAAAAGCAGCCATTCTAAAGGAAAGGCTGCTTTTATTTTTAGCAAAAATAGCAGATAAATAGTACAAAAGTAAGAAAGTTGGCAAAAATTTATTTTTTTTATATAAAACATTTGTAAAGTTCATAAATATACATTATAATATAAATGTTTTCTTAAATATTGTGGAGGAGTTTGTCATGCGTAAGTTTTGGGAAAGTATATATAGTCCAAATTACATAAGTGGATATAATCCCTTTTTACTTAAAGATATGAATAGAGCAATTGAGCGAATGGTATCAGCAATAAATACTAGAGAAAAAATTGTTTTATATGGGATACCAAATGTAGATGGACTATGTGCTATTTCATCCCTAATACTGGTTTTGAAATATTTAAATGCAGATATTGAATATGTAGTCCATGATGATCCTTCGGGAAATTCCAAAATCAATTGTCAAGATATAGTGAATAATGTTCATTTTTTAGGTGGAGAGCTACTTATTAATTTAGGAATAGATTTAAATTCAAAAGAAGAAGAAGAATTATGCAAGAATCTTGGAATTGATATTATTTCAATTGAGAATAAAAATGTAAATACTGATAAAGAATACATATATATAAATCCGTGTCAAAAAGGATGTCAATATAGATATAAGGATTTGTCTATAAGTGGACTAACATTCAAATTGATGCAGGCAATTGCAATTTACTATAATATAAAAAGCATAAATAAGTATTTAGATTTGATTTTAATTGGAGAAAAGTGGGCTAATGTACCATTAAAGGGTGAAAATGGTGTAATATTAAAAGAGGGAAAGAAATTTTTAATAAATACCAATAACTATGGGTTAAGAGCAATAATGGATGCATATGATACTGTTGAAATAGATGATGAATTTATTTGTAAGATAACGGATGTAATTACACCAACAATAAATGTAGTTACAATGATGGATAATGCTCGTATTATTATTGAATTATTGATAACAAATAAAAAGGAACGAGCGCAACAAATTACAAAGTATTTAAATAAATCCAGAGAGAATATATAATTATGTATATATAAATATTAGTGATATTGGAGGAAGAACATATGGATCTTAAAGAAAAGATAAGAGTCATTGAAGGGTTCCCAAAAGAAGGAATAAGTTTTAAAGACATTACTACTTTAGTAGCTGATGGAGAAGCATTTAAAGAATCAATAGATAGGATTGTAGAACATTTAAAAGATAAAAATGTAGATGTAATATTAGGACCAGAAGCTAGAGGATTTATTTTTGGAGTTCCTGTAGCATATGCTTTAGGTGTAGGATTTGTTCCTGTAAGAAAGAAAGGTAAATTACCAGCAGAAACAGTTTCTGTGGATTATTCATTAGAATATGGTGTTGACGTCTTAGAAATTCATAAAGATGCTATAAAAAAAGGGCAAAAAGTAGCTATAGTTGACGATTTATTAGCTACAGGAGGAACTGTTGAAGCAGTTGCTAAACTTGTTGAAAAAGTAGGAGCTGAAGTTGTAGCATTAGATTTTGCTATTGAACTTACTGAATTAAAAGGTAGAGATAAATTAGAAGGTTATGAAATTATGTCATTAGTACAATATGATGTGTAATTTTATTGAAAATAAATAAATTATAATATATAATATTAATAAAAAATGGCTGGTTAGTTAACCAGCCATTGACTTTAGAGTAATAAATTTATCTTAAGGAGATAAATCTTAATGTTAGAGATGTTAGTAAAAAAAATTAAAGAAAACTGTGTAAATATTAATATGGATATGGTAGATAAAGCTTATAATTTAGCTTTTGAAGCCCATAAGGAACAAAAGAGAGATTCTGGTGAGCCATACATCATACATCCAATAGAAGTAGCTACGATTTTAGCAGAACTAGGAATGGATACAAGTACTATTGTAGCAGGGCTTTTACATGATGTAATCGAGGACACTGAATATACTTATGATGATATAAAGAATCTATTTGGTGAAGAAGTAGCCAACTTAGTTAGTGGAGTAACAAAAATAACTAAGATGGAATATAAGTCTAAAGAAGAGCAGCAAGCAGATAATTTTAGAAAGATGCTACTTGCTATGGCTGATGATATTAGAGTAATAATAATAAAATTGGCTGATAGACTACATAATATGCGAACACTTAAGTATAGGAAAAAAGAAAAACAAAAGAAAACTGCTATGGAAACATTAGATATTTATGCACCACTTGCACACAGGCTGGGGATTTCTAAGATTAAGTGGGAACTAGAAGATTTATCTTTCAGATACCTTCATGAAGAAGAATATTATGACTTAGTTAAGCAAGTTGCAGAAAAGAGAACAGAAAGAGAAATATACATTAAGAAGATTATTGAAGATATGTATAATAAGCTTGAAGAAGCTGGAATTGATTCAGATATTGATGGAAGACCTAAGCATTTCTTTAGTATATACAAGAAAATGGTAACTAAAAATAAGAGTATAGAGCAAATATTTGATTTGACAGCCATAAGAGTTCTTGTAAATACTGTGAAAGATTGTTATGAAGTCTTAGGGATCGTACATACAATTTATAAGCCTATTCCAGGAAGATTCAAGGATTATATAGCAATGCCTAAACCTAATATGTATCAATCACTTCATACAACAGTAATTGGTCCACAAGGAAAGACATTTGAGATTCAAATAAGAACTTTTGAAATGCATAGAACAGCAGAATACGGTATTGCCGCTCATTGGAAATATAAAGAAGGCGACAATAATGGTGAAACTAAGGAGAAAAATTTTGAAAGTAAGCTGGTATGGCTTAGAGATATGCTTGAATTCCAAAAGGAAACAGCAGATGCACAAGAATTTATTGAAGGATTTAAAATAGATTTATTTACTGATGAAATCTTTTTATTTACGCCAAAAGGTGTAGTTATCGATTTACCAAATGGAGCAACACCAATTGATTTTGCATATAGAATCCACACTGATATAGGTAATAAATGTGTAGGTGCCAAGGTTAATGGTAAAATTGTACCTTTAGACTATAAACTTAAAACAGGGGAAATTGTGGAAGTATTAACATCAAATAATGCAAAGGGCCCTAATATGGATTGGCTTAATATTGCTAAAAGTAATCAGGCTAAAAGTAAGATAAGATCTTGGTTTAAAAAGGCTAAGAAGGAAGAAAATATCAGCAAGGGAAAAGAATTATTTGAAAAAGAACTTAAGAAGCAAGGTGTTCATTTTGCAGATATTGCAAAAGGAGAAACTTATGAGAAGTTTGTCAAGAGGAATAATATTAATGGAATGGATGACTTGTATGCTTTAATAGGTCTTGGAGCAATTTCAGCGTCATCTTTCATTTGGAAGCTAAAAGATGAAAATCAAAGTAAAGATGAAAAGGTTATTGAAGAAAATACAAATAAAATCATTGAAGATAATATTTCTAAAGCACAAAGAAATAAAATAGATCAAACTGTAGGAATTACCGTAAAAGGTGTTGATAATCTTATGATAAGATTTGCAAAATGCTGTAATCCAGTTCCAGGCGACGATATAATGGGTTATATCACCAAGGGAAGAGGTATTTCAGTACATAGAGCAGATTGCGGTAACTTGAAAAATCTCATAATGGAAGATGGAGATAAGGTTGTTGATGTTTCTTGGGGAACTTCAAATGGAAGAGCTTATATTGCTGAAATCCAAGTTAAAGCTGAAGATAGAAGTGGATTGCTTACTGATATAATGGGAATAATATCAGAGCTTAATCTGCAACTTAACGCTTTAAATGCTAAGTCAGCAAAAGGTAGCATGGCATATGTCAACATAAAGGTTAAGATAGACACAGTTGAACTATTAAAAGATCTCATGAAAAAAATAAGACATCTTAAGGGAATTATTGATGTATATAGAGTAAATAATTAAAGGAAGAAAAAATATGAGAGCAGTAGTACAAAGAGTTACAAGTTCTAAAGTAGTGGTAGACGGCCAAATTACAGGAGCTATTAATAAGGGAATCAATGTGCTTATTGGCATAAGCTGTGATGACAATGAAGAAGATTTAAAATATATAAGGGATAAAATAATCAATTTAAGAATTTTTGAAGATGAAAACTTTAAGATGAATAAATCTTTAATGGATATTGGTGGAGAAATACTTGTAATTTCACAATTTACCTTATATGGAGACTGTAGAAAAGGTAGAAGGCCTAATTTTATGGCTGCTTTAGGAGGAGAAGAAGCAAAAAAATTATATGATCAGTTTGTTTTAATGATTAAAGAGTGTGGCATAAAAGTTGAAACAGGAATTTTTGGAGCTGACATGAAAGTGGATATTCAAAATGATGGACCTGTTACTATACTGCTAGATAGTAAAAAGAACTTTTAGTATATGATTAACTTAGTTAATGATGAACTTAGTAAATGATGAATGATGAATGATGAATTGTGGAATAAATTCCTCAACGGAATTTAGAAAAAATATAATTTTCAGAAATTCTGTAAGAATTTCATCATTAATTCATAATTCGTAATTCATAATTCATAATTTTAAAAAAAGGAGGGTGTTTTGTATGATGATAAAGACTTTTCCTGTGGGGATGCTTCAGGAGAATTGTTATATAATAATAAATGAAGAAACAAATGAAGCTTTTGCAGTTGATCCAGGTGATGAAGGAGCAAGACTTATTGCTAATATAGAAAAATTAGGGTGCACTTTAAAAGCAATTTTATTAACACATGGTCATGCTGACCACGTAGGAGCAGTTGTTGACTTAAAAAATAGATTCAATGTGCCTGTTTATATAAATGAAAAGGAAATCCTTTGTATGAAAAATGATAATACTGTATTTGGTAAATTACCAGAGTGTTATGATTTTATAAAAGATGGAGACGAATTAGAAATTGCAGGGATGAAAATTAAATGCATCCACACTCCAGGCCATACTTTAGGAGGAATGTGCTTCTTAATAGATAATGAACTATTTACTGGTGATACATTATTCCAAGGAGCTGTTGGTAGAAGTGATTTTTATGGCGGAAATCATGGAGAGCTTATTAACAGTATCAATGAAAAGCTGATGATACTTGATAAGAAAACTAATGTATATCCAGGACATGGACCAAGTTCAACTTTAATGTATGAAGCAATGAGAAATCCTTTTTTACAAGATGATTTGTTTTAAACAAAGGAGAAGAAATGGAAATTAAAATTAGATTAAATGATCATAAATATAGATATGATGTTTATCAAATGTTCAATATATATTTTGCACTAGATGAACTGAAATTTGTGGATGATGGTGAATATATAATTAATATTGAAGAAAATAAAATAACGTTTGCTTTTAATGGATATTATAAGGAAAGCTTAATTGGCGAAAATATAAAAGAAGATATTAAAAGATTGGTATTTGAATCATTAAAGGATATTACAGGAGAAGAGCATCCTTGGGGAATACTTGTAGGAATTAGACCATCTAAAATTGCTTTAAAGTACTTAAATGAAGGGAAAAGCAATGAAGAAATAGTGGAGATTTTCAAAGAAAAACATTTAGCAGCAAGAGAAAAAGCAGAGTTATGTATTGAAGTTGCCAAAGCTGAGGAAAGCTTTGTAAATACAGATGAAAAGAAAATAGCTATTTATGTTGGTATGGCATTTTGCCCTACAAGATGCTTCTATTGCTCATTTGCAGCTAACCCAATAATGGGAAATAAAAAGATGGTAAATCCATATTTAGAAGCACTTACAAAAGAAATCAGAGCACTGAAAGAATATGTTAATCTTAAAGGATTAGCAATTGAATCAGTATACTTTGGTGGAGGTACTCCTACTGCAGTAAATAATGATGAGTTTGAAGAAATAATGTCAGAAGTTTATGATGCTTTTGTGAAAGATAAAAACCTTGTGGAATTTACTGTGGAATGTGGAAGACCTGATAGTATAACAAAAGAAAAGCTTTTAACAATGAAGAAATTTGATGTTACAAGAATAAGCATTAATCCTCAAACAATGAATGATGATACATTAAAGATGATTGGAAGAGGACATGACTCTGACAGCGTTATTGAAAAATTCAATATGGCCAGAGAAATGGGCTTTGATGATATAAATATGGATATGATTATAGGACTTCCAGGAGAAGGTATCAAAGAAGTAAAGCATACTAAGGATGAAATACTTAAGCTTCATCCAGATAGTCTTACAGTACATGGACTATCATTAAAAAGAGCATCAATTCTTTATGAAAATTTCATACTTAAAAAAGGTATTCAAGTGAAAAAACAAAAAGAGCTGGCAGATATGTATGAAGAAAGCAGAATTTTAGCTTCAGAGCTAGGATTAACTCCATATTATATGTATAGACAAAAAAATATGGTAGGCAACATGGAGAATTTAGGGTATTCTAAGAAGGGCAAAGAATGTATTTATAATATTCAGATGATTGAAGATAAGCAGACAATTATAGCCCTAGGAGCAGATGCTGTTACTAAAGCTGTATTCTTAAAAGAAGATAGAATTGAAAGGTTTGGTAATGCTAAGGACCTAAGAGAATATATAAATAGAATTGATGAAATGATTGAAGGAAAAATTAAGTTATTAGATAGCCTATATAAATAGCAAAAGGCTTTTTTATAGACAAAAAACACATGCTTTATGTGTGTAAGTCGTATATAAGGAGGAATAGTGTAAATGGAAGTTCAAGCACCAAAAGGTACGAAGGATATGTTACCACAAGATGCGTATAAATGGCACTTTGTAGAAAATAAATTTAGAGAAATAGCAAAGTTTTATGGAATGAGAGAAATCAGAACGCCAATGTTTGAGCATACTGATTTATTTTTAAGAGGTGTAGGAGATACAACTGATATAGTACAAAAGGAAATGTATACTTTTAATGATAAAGGAAATAGAAGTATTACATTAAAACCAGAAGGTACTGCACCAGTAGTAAGAGCATTTATTGAAAATAGACTGTTTAATGAGGCACAGCCTACAAAGCTTTATTACGCAATACCATGCTTTAGATATGAAAATGTACAAAAGGGAAGATTAAGACAATTCCACCAATTTGGAACAGAAGTTTTTGGTTCTAAGGAACCATCAATGGATGCAGAAGTAATTGCTTTTGCAATGGAATTTTTAAAGAGTCTTGGTTTAAAAAGCTTAAGCTTAAATATAAATAATTTAGGATGCCCTAACTGTAGACCTAAGTATAATGAAGCATTAAAGAAATTCTTAGAAGAAAACTATGATGATTTATGTGGTTTATGTCAAAGCAGATTTGAAAAGAATCCAATGAGAATTCTTGATTGTAAAAATAAAAATTGTGGTGAAATTACAAAAAATGCACCGATAATCTTAGATTACATGTGTGAAGAATGTGATACTCACTTCACTGAAGTTAAGAAGTATTTAGATGCATTAAATATACCTTATACAGTGGATCCAGGAATAGTTAGAGGATTAGATTACTATACAAAGACTATTTTTGAAATATTAAATGATGATTTTACTGTTTGTGGTGGAGGAAGATATGATAGGCTTATAGAGCAACTTGGTGGTCCAGAAATGCCAGCAGTAGGTTTTGGTCTTGGAATAGAAAGACTTCTACTTACACTTCAAAATGAAGGTATTGAAATTCCAAATGAAGGATTATATGATTTATACATAGGAGCTAGAGGAGAAGATGGAAAGCTTGCATCATTCAAGCTGGCAAATGCTTTAAGAACTAGAGGTATAAAGACTGAAATAAACCATATGGGAAGAAGCTTAAAGGCAGAAATGAAGTATGCTAATAAGATTGGAGCTAAGTTTACTGTAGTTTTAGGTGATGATGAGCTTCAAACTGGAAATGCAAAGTTTAAGAGAATGAGCGATGGTGAGCAGTTTGAAGTGAATTTAAACAATATAGAAGAAATAGTAGCAATACTAAATAGTTAGGAGGAAATTATAATGGGTGAGGCACTAGGTGGCTTAAAAAGAACTATGATGTGTGGTGAACCTAGAGAAGCAAACATAGGAAGTAAGATTACTCTTATGGGATGGGTTCAAAGAAATAGAAAGCTTGGAGGTCTTGAATTTATAGACCTTAGAGATAGAACTGGAATAATGCAAATTGTTTTTGGTGAAGAGATAAATGCTGAAAGCTTTGAAAAAGCTAAAAGCGTTAGACCAGAATACTGTATAGCTGTTACTGGAGAAGTTGTAAAAAGACAATCTCCTAATGAAAATATGCCAACAGGAATGGTTGAGTTATTATGTGAAGAAATAAAAATTCTTTCTGAATCAGATACTCCACCAATATATATAAAAGAAAATTTAGATGCAGCAGAAAATATAAGATTAAAATATAGATATTTAGATCTTAGAAGACCTGATATGCATAGAATATTTGCTATAAGAAGCAAAACTACTAAGGTAATAAGAGATTATTTAGAAGAAAATAATTTCTTAGATGTTGAAACTCCAGTTTTAGGAAAATCAACACCAGAAGGTGCAAGAGATTATTTAGTACCATCAAGAAATTATCAAGGAAAATTCTATGCACTTCCACAATCTCCACAATTATATAAGCAATTATTAATGATGTCTGGTTTCGATAGATATTATCAAATAGCTAAATGCTTTAGAGATGAAGATTTAAGAGCTAACAGACAACCAGAATTTACTCAAGTAGATATGGAATTAAGCTTTGTGGAGCAAGACGATGTAATGGCATTAAATGAAGGATTAATTGCTAGAGTATTTAAGGAAGTAATTGGTGTAGATGTACAATTACCAATAAAGAGAATGACATTCAAAGATGCCATGGAGAAATATGGTAGTGATAAACCAGATTTAAGATTTGGTATGGAGATCACAAATATTACTGAAGCTGTTAAAGATATGGACTTCGTAGTGTTTAAATCAGCTATAGAAAATGGTGGTTCTGTTAGAGCATTATGCTTAAAAGGTGGAGCATCACTTGGAAGAAAACCAATTGATAAATTAGGAGAATTCGTTAAGACTTATAGAGCAAAAGGTCTTGCATGGATTCAATTAAAAGAAGATGGAGTTAAATCTTCTTTAGCTAAATTCTTAACAGATGATGTAACAGAAAATATAGTGAAAACTATGGGAGCTGAAACTGGTGATGCAATATTCATCGTTGCAGATAAAGATTCTGTTGTATTACAAAGTTTAGGGGCATTAAGATTAGAACTTGCTAAGCAATTTGATTTAATAAAAGATAAAAATGAGTTTAACTTCACTTGGGTTACTGAATTCCCATTCTTTGAATACAGTGAAGAAGAAGAAAGATTTAAAGCATGTCACCATCCATTTACATCACCAATGGATGAAGATTTAGAATTTGTTGAATCTGATCCAGCTAGAGTAAGAGCTAAAGCTTATGACTTAGTATTAAATGGTGAAGAATTAGGTGGAGGATCTATCAGAATTCATGATTCTGCTGTCCAAGAAAGAATGCTTAAAGCATTAGGATTCACTGAAGAAAGAGCTTGGGAATCATTTGGATTCTTATTACAAGCACTTAAATTTGGAGCACCACCACACGGCGGATTAGCATTTGGTTTAGATAGAATGGTAATGTTCTTAGCTGGAACTGAAAATATTAAGGATGTTATTGCTTTCCCTAAAAACCAAAACGCTTTCTGTTACTTAAGTGAAGCACCAAACGTAGTTGATGAAAAACAAATTGATGAATTAGGATTAATAATCACAAAAAAAGAAGAAGAATAATTTTAAAAGAGGCTATAGCTTTAAAGGCATAGCTTCTTTTTTTATCTTTAAGCATAAAAAATATATATTTGCAGAAAATATAAATAAGCTTTTTTATGCTATAACTTTAGGAGGGATTATAATGAAAAACAATTCTATGAATAAGATGAAGAGAACCATGAAGAAGAGCATGAAAAAAAGTAATGTATTAGTTGAAATGGCAGAAGATTTTAAAGATTTAATTACAAATGCGAAAGTATACAAAAAATTAACGAAAAGAAAATAATATATTTTTCAATATGGCCCTAGGAAATCTAGGGCTATATTTATTAAGTGCGATAGATTTTGTAAATTTAATAAAAAATGATACAATATAACCTATATAATGAAGTGTAGGAGGGAAAGAAAAATGGATAATGATAAATATAGAAAAGATATTTCCAATAGACTTAAGAGAATTGAGGGGCAAGTTAAGGGAATACAGGGAATGGTGGAAAAGGATGCATGTTGTGATGATATCCTTATTCAGATTTCAGCTGTAAGATCTGCTATTAATAAAGTTGGAAGCATGATGATAGAACATTATGCCAATAACTGCATGGGCATTGAGAAGGATAGTATTGAAGAAGCTAGAATAAAAAAGCTTGTCAAAACTATAAATACATTTATAAAATAATGATGAACTATATTTATATAATTCATCATTTTTTATTATTAAATCATTATAAAATTATTGTTGATTAAATCCTTTAGTAGAATACTTTCTTTTAGCTCTGAAAATAAGTGAAGTAATGGTGGATATAAAAATTACACCTAAAGCAAGAGTTCCAGCATTAGCCAAAGTATTTATTCCTAAATGCAGAGCAGTTTCTAACTCTCCTTTAATTGTGGCAAGCATTGTATAGTACATTCCACCTCCAGGAACCAATGGGAATAAAGCACAAATTATAAAGGAAGTAACAGGCGTCTTAAAAATTCTAGCTAAAATTTCGCTATATGTACTGAATACTAAAGCAGAAATAAATAATGAAGAAACTTCACTTAGACCTAGAGATAGTGGCAAGGAATAGCAATACCAACTTAGTCCTCCCCCTAAAGCTGCAAAAATAAGTTTCTTACCTTTTATATTAAAAAGTATTCCAAAACCAAAGGTTACTATAAATGAAACAAACGACATACGTAATAACATATTAAATACCTCCTAGAAATCTCATGCAAATACTTAAACCTGCACCAGTACCTACTGCAACAGAAATAGCAATAAAAAATGCTTCAGCTGCTCGTGTAAGACCAGAAACCAAATCACCTGCTATAGTATCCCTTATGGCATTAGTAATGGCAAGACCAGGCACTAGAAGCATTATAGAGCCAATGATAGTTTGATGTATGCCACTAGCAAGACCAAGCTTTTGTAGAATTACTGCTAAAATGGCAGTAAGGGCACCTGAAATTACATTAATAAAGAAAAAGTTTATTCTAAGTTCGTTGCCTTTTAGAGTAATAAGCCTAATTAATAGCCCTATAATAAAGGCTGAAAACATATCTTTTATTGTGCCACCAAAAAGGATTGCACATGAGCCAGCACCAAAAGCCGAAAAGAATAATGTCACCATAGATGAATATCTTTCCCCTTCATTTATTTTTATGAGCTCTTCTTTAAATTGATCAACAGTTAGATTTCTACTTAGAATATTTCTAGACAAGTCATTTACCTTATCTATTTTGTTCAAATCAACTGTTCTGCTGACCACTCTTTTAGTTAAGGAGTATATTTCTCCTTTATGGAATATAGAGGTCATTATTCCGGTAGGAGTAACAAAGCTTTCTGCTTGTTCCGCTCCAAAGGTTTTGCAAATTCTCAAAATAGTATCTTCTACACGATAAGTTTCTCCGCCACTTTCCAAAATAATTTGACCTGCAAATGTTGCAACTTGTAAAATTTCGTTCATGGTTTTATCTCCTATTGTTTTTTTATAACTATATGTATTATAACATATAAAATAAATAGGTAATATATATAAAAATATAGTTGAATATATTATTAATTATATTTATAATTTTAATAAAATATAAAAAATTGGGGTGATAATATGAATTTTGAAAATTTAGTGAAAGTTGACGAAGAAATTTATAATTTAGTTGGAAAAGAGTTAGAAAGAGAGCAAGAGGGGATTGAGCTTATAGCATCAGAAAATTTTGCATCAAAGGCAGTTATGGAAGCAATGGGCTCTTATTTAACAAACAAATATGCAGAAGGTTATCCAGCTAAACGTTATTATGGGGGCTGTCAAGTAGTTGATGAAGTTGAAGAGCTAGCAAGAGAAAGAGCTAAAAAGCTTTTTGGAGCAGAACATGCCAATGTACAACCACATTCAGGATCACAAGCAAATATGGCAGTGTACTTTACAATACTTCAACCAGGTGATACAGTACTAGGCATGGACTTAAGCCATGGAGGACATCTTACTCATGGTTCAACTGTAAATTTCTCAGGTAGATTATATAATTTCGTTTCTTATGGGGTTAATAAGGAAACTGAAATGATAGATTATGAACAGATAAGAAGATTAGCATTAGAATATAAGCCAAAGCTTATAGTTGCAGGAGCTAGTGCATATTCAAGAATAATAGACTTTAAAAAATTAAAGGATATTTGTGATGAAGTAGGGGCATATTTTATGGTTGATATGGCACATATAGCAGGACTTGTAGCAACAGGAGCACATCCTTCACCAGTACCATATGCAGATTTTGTTACTTCAACAACTCATAAGACACTAAGAGGTCCTAGAGGTGGACTTATATTATGTAAAGAAAAGTATGCCAAAGCACTAGATAAGAATATTTTCCCTGGTATTCAAGGAGGTCCATTAATGCATACTATAGCTGCAAAAGCTGTATGCTTTAAAGAAGCACTTCAACCAGAATTTAAAGAATATATAAATAAAGTAGTGAAAAACTGTAAAGTATTAGCAGAAGAATTAGTAAAATATGATTTTAAATTAGTATCTAATGGAAGTGATAACCACTTAATTCTCGTTGATTTAAATAATAAGGATATAACAGGAAAAGATGCAGAAAAGCTTTTAGATAGTATTGGAATAACAGTAAACAAGAATACTGTACCAAATGAAACAAAGAGTCCATTTGTTACTTCAGGTATAAGAATAGGAACAGCAGCTGTAACAACTAGAGGCTTTGATGAAGAAGATATGAAAGAAGTGGCAGCTTTAATAAATGATGCAATTGAAAATAAGGATGAAAATTTATCATCATTAAAAAATAGAGTAAAAGCATTATGCAGTAAGCACCCTTTATATTAATAATGATATAAGCATAGGAGGAAACAATGAAATTAATTTCTTGGAATGTAAATGGATTAAGAGCATGTGTACAAAAGGGATTTTTAGAATATTTTAATAGTGTTAATGCAGATGTGTTCTGTATTCAAGAAAGTAAGCTTCAGGAAGGTAAAATAGAACTAGATCTTCCAGGTTATGAGCAATATTGGAATTATGCAGAGAAAAAAGGATATTCAGGAACAGCAATATTTACAAAGAAAAAACCTTTAAGTGTAAAATATGGTCTTGGAATTGAAGAACATGATCATGAAGGTAGGGTAATTACCTTAGAGTTTGAAGATGAATATGTTATAACTGTTTATACTCCTAATTCACAAAATGAACTGGCTAGACTTGATTATAGAATGAAGTGGGAAGATGATTTTAAAGAGTATTTAAAAGAACTTTCAAAAAAGAAGTCAGTAATCGTATGTGGAGATTTAAATGTAGCACATAAGGAAATAGACTTAAAGAATCCTAAGACTAACCGAAAAAATGCAGGATTTACAGATGAAGAAAGAGAAAAGCTTACTGATTTATTAAAGGCAGGCTTTATTGATACATTCAGATATTTTAAGCCAGATGTTACAGGGATTTATTCTTGGTGGTCATATAGGTTTAATTCAAGAAAGAATAATGCTGGATGGAGAATTGATTATTTCCTAGTATCAGAAGATATGAAGGATAGATTGGTTTCAGCAGATATACACACAGAAGTTCTTGGCTCAGATCATTGTCCAGTAGAACTAGTAATTGAATAATTTATTTAAAATAGACATAAACCTAAACTTGGTTTATGTCTACTTTTTTATGGCAAAATAGCATTAGAAAGGAAGAAAAAAGGCATAAAAAAGCATATTTTGGTGAAACTATGTAATAAGCAGAATATTTTGAAAAAAAGTAAAGGAGGTATAACTTATGTATTGGATAGTTAGGGCAGAGAAAAAAGGACAGGGAATTAAAAAGCTAGTAAATCTAATATTAGCTTTATCTTTGATTATAGTAAATATAAGCACTATTTTTACATATGCCTATGAACCAACAGAAGCGTCCAATGAAAATATTAATAATAACTTTAAAGTATGTATTGACCCTGGACATCAGGCTAAATATGATTCTAGGGGTGAGCCAGTGGCACCAGGAAGTGGTGTCAAGAAAGCTAGGGTATCAGCTGGTACAAAAGGAGTTGCCACTAAGAAGAATGAATATGAAGTAAATTTGGAAGCAGCATTATTACTAAGAGAAATGCTTAATAATAAAAATTACAATGTAATAATGACAAGGGATAATAACGATGTAAATATTAGCAATATAGAGCGTGCAGAGATAGCTAATGAAAATAATGCAGATATTGTCATCAGGATACATTGTGATAGCTTACTGGATAGCAGTAAGACAGGAGCTACCATTCTTGTGCCAAATAAGGATTGTGAATGGACAAAGGAAATATATGAGAATAGTTATAAATTTGCCACAATACTACAGGAAAAATTAAAAGGAGAAAATATTAAGGTAAATGGAGTATTTGAAAGAAAGGATATAACAGGATTCAATTGGTCTAAGGTACCAGTGGTAATTTTAGAGATGGGATTTATGAGCAATTATACTGAAGATACTATGCTTTCTAATCCTGATTATCAAAAAAAGCTTATGAATTGTGTATCTGAAGCAATAGATGAATATCAAAATGTTATGGACAAAAGATAAATTTATTTCATAAAGCATAAAAAGAGTAATAAAAATATAAAAAGAGGATAAAATATAAGATAAATATTATTTTTCAAAATAATAATGTATAGGAGGTATTTGGTGAAAAAGTATAATTTAATTTACTATTGGCAAAACTTCTTGGCTAATGAAGAGGATGTCTCACTTAAACCTAATGCATACGTTATAAAGTTTTGTATAGTAAATAAATATAGTTATGATTATTATTGTAATTGGTATTCATTTGCAAATGTAGAGAAATTAATAAGTTTTTTAAAATATGTAGTAATACCTTCAACATATATAACAAAGGCATTTGGCAAAGATGAAAATACAATATTTTTAGATGCTTTAGATAAATACGAGTGTATGGAGTATTTGGAGAAAGCCAATGTTTTTGATAAGGCAGAATTATTAAGAAAAGTTAATAGAGAATATGATTTTTTAAGCAGAATTGAAAAATGCAATTTAGGAATTGAAGGAGTTAAAAAGTATTTAGAGTTAGTTAATAAATATAATGATAGGAATGCTAAAATATTTCTTGAATTAGAATTTTATAAAAATGTAAATATGATTGGTAAAGGGCTAATAGATGAATATGAGAAGGAAAATATGCTAGATGACTTGGAAGAAAATATGTCTTTAAATAAAAACGAAATATTATCAATGTTTGAAAATATAGATAAAAATATGTTTATGTTAAAAAGACTCAATACTTATTTGAATAATACGCTTACATTCTAGTAAAAAACAAGAGATTAATAAATATCTCTTGTTTTTTTTATGAAAATGAAGGTAAATAAATATTGCATATTAACAAGAACAAAATAAAATGGTATATTAATATAAGTTATATAAAGTATTATTGATACTTTTATTAAAAATTAGAAATGAGAGATGTGATTAAATGGATAAAAATAGATTTTTACCTATTTCTAGAGAAGATATGAATGAAAGAGGTTGGGAACAATGCGATTTTATTATCGTAACAGGTGATGCATATGTAGATCATCATAGTTTTGGGACTGCTATCATATCAAGAGTTTTAGAAAATGAAGGTTACAAAGTAGGTATAATAGCACAGCCAGATTGGCATAGTACTGATGATTTTAAGAAGCTTGGTAAACCAAGACTTGGATTCCTTGTTAATGCAGGAAATATGGATTCAATGGTAAATCATTATACTGTAAGTAAAAGAAGAAGAGAAAAGGATCTTTATTCACCAGGTGGTGAAATGGGATTAAGACCAGATAGAGCAACTATTGTTTATTGTAACAAGATTAGAGAAGCTTATGGTAAGATAAATATATGTATAGGTGGAGTAGAAGCCAGTCTAAGAAGATTTGCTCATTATGATTATTGGTCTGATAAAGTTAGAAAATCAATTCTTATAGATAGTGGTGCAGACCTTTTAATATATGGAATGAGCGAAAAGCAAATAGTTGAAGTAGCTAGATGTATGAATGAAGGTTTTGAGGCTAAGTACATAAGACACGTACCAGGAACGTGCTATTTAGTAGATTCAATGGATGAAGTCTATGAAGAACATATTGTTATTCCTTCATATAAAGAAGTGACTGCAGATAAGAAAGTTTATGCGCAGGCTTTTAAAGTTACATATCAGGAGCAAGATCCTATAAGAGGAAGAACTATTGTGCAAGATCAAGGCGACAAGATACTTGTAGTTAATAAGCCAGAAGTAATTTTAAATAGAAAGGAACTTGATGCAGTATATGCACTTCCATACACTAAAGAATATCATCCATCATATAAGGAAGCAGGTGGAATTCCAGCTTTAGAAGAAGTAAAGTTTAGTATTATGAGTTCAAGAGGATGCTTTGGTAACTGTTCATTCTGCGCCATAACATTCCACCAGGGAAGAGCTGTTGAAAGTAGAAGTAAAGAATCTATAGTTAAAGAAGCTAAAGAAATGACAGAAATGCCAGACTTTAAGGGATATATTCATGATGTTGGAGGTCCTACAGCTAACTTTAGAAAGCCAGCATGTAAGCATCAATTAACTATAGGTGCATGTAAGACTAAGCAATGTTTAAGTCCAAGTCCTTGTAGAAACTTAGAAGTTGATCATAAGGAATTCTTAGGCGTTCTTAGAAGTGTAAGAAGCTTACCAAAGGTTAAGAAGGTATTTGTACGTTCAGGTATCAGATATGACTATGTAATGGCAGATAAGGATGATACGTTCTTCAAGGAATTAGTGGAGCATCATGTTAGTGGACAATTAAAAGTAGCTCCAGAACATGTATCTGAAGAAGTATTAAAATATATGGGTAAACCAGCTGGTAGAACATATGAAGATTTTAGACAAAAGTTCTTTAGAATAACAGAAAAGTTAGGAAAGAAACAATATATAATTCCATACTTAATGTCAAGCCATCCAGGTAGCACATTAAAGGAAGCAATAAACCTTGCTGAATACTTAAGAGATATTAAGTATCAACCAGAACAAGTACAAGATTTCTATCCAACACCAGGAACATTATCAACAACAATCTTCTATACAGGACTTGATCCATTAACTATGAAGCCAGTTTATGTACCTAAAACTAAGGAAGAAAAGGCTATGCAAAGAGCACTTCTTCAATTCAGTAATCCTAAGAATTATAATATAGTTTATGATGCATTAATGAAGGCTGGAAGAGAAGATTTAATTGGTAATGGACCTAAGTGCTTAATAAGATCAAAAGAGCAAAGATATATGGATGCTCATGGTTTAGGATACAAAGGAAAAAGCCAAGGGAAGTCAAAAGATAAAGGTGGAAGAGGAAGCAAAAACTCTAAAAATTCTAAAGACTCAAGAAATTCAAAAAATAGAAGATCAAATGACACAAGGGATAATAGAAATCCTAGAGATGCAAGAGATACTAAATCACCTAAGAAATCAAGAGGAAGCTTTAAGGAAAGACAGGCTGCAAAAAATAGAAGAGGCAGATAATAAAAAGACACTACATATGAATGGTCACTGAAAAGTGACTTTCATATATAGTGTCCTTTTTGTTTTGTAGTTATTAGATTTGTTACGTACATAAAAAATATTATAAAGTTAGTATAAATTCTTTTGAGAAGATATCCATTCATTTTTTAAAAGTGAGTATACTGCTAAATTCACTAGCTTTCCTTTAATTTTTTTAGCTTCTCTTAAGGTTCCTTCATAAGTAAGTCCACATTTCTTCATTACTTTTCCTGAAGCAGGGTTATCTATATCATGCTTAGCTACAATTCTATTAATATGAATTTCCTTAAATAAATAATCAATAACAGCTTTAAAGGCTTCAGAAGTAAATCCCTCATTCCAGTATCTGCTACTAATACAATATCCTATCTCACAAGCTTCACTAGCTTCGTCTAGCTCAACTATGGAAATGGCACCGATTACTTCATGAATAGATTTCAATTCAATGGCCCAATTATAGATATTATTATTGTATTCCTCTATCCAGTTATTAATTATTTTTTGTGAAACATTCACATCGCTATGGGTAGGCCAGGATAAGAATTTACTTACCTTAGGATCACTACCCCAATTTTTATACATGTATTCAGCATCACTATATTTAAATTTTCTAAGTATTAATCTATCAGTTTCTAATAAAACAGTACCTTTGTTAATCACTATTAATCCCCCTTTATATTAAGTATATTAATATAATAACAAAATAATGTAAAATGTGGTATAATTAATAAAAAAAGTAAGGGGGATTATGATGAATAATCTGGATGTTATCAGCCTATTGGGAGAATAGGCTAAAATAAATAAAACTATTCTCTCATGATCAAATAGCAATTAATTATTTGAGAAATGGAGAATAATATGAAAAAGGTTAAAAATGAATATAGTAAGATATTAATAAAGATGTCGTTACCAATATTAATGAATTATCTTATAATGACATTATTTGAAGTGATTGATAAAGCCATAGTAGGTAATTATTCAACAGAAGGTTTTGCAGCAATAGGAGTAGCAGCAAATTTCATTTATTTAGTAACAGGTGCCTTAGGTGTACTTTCAGCAGCTTATAATATTATAGCAGCACAATTTTGGGGCAAAAATGATAAGAAACAATTCAATGCTACTTTTAAAACAGTTATGGTTATTACAATTGTAATTGGAACTTTAATAATAGCTTTATCATTTGTAGGAGGAAGGCTTTTATTTGAGAAAGTTTATGGTTTAAAAAATGGAATACTATTATTAGCTTTGGATTATTTTTATATTGCTTCAGTAACTGTGATGATGAATATGATTATTTTTAATTTTTCTGTATATTTTAGAAATATGAAAAATACAAAGATATCATTTTATAGTACCATTGTTTCTACAGTTATAAATATAGCTTTTGATTATGCTTTAGTATACGGAAGATTTGGATTACCAGAGTTAGGTGTTAAAGGTGCAGCCATAGGAAGTGTAATAGGTTTAAGTGGAGGGATTTTAGTATACTTAATAAAGTTTAAAGCAGATAAAGAAAAAATGATTAAAATAAAGGCAGATAAAGAAGTAGCTAAAAGAATTATTAAATTATATATACCTTTGTTGGCACAGGATATAGTGGAAGGAACTATATTTACTATGATTTTAACTAGTTTTATATCCAGGATGAGTGTAATAAATATAGCAACATATAATTTGTTAGAAACCATTATAGGGGCAGTGGCACTTCCGATGTTTGCGTTATCATCTTCTACCATTACCTTAGCGTTACAAAAATCATTTTCTAAGGATAGGAAGGATACGCTAAGAATTATTAATACAGCAATTTCTATATCCATATTGATGATAGTGTCTTTAGGAAATATTATCTTGCTATTTCCAAGAGGGACAATGGCAATTATAAGTAAAGATAATTTAGTCATTGATAAAGCTGAGAGAGTACTATTATTTGCTATTATAGCAGTGATATTGAAGACATTTACTGTAGTTTATAAAAGCTTTTTGCAAGGAATAAATAATGAAAGCTTTGTGTTTAAATCTACAGTAATAATAAGTTTCTTATCATTATTCTGGATTTATGCATTAGTAAGAATATATGGCCTTAGGGGAATTTATATAGGAATAGCTATTAATAATATGATATTTTCCATTATCTATTTCAAAAGGATAAGAAATAATATGAAGTTGAAAAATTAAAGTGAGGATATTATGAATGATTATAGCTAAAAAAATTGTTGTAAAAGGAATAGTACAAGGTGTTGGCTTTAGGCCATTTATCTACAAAAATGCTACAAAGAATAACTTAAAGGGCTTTGTAAATAACACTAGTAAAGGTGTTTTTATTGAAGTGGAAGGTTACGAAAAAGATATAACTTCCTTTATTGAGGAAATAAAGCATAAACCTCCAGTCTTATCGAAGGTTACAGATATAAAGATAATAGATAGGGAAATAGAGGGATACACGGATTTTAAAATAATTGAAAGTGTGGAAGAGGAAGAAGCAATAACGTTACTTTCACCAGATATAGCTACTTGTGATGATTGCCTTGCAGATATCAGTGATGTAAATAATAGAAGATATAGATATGCTTTTACAAATTGCACCAATTGTGGACCAAGATTTTCAATTACTAAGAAAGTACCTTATGATAGAGAAAATACTACTATGGATGTTTTTCAAATGTGCAGTGAATGTAGGGAGGAATATAATGATCCTTTAAATAGGAGATTTCATGCTCAGCCTAATGGATGTTCTAAATGTGGTCCTAGGGTCTATATTTGTAACAAGGAAGGAAATGAAATAATCAGTAATGATCCAATAAAGGATATTGCTAAAGAAATAAAGAATGGAAAGATTGTTGCTATAAAAGGAATTGGTGGATTTAATTTGGCTTGTGATGCTAAAAATAAAGAAGTAATAAATGAACTTAGAAAGAGGAAAAAAAGGCCAAGAAAACCTTTGGCTGTAATGATGAGAGATGTTGAGACAGCTAAGAAATATTGTAATGTAAATGAAATGGAGGAAAGAATACTGCTTGGCAATAAAAAGCCTATTTTACTTTTAGATAAAAAAAGAAATTCTCTTTTACCAAAGGAGCTGACTAATTATCAAAATGGAAAATTAGGTGTAATGCTGCCATATACGCCAGTACATCATATTTTATTTAGTGAAGATATTGAAATATTAGTGATGACCAGTGCAAATATAAGTGGCGAGCCTATGGTATATAAAAATCATGAAGTAATAGAAAAACTAAAGGGTATAGCAGATTTTTATTTAATGAATAATCGTGATATTTATATCCCTATAGATGACTCTGTTTCAAGAGTGGTTTTAGGCAAGGAAAGAGTTTTGCGGAATGCTCGTGGATATGCACCTAAATCAATGGAAATAAAAGATATGTCATATTCTATTGCTTTAGGAGCTAATAGTAATAACACATTTGCTATAGCTAATAATGAAAATATTTTTTTTAGCAATTATATTGGTGATTTGGCAAATTATAGTACTTGGCAACATTATATAAATTCACTAGAACATATGAAAGGAATTTATAAGATTGATCCTAAAAGTTATTTTTATGATCTTCATCCAAATTTTTATCAAAACGAGTTATTAAAAGAAATAAAAACTAAGAAAATTGGCATACAGCATCATCATGCACATATAGTAGCATGCATGGCAGAACATTTTTTAGAAGAAGAAGTAATAGGAGTTGCTTTTGATGGGACAGGTTATGGCACTGATGGAAAGTTATGGGGTGGAGAATTTTTTGTTTGTAATAAGGAAAAATTCAAAAGACTTGCTCATTTAAACTATGTAGCTCTTCCAGGTGGAGAAGGAGCTATTAGAGAGCCCTGGAAGATGGCCATAAGCTATTTATATGATACTTTTAAAGAAGAATATGATGCTTATGTGCCTAAACATTTGCAAGAAAAGAAACATCAAATTATTACTGAAATAATAAAAAAAGATATAAACTCACCTAAAGCAAGTAGTATAGGAAGACTTTTTGATGCAGTTGCAGCATTGTTAGGCTTTGATGATAAAATAACCTTTCAAGGTGAAGCAGCCATAGACTTAGAAAATTTATGCTGCAGAGATGATGGGTCATTTTATCAATATAATATTTCCTTGGAAGAAGGAATCTATATAATTGATTGTAAACTATTAATTAAATCTGTAGCAATTGAAGTAATAAGTGGCATAGATAGGGAACTTATAGCTAGGAGGTTCCATAATACTATTATAAAATTCACCATTGAAGTATGTGAAATATTAAGAAAAGAATATAATTTATCATCAGTTGTATTAAGTGGTGGGGTGTTTCAAAATGAAATATTGCTAATAAGTATATATGAGGAATTAATTAAAAAAGATTTTAAGGTGTATATACATGAACAAATTCCAGCCAATGATGAAGGAATAAGTATAGGACAGATGATAATAGGCAATGAAATATTAAAAAAGGAGCTTGTTTTTTAGGAGGGCACTGAAAAACTTAATGTTTTTCAAGTGCGGTTATCTACAAAGTAAAAAAATAGTTAATGAAGCTGAAGTTTTTAGTTTCATTAACTATTTTTATTTAGTTATTTATATAATAACTAGGATATTTCTATCCTAATATCTTCAATATTCTTTTAATATTTACTGTAAATATTGCTAATGCCCCTTGCATTTCCATGCCAATTAGACCTGAAGATGATGCTTTATCATATCCATGTCTATGTTTTAACTCACTATTTTTTGCTTCTATTTTATAACGCTCTTTAGACTTTTCTTTAAAATATTCGCTTTCTTGAAATGCTATCTGTGATTTATGTATATCACTTTTTATAGTAACCGAATAAGTTTTACTCTTGGCTCCGTCTTTATAACAACCTTCTTTTTGTGGACAAATTTTACATTTTTCTATATCAAAATAATAAGTATCTGTTTGGTTTGTAGATACATTTTTTTTGCCCTGTCGTGCTTTACGAATAGCCATATGTCCTTCTTTACATACATACATTCCAGCATCTTTATTGAATTGGAACTCATCTTCTTTTTTTCTAAATCCTTGCGTTACAGAAGGATTTAACTTTGATACGAGTTTCATATTATTTTTATTTGCAAACTCAATATTACCCTTTTCTGAATAAGCAGAATCACCAATTATTGTTTCAACTTTTATTCCAGATTTCTGACTTTTAGTGATTAATGTTTCTAATTCTTTACCATCGTTTTTTTCTCCAGTAGTAATAGTTGCAGCAGTTATTATTCTTTCTTCCGTCATTGCAATATGTGTTTTATAACCAAAGAAAGATGTGTCAACAGACTTGTGGCCAATTCTTGCATCCGCATCAGCGCAAGCTTGAATATGATGAATATCATCTTCTAATGTTTCATTTAACATATTTAATTTTTCCCTAACCTTTGGATAAGCTGCAATAATATCATTCTTTTCTATAGCTTTAACTAAGTCCTGACAATATTTAATTTCAGCATCTAAATTATCAATTGTATTTTTAGCTGGTAAAGTATTTTTAATATTCTCATCTATTTCATAAACTGATTTTCTTAATTTCTTAGAACGTTCTTGTAACACTTCACGTGGTGATTTTTGATTATATCTTGCTGCAGTATGCGTAGCATCAACAATGATTGACTTTGATTTTATTATTCCTTTTTCAAGGGCGATTTCAACAGTTTTATTTATTAACATATCTAAAATATTTATATCTTTAAGTCTAAGTCTACGAAATTTAGTTAAAGAGCTTGGCTCAATAACATTTTACTCTGGAGCCATCCCAAGAAAATATTTAAATGACATATCATATTTTGAACGCTCCACAATATCCACATCTGATAAATCAAATATGGATTTTAATAAAAGATATTTAAACATGCGTATTGGATCAATAGCATTTCTACCATTATTAGTACAATATTTATCTAAAAGTTCATCATAAACAAATGAAAAATCAATTAGTTCATTAATTTTTCTTAACATATTATCTTTAGGAACAACTAAATCATAAATTCCTGCATATTCACTTAAAATCATTGTTTCTTGCTTTTTTATCATACAAATCACCCACATTATTTTATAAGTTAAGTATAACATAAAAGACCTAAAAAATTGTCTTAAAAAAATTTTTTAGGTCTTTTATTCCGAAAGGCACTTTTTCAGTGCCCTCGTTTTTTAGCAAGCCCTTTTTCGTTACTATATAAAAGTTTTGGCATATGCTATTTGTCAGGACTTTTGCTAAAACATAGCTTACATACATTTACTTTATTACCGGCATTATCTTTAGCTGTCCATGCAAGTTTTACTCTTTTTCTACCACAAAGAGGGCATGTACCTCTCCATTCAGGAGTAGTTGCTTTTAGATATTTTCCTCGTCTTTGTTTTGCCATATTGTTACCTCCTTAAATTTTTTAATATGGTAAAAGTGTTCTTTAAAGTATATTCATAACTATCTAATAATTGAATAAGAAATATGAAAATTAAGCAAAATAAAATTATTATGATAATAAGGAGATGATACTATGAAAAAGATTGATGTTGCATTGAAAAAGACAGTAGCAAAGAAAATGATTATTGACGGCGAACCATGGGATAAGATAATGGATGAAACACATTTAAGATTAAAGGACTTAAAGAGAATTCAAAGAGATGAAATAGATCCCCATTTTTAATACATAGGAGGAATTAAAAATGAAGAATGATAATAAGAGGACATATAGTAAAGAAAATTATTTGAGAAATGGAACAAAGACACAAAATCAATATGCAAAAAATAGCTTTAATAATAATGTTCAAGAACCAGCTTTAAATGAAAGTGGAGAAGAAGCAAAGAGAAGAGGATTTTAATAGCTTTATTGCTACAGCACTAAATATTTAGCGCTGTAGTTTCTTTGTGATACAAAATAAATGTTAAGTAATATTTTTCATCAATTATGTATTATGAAAAAATATGAAACATATATTTATATTGTAAAAAACTTAGATGGGGGAAATCATATGAATTTAATTGTTTTAGCTCCAGTAGGAGCAACAGTGGCATTATTATTTGCGGCATATTTTACTTATACAATTTTTAAAGTAGATGAAGGCACTGACAGCATGAAGCACATTGCAGAGAGTATACGTAAGGGTGCAAATGCCTATTTAAAAAGGCAGTATATTGCTGTAGGTAAATTTTTTATAGTAATTTTTATCTTGCTTTTAATTCTTTCTTATTTTGATTATGTATCTATATTCATTCCATATGCCTTTGTAACAGGAGGATTTTTCTCAGCTCTTAGTGGATATTTAGGAATGAAAATAGCTACTAATTCCAATGCAAGAACTGCTAATGCTTGTACGAAGAGCTTGAATAGCGGGTTAAGAGTTGCATTTTTCAGTGGAGCAGTAATGGGATTGGTAGTAGTAGGACTTGCTCTTTTGGATATAAGTATATGGTATTATATTTTAAATTGGTATTATCATGGTGATGCAGCTGCTATTGCATCAACAATGCTTACATTTGGTATGGGTGCTTCTGCAATGGCTCTATTTGCCAGAGTAGGTGGAGGTATATTTACTAAGGCAGCTGATGTAGGTGCAGACTTAGTAGGAAAAGTTGAAATAGGAATTCCAGAAGATGATCCAAGAAATCCAGCTGTTATAGCTGACAATGTTGGTGATAATGTTGGTGATGTTGCTGGTATGGGAGCAGATTTATTTGAATCATATCTAGGTGCAATAGTTTCATCTTGTGCACTTGCTATTTCAGCAGGACTTAAGGCTAATGGTGTAGCACTTCCTCTTATTATCGCAGCCCTTGGAATTATTGCATCAATTATTGGTACTTTCTTTGTTAAGGCAAAGGAAGATGTATCTCAAAAATCACTTCTTGCAGCTTTAAGACGAGGAACATACTCAGCTGCAATAATTATTGCAATTGTATCATATTTCTTAGTTTCAAATGTTTTAGGAAATAAATATATAGGAATATATTTTGCTATACTTTCAGGACTTGTAGCAGGTATTTTAATTGGATTTTTAACTGAATACTATACCAGTGATAACTATAAACCAACTAGAACCATTGCAGAATCTTCAGAAACAGGTTCAGCAACAGTAATTATCACAGGATTATCTGTAGGAATGAAATCAACAGCTTTTCCAGTAATAGTAGTAGGTTTATCAATACTTATAAGTTATGTGGTGGCAGGAGGTCTTCATAGCTATAGTTTGGGGCTTTATGGTATTGGGATTTCTTCAGTGGGGATGCTTTCAACTTTAGGAATAACTTTGGCCACAGATGCTTATGGACCTGTAGCAGATAATGCTGGAGGAATTGCTGAAATGGCAGGATTAGATCCAGCTGTAAGAGAAAGGACAGATGCACTTGACTCATTAGGAAATACTACTGCAGCAACAGGAAAAGGGTTTGCCATTGGTTCAGCAGCTTTAACAGCACTTGCTTTTATAGCTGCTTATAAAGATTCAATAGAGCAAATAGTAGAAAAAAACTCTGATTTAACCTTCAAGTTTGACCTTTCAATTTTAAATCCTAATGTTTTAATAGGCTTACTTATAGGTACTATGGTTACTTTTGCATTTTCTTCTTTCACCATGAGTGCAGTAGGGAGAGCAGCCAGCAAGATTGTTATTGAAGTAAGAAGACAGTTTAAGGAAATCAAAGGTTTAATGGAAGGTAAATCAGATCCAGATTATGCATCATGTGTTGATATATGTACTAAATCAGCACTAAGGGAACTTATAATAATTGCAGCTATTGCACTTATTACACCAATTGCAGTTGGACTTATACTAGGGCCTAATGGTGTGGCAGGTTTGCTTGGTGGATCAACTACCAGTGGCTTTGTTTTAGCAGTTATGATGTCAAACTCAGGTGGATCATGGGATAATGCTAAGAAATATATTGAAGCAGGTAATTGTGGAGGAAAAGGTTCAGAAAATCATAAGGCAACAGTGGTAGGAGACACAGTAGGAGATCCTTTTAAAGATACTTCAGGGCCAGCTTTAAACATTTTAATTAAGCTTATGTCAGTAATAGCAATTGTTTTTGGTATGATAATACTTAAGTTTTCAATTTTCTAATTTTTAATTATTAAAGGGAGCAATATTTTATATTGTTCCCTTTATAATATTAATAATGAACATCTAAAAAATGAAATCTAATGTTGTCATTGCTCCATCCTAAATCATATGGAACCAGTAGTCTATCAGTATTATGACAAGTAACTAGAGGATATCCTTTAGAGTCTAATCCAGTGACTGTAGAAATGTGAGTAATCCTTCCTCTTTTTTCGTAACCTACAAAATCTCCAGGTCTTAAATTAAAGGCTGCTTTATAGACGTCATTATAGCTTCCTTTAGCAATATATGATGCTCTACCGCTATTAACCATGTAGTTTTTAAATTCCTGAGCATTAACCCAAGCTTTAGTACCAGACTTTCCAAAGTAGCTCCAAGAAGAGTTTTTCTTAAAGTTTCCTCCTTCATATAGTATTTGAGAAGCAAAGTTAGCACAATCACCACCATCGGGGTTAAAGTTTTTGTAGTCCTTATTGTATTTAAATAAATGTTCCTCATCATCGGATATACCACAATAAGTATGGGCGTAATCAATAGCTTTTTTTGTTCTTTCGTCTGGTGTATATTCAGGCGCTTTATGTGATAATATGTAATTTTTAATTTCATCAGATTTTATGTTGTTTAAATCTAATGAATCAGCTAATGGATCTGTATACCATTCTTTTTCAATGATAAATCTGTTATCATCATTTTTTCTTAAATTCAAATAATGGCATGTGCCTAGTTTAAATCTATTTTCTATACCTGGTTCATCTTCATATTTATAGAAAAATTCTGTGGACACATAACAGATAATTCCATATAAATCCTTCTCTTTTTCGCTTGCTTTACTTATCTTTACAATAGAATTAATCCTACTAAAACTAGCGCCTTGTTTTTCACACCAGTTGGAAAAGTATTTAATTTTTTTTGTTTCATTTTCATAAGCCCACTGACCAGTTTTTTTGTCCAAATTATAAAAGGATTTTAAACCTTCACTATCTTTAGATAAAATAGATGAATTTCTATTGAGAAATAAGTTATCTAGTAAGGGTTTAAACTGAGACTTTAAGTCTTCCTTATCTTCAATGAGATTAACCTCTTCCTCCATTGTAGTAATATCATCTTTAGGCAGGTTACAACTGTAACAAGAAATGGAGCATATATTTAAAAGTAAGCAAAAGAAAGATATTAATTTTACTAATAAACTAATTTTCAAAGACATCAAACCTTTCTATAACAGTTTAGAATGAAAAATACTAATTAATGCAAATATTTAATTATATTTTATGCAATTATAGAATTTTTATAGGTGTTAAATTAATCTTATAAATACTGTGGAATATGGAAGTGGAAAATCATAAAATAATTAAAGTTAAATATAAAGGAGTAGGATTATGTCAAAGAAGGATTTAACTAGATTATTTGATAATGCCTTTACGATACCTTTTGATGATGAAGATAAAATTGTTTTTATGTCAGATGTGCATCGTGGTGATGGAACATATTACGATGCCTTATTAAATAATAGAAATATATATTTGACAGCTCTTAGATATTATCTTAGAAATAATTTCACTTATGTGGAAGTAGGTGATGGCGATGAACTATGGAAAAATAGGGATTTTACTGAAATAGCATATGCATACGAATCAGTATTTAGAGTATTTAATAAATTTAGCAAAAAAGATAGGATTTTTATTATATATGGAAATCATGATATAATAAAGAGTAAAAAAAATTTTAAATTAAAGCAAGAAAAATGTATAAATAAAATTGGTGCAAAATATGGCAGTGAATTTATACACTTTATAAATAACAATACATTTTATGAAGGAATTAATTTTTTATATACTCCACTAAATGAAAAATTTCTTGTAACCCATGGACATCAAATAGATCTGACTAATTCTACCTTTAAAGATATAAGTAAAATATTAGTGAGATATATTTGGAAGTTTATGTATGGAATAGCAGGTTTTCGTGATCCAACTAATTCAGCAAAAAGTAAAAATAAAAGAACACTTATTGATAATAAATTACAACAATGGGTTAAAGAAAATGGTAAAATGCTTATATGTGGGCATACCCATAATAGTTATTTTCCAGATATTCATGAACCACCATATTTTAATGATGGATGTTGTGTACTTCCAGATGCAGCAACAGCAATTGAAATCTCAGGAGGAAAGATATCTTTAGTGAAGTGGAGCGTACAGGCTCAGGAGACTGGGATACTTTGGGTGAAGAAAGCAATTATTGGAGGTCCTGTAGCCATTGAAAACTATTTGTTATGGGCAAGGTATGAAAGGGATAGGTTAAGAAAAGTAGAAGAGGAAGAAAGAAAGAATAAATAAAATTATAGTAAGATTATGTAAGGAGAATCAGAAGATGAATTTAAGTGGTAAAGTTATATTGGTTACAGGTGCATCAAGGGGTATTGGTAGAGCCATCGCTATTGAACTTGCATCAAAAGGGGCTACAATAGCAATAAATTACTCGAAAGATGATGAAGGAGCAAAAGCTACTTTAGAAAATGTTTTTGAAAGCGGCGGATATGGAAAACTATTTAAGAAAGATATTTCTAATTATGATAATTGTAAAGAACTTATGGATGAAGTTATAGGAACCTTTGGTAAGTTGGATGTATTAGTAAATAATGCAGGAAGATCAAAGATTGGATTATTAATGGATATGTCTGTAGAAGAAATAAGCGATTTAATAAATACAAACTTGATGGGGGCAATATATCTTTCAAAGCTAGCCGTTAATAATATGCTAAAAAATGGTGGCAATATAATAAATATTTCATCTGTCTGGGGAGAAGCTGGTGCTTCATGTGAAGTGGTCTATTCAGCAACTAAGGGAGGTCTTAATTTATTTACTAAAGCTTTAGCAAAAGAAGTGGCTTCATTTAATATAAGAGTAAATGCAGTGGCACCAGGAGTTATTAATACTGAAATGAATAATGTATTTGATAGTGAGGAGAAGGAAGCCTTAAAGGCGGAAATACCTATGATGAGATTTGGTGAGGCTCATGAAGTAGCAAGAGTTGTTAGCTTTTTATGTGATGATAAATGTAAGTATCTTACTGGACAGATAATAAGAATAGATGGTGGATTTATTTAAATTTTAGCAGAAATGTAAGGTGGAACATTATGATAAAAGTAAAGATAGACAAGAATAAAAAAGGAGAACCTAATTTTAAATTACATTTTAAGAAGATTAATGAAAAAGAAGAAAGACTTTTAAAGAGAGCTTTAATGGAAGGTAGGGAGATAAAAGGAAGTTTCAAATATGAAATTCCTCTTAGGTTCTTTATGCCTATTATCAGAAATATAAAAAAAGAAAATCTAAAAATTGATAGATATAGCAAAAATACATTTTATGAATTTTCAGATAGGTATGATGAAAAATATTACTATTCATTTGAGATAAATGCAAAGTATATGAAGAAATGGCGTCAGGAAGAGTGTCCAGATATTTTTAAGGTAGAAATAGATAGTGAAACGCTAGAACTAAAAAAAGAAGTTATATTTAAAAAGATTGATAGAAGAATAAAAGATGCTTAAACTTTAAGCATCTTTTATTTTTAGTTAAGATTATCATCATCAGCTTTTGATAAGGTAAATTTAAATAATACTCCATTTAGACTATTAGTCATGGAAAAAGTACTATTGTGAAGTTCTAAAATTTTCTGAACAATTGCAAGTCCAAGTCCAAAGCTATTGGTAGATCTATTACCAGACTTATCAAGCTTATAAAACTTAATAAAAATATTGTCAAGCTCTTCTTCAGGAATATGTGTGCCAGTATTTTCAATAGATATTTCAAAGTTGTCAGCATTTTCAATTATACTGATATTTATATTATTTCCACCAGGGGTATACTTTATTGAGTTGGTAATTAAGTTTTGAATAACCTGTTCAATTTTAAGAATATCACCTTGTACGTATGCAAAATCAGGAATATCTAGATAGTTTACTGTAATATCCTTATCCTTAAGCTCTAAGCTAAGGTTCTTAACTTTGGCATTTATTAGTCTTACTATATTAAAACTTTCAATTTGTAAAAGCATTGAATTGGATTCTAATTTGGAAAGCTCCAGCATGCTGGTAACAAGTGTATTCATTTTTCCAGCTTCATCAATGATTGTTTCAAGATATATCTGAGCATTTTCAGGTGAAACAATACCATCTTTTAAGCCTTCAGCATAACCACTTATTATACCAATAGGAGTTTTTAAATCATGACTTACGCTGGCTACAAAATCCTTACGCATAGTTTCTAGCTCACGTTCTTTTTCTATATCAGCCTCTAATTGTATATTTTTTTCTTTTAAATCATCAAGAGATTTTTTTAAATTGGCTGATAGAAAGTTTAGTGTCATAGCTAAGCTACCAATTTCATCATCAGAGGTTACGTCGCATTTAACACTAAAATCTAAGTTTGACATCTTTCTTGCAATATTATTTAAGTTTTTCAATGGTTTAGCTATAAGGTTGGCGTAAACTATTGAAAGGAATGTTGCAACAATTATGAAGCCAATAAGAAGATAGAAGTAAAATGTTCTTATAACTGAACCAGCTTCTTTTATTGGCTGAATTGATGATACAGAAATAAATAGTGCATCATTTTCATTTTGTAGGGACATAGGAGCCACAATTCCTATTTGCTTTGAATCGCGAGAGCGATTAGTAAAAATAGTGGAAAGAGGTTTATTTTCTTCTAATACTGCATTAATAAGGTTAGTGTTAGATAATAACTCTGCACAAAAATTTGTAAGGGTAGAAAAAGTATTATCAGAGTTTTGGTTATTTGATACATAAACAAAATCGTTTCTGTATAAAGGAATAATAGCAACTCTAGAAGAATTTTTTTCCTCATAATTTGTTAATGCACTAGATAATACTTGGTTATTATTTATTTCATAGGAATACATATATCTAAATTCATTAGCTTGATTAAGAAGATAGAGTTTCTTTTTATATAGATAGAAATCTTCAAAAAATAAAAGTTGAAAGAATAAAGTTATAAAAAATACTCCTAATATTAAGCCTAAGGTTATGGTAAATAGTTTTCTGCTGATACTTTTATTATTGGTTGACATCAAATTTATACCCACTTCCTCTTACTGTTACAATGTAATTTGCTTTTTCACCAAGCTTTTCCCTAAGTCTTTTTATATTTGTGTCTACTGTACGAAGATCACCATAATAGTCTATTCCCCAGACATTATCTAAAATAGTATCTCTAGTTAATGCTATGCCAATATTGTCAGATAGGTAAACAAGGAGTTCATATTCCTTTGGAGAAAGGGATAGTTGAACATTATCAACTTTTATTTCATGAGCAAGCTTGTTTATAGTAAGTCCATTATAATTTTTTGTAGAAGATTTATCTTCATTAAGATCAGCAGTTCTTTTTAAAAGTGCTTTGACTTTTGCTACAAGAATTTTTGGAGAAAAAGGCTTAGTTATGTAGTCGTCAGCTCCTATATCATAGCCATAAAGTTTATCTTCTTCCTGACTTTTTGCAGTAAGAAGAATTATTGGAATATCTGATACTGTTCTAATGTTTTCAAGAACAGTAAGGCCATCAATTTTAGGCATCATTATATCTAAAAGGATAAGGTCAACATTATTATTTTTAAAAGCCATAAGCCCTTCTTCACCATCACAGGCTTCAATCACAGAAAATCCTTCGCTTAATAGATAATCTTTCAGTAAAAAACGTATCCTAATTTCATCTTCAATAATAAGTATTGTTTTATTCATAAATAAGTCCTCCATTATATACTTAATAATAATTATAGTCTAAAAACTTAAAAATAAAAACATGTTAATATATTGTTGTAATTAATATTTAAACATATTATTATAAAAAGAAGTGGATTAAAAATGGATTTTAGCTCTCCATAAAGGCATTTAAAACAATTATAGGAGATGGGAAAGGAAATTATCAGATGATAAAATTAAATTTTGATGTTAAAAAACACAAATTAGAAAACGGGTTAGAAGTATTAACAATAAAAAAGGATACACAAATATCTTCTATTAATGTAGGAATAAAGGTTGGCTCATTAAATGAAAGTAAGGATGAAAAGGGGATTTCACATTTTATTGAGCATATGATGTTTAAAGGAACAACTAAAAGAGGCTTTGAAAAGTTAAATGATGATTTAGAATCATTAGGCGGAGAATATAATGCATACACTGATTATTCCATTACTGTTTACTCTATAAGCTGCCTGGAAGAGGAATTGGGAAATGCAATAGAGTTATTGGGAGATATGGTTACTAACTCTGTATTTTTAAAAGAGGAGATAGAGAAAGAAAGAGGAGTAATTCTTGCAGAAATGAAGGCTAGTATGGATAGTGTGGAGGATTTAAGCTTTAAGAGAGTTAATGAAATTGCATTTGAAAAAAGCTGTTTAAGATATGATGTGGCAGGAACAGAAAAGAACGTAAAGAAATTTACTAGAAAAGATCTTATAAGTTATTATGAAAAACACTATATACCTAATAATACATTAATAACTATGGTTTCATCTTTGGAACATGAAGAAGCTTTAGAGAAAATAAAAGAAAACTTTGGTCATTGGCAAGCTAAAGAAGCAATTGCAGTAGAAATAATTGATGAGCAAAATAAGACCATTAGAAAAACAACCCATAAGAAAAATATTGAATTAAGTACTATAATGTATTTATTTACTTTTTATGATTTAGAAAAGGATTTAGAATTACCACTTAGAATACTTAATCATAGATTAGGAGAAAGTTCTAATTCACTTTTATTTAGAGAAGTAAGAGAAATTAGAGGGCTTGCCTATGATATATATTCACATCTTGATATGACTAATCATATAAAGTCATTGTACATTTATACGGCTGTTGCTGAGGAAGATGTTAATAAGACAATAGAAGCAATAAATGAAATTTTAGAAGGCGTTAAGGAAAAGAAAATAGAAATTGGCGATAGAGATCTTGATATAATGAAGAAGGTTCATAAAACAGCTGTTATTTCAACTTTAGATGATTCTTCTGAATTATGCAGTTATATTTTAAATCAATCCATAGAAGATGAGGATATTTATGAGTTTTTACATGATATGGAGAGAATTAATAACATTACAAGTGATGAAATTTATGAGGCAGCTAATAAAGTTTTAAAAAATCCAACTATTCATATATTAAAATCTTAAAAGGTGGATATAATTATGAATATAATTACAAAAATAGAATGTGGAAAACGTAATAAAGATAGAGTAAATATCTATATTGATGAAGAATATGCTTTTTCGGTGGATATGGAAATTGTTTACAAAGAAGGTCTAAAAGTTAAAGATTCAGTAGACTATGATAAATTAAAAAAAGTTATTGAAGAAGATAATTATATCAAATGTAAAAATGCTGCCATAAGAATAATTGAAAGATCTTATAAAAGCGAGAAGGAAATAAAAGATAAATTATTAAAAAAGGAATTTGATAATAAGACCGTTAATAGGACTTTATCATTTTTAAAAGAATATAATTTAATAGATGATGAAAAACTTGTATCTATGTATGTAAAAGATAGATTAAGAAGCCAAGGAGAAAAAAAGATAAAGTATAGTTTGATGCAAAAAGGAATAAGTGAAGAGCTTATTTATAGAGAGCTGGATAAGATTAGCAATGATGATTTAGAAGATACAGCTTATAATTTAGCATTAAAGAAGTATGGTATTTTAAGAAACAAGGAAAATGATAAATATAAACTATATCAAAAGCTTACACGATATCTAATTGGTAGAGGATATGGATATGATTTAGTTTCAAGGGTGGTAAAGAAAATAATTAATGAGGAATAATTATGAAGGGAGCCTTTATGAGAGAGTTAGTAGCATATGTTATTTGTGCTATAGTTATACTGTATGGTATAAGGGAAAGTATAGGTACAGCATTTGAAGAAAGAACCTTAAAATATTCACTATATAAGGTATTATATTATTTTTCTATATTGCTGACATTTTTTCTTGTAATAGTAAATTTAAATTTAGTAATGACAATAATTATAAGATTTAAATTACAATATCTTACCTTTATATATAATACAAAGTACACCAATAGCATTATACTAATTATATTTTTCTGTATTAGCCAGAATATTATTTATGTATTGTTAAAGCTATTATCTCAACCTGTTCTTTCATCTTTTAAAAGCAGTGAAAAGAGGGCAATCCCTTTATGCATCATATCAGGATTTTTAGGATTTATTAAAGGATTAGTCATAATTCTAATAGCTTTTGTAGGTGTGATTACTTACAATAGAACCATAGGAGATAATAACAAAATAGATTTATTTAATGATTTTTTAGCTTATGATAGAATAAAAACTATTATATTTACTGAGACTAGCTTTAAAAATCATATGTATCCTGTAAATGACAACACAATTTCCACTGCTAATAATATTATTTATTATAATGGAGTGACCTTAGAAGAAGGTATACAATCTAATGAGGAAATAGATAATAAGGCTAAAGAAATAATAAAATTTTGCGAGGATGATAGAAGTAAGGCCAAAAGGATATATACTTGGATAGGCACAAATATCCAGTATGATTCAGAAAAGGCATCAAAAGCTTTAAATGAAGAGGAGCTAAATGGTAGTGGATCAATTGCAGCCTGGTGTAATGGTAAAGGAATATGTTTTGATTATGCATGTCTTTATGTATCAATGGCAAGAGCTGTAGGATTAAAAGTAAGGCTAGTTACAGGAGAAGCATTTGATGGTAATAGTTATGGTCCTCATGCATGGAATCAAGTTTATCTAACAGACGAAGAAAAATGGATAAATGTTGATACAACATTTTATATTTCAGGAGATTATTTTGATAGCAATTTATTTGATGAAGATCATATAGAAGAAGAAATTGCTGGTGAATGGTAAATAAAAAAGCACTTTAGTTAAAGTGCTTTTTTATTTTTGGATAAAATAAGTTTTATTGCCTTTTCACAGTCAAGGTCAGAGCTATCTAATGCCCAAGCTAGATTAAAATATATTAGAGCTTTATTGCTTTCCTGCTTCATGGCATAACAATAGGCTAGGTTAAAATAGTATTTACTTTCTTTTTGAAATTCCAGAGATTTTTTTATCATCTTTATAGCAGAATCAAAATCTCTTAATTTTATATAGCACACACCAATATTATAATAAGAGCAAGGAACATTTGAATTTGAAGCAATTGATAGCTTATATGAATCTATGGCCTTTTGAAATTGTTTTTCAGTATACAACTTATTACCTTCATTGAAGTGATTCATTTTTCCCTCCTATGATTTATAAATATATTTTAATTATGTTCTCTATATGGAAATATTATTCATTAAATTATATTATTTTACAGATCATATTATGAAAACTATAAAAAAATATAATGAAAAATTATTAGGAAAATATGTTATAATATAGTAAAAATTGAATATAATATACATAATTGTATATAAATATAAAAGAGAAAGAGAGATATATTATGGGTAAGTATAAAGTGGGTATTGATGTAGGTTCAACTACTATTAAAGTATTAGTAATTGATGAAAATAATAATATTAAATATAGCACTTATAAAAGACATTTTTCAGATATAAAAACTACCTTAAAAGAGAGCTTAAAGCAATGTTATGAATTTATAGGAAATAGCAATGTTAAGATGATGGTAACTGGTTCAGGAGGACTAGCTGTATCTAAATGGTTAGATTTATCTTTTGAACAAGAAGTTATTGCTTGTACTAAAGCTATAGAAACCTTTATACCACAGACAGATGTGGCCATAGAACTAGGTGGTGAAGATGCAAAGATAACTTATTTTAGCAATGGGATAGAACAGAGAATGAATGGAAGTTGTGCAGGAGGCACTGGAGCATTTATAGATCAAATGGCAGTACTTTTAAATACCGATGCCATAGGAGTTAATGAATTGTCTAAAAAGGCCAAGATAATTTATCCAATCGCTTCTAGATGTGGAGTATTTGCTAAAACAGATATACAGCCATTAATTAATGAAGGTGCAAGAAAAGAGGATATTGCTGATTCAATTTTTCAAGCAGTTGTTAATCAGACTATTAGTGGACTAGCGTGTGGTAAGCCTATAAGAGGAAAAGTAGCATTCTTAGGAGGACCACTTCATTTCTTAGATGGACTTAGAAATAGATTTATTAAGACTTTAAATTTAAAAGAAGGTGAGTACATAGTCCCTAAAGAATCCCATTACTATGTAGCAATAGGAGCAGCATTATTGGCAAAAGATGAAAAGTATGTACAACTAGATGATATAATAGAAAAAATCAGTACAATAAAAGTAGAAAATGATGCTGATGGACATATTGAACCTTTATTTATTGATAATGATGATTATGAAGAATTTAAGATAAGACATGAACAAGATAAGGTTAAGAGAGAAGAGTTAGAGAGTTATAAGGGAAATGCCTTTTTAGGAATTGATGCAGGTTCTACTACTACAAAAGTATCGCTTATTGGAGAGGAAGGTCAATTGCTATATTCTTATTATAACAGTAATGAAGGAAGTCCCTTAAATAAGAGCATAGAAATATTAAAGGATTTATATAAAAAACTTCCTAAAGATGTGAAAATAGTAAAAAGTACAGTGACAGGCTATGGTGAAGGATTAATCAAGACTGCTTTAGGAATAGATATTGGAGAAATTGAAACCATCTGTCATTTTAAAGGGGCAGAGGCCTTCTTGCCAGGGGTAGATTTTATTTTGGATATTGGCGGACAAGATATGAAAGCCTTAAAGATTAAAGAAGGAAATATTGATAATATTCTGATAAATGAGGCATGTTCTTCTGGCTGTGGGTCATTTATAGAAAGCTTTAGTAAATCATTGAACATTCCTATTAAGGAGTTTGCTAAATTATCAATTAAATCTAAGAAACCAGTAGATTTAGGTTCTAGATGTACTGTGTTTATGAACTCAAAAGTTAAACAGGCACAGAAGGAAGGATATGATGTTGCAGATATTTCAGCAGGATTATGCTATTCAGTAATAAAAAATGCTTTATATAAGGTTATAAAGATACGTAATTTTGAAGAGTTAGGCAAAAGGATTATTGTACAAGGAGGAACATTTTATAATGATGGTGTCCTTAGAAGCTTTGAAAAGATAACAGGAATTAATGCAATACGTCCAGATATTTCAGGTATAATGGGAGCATTTGGTGCAGCATTAATAAGTAGGGAAAGATATATAGCAGGTGAAGAGACAACGCTAGTATCAAAAGAGGAACTAGGAGAGATAGAAATAGCAACTAATACTATGAGATGTGGTGGTTGTGGAAATAACTGTCTTTTAACTGTAAATAAGTTTTCCAATGGTAAGAAGTTTATCACAGGAAATAGATGTGAAAAGCCTCTAGGAAACATGAAGGGCAAAAAGGAAATTCCTAATTTATTTAAATATAAATTGGAGAGGGCCTTTGATTATAAACCTTTAGATGAAAGTAAAGCTGAAAGAGGAGTAATAGGAATACCAAGAGTACTTAATATGTATGAGAATTATCCGTTTTGGTTTACACTACTAACAAGTTTAAAATTTAGAGTTGAAATATCACCATTATCCAGTAGAAAAATATATGATAAAGGAATTGAGACAATTCCATCAGAATCAGCATGTTATCCAGCAAAAATATCTCATGGCCATGTGTTATGGCTTATAGAAAAGGGCATTAAAAATATTTTTTATCCATGTGTTGCATATGAATACAAGGAAGATCCTACAGCAGATAATCATTACAATTGTCCAATGGTAACATCATATCCAGAGGTTATCAAAAATAATATTGATGAAATAAAGAAGCAGGAAATAAACTTTATTTCGCCTTTTATCTCACTAAACAATGAAGAAAAATTGGCAAAAAGGATATATACAGTATTCAAGGAGTTTGGTGTATCTATAAAAGAAGCTAAGGAAGCCGTGAAGAAAGCTTTTGAAGAAAGAGAAAGATTTGTAACAGATATAAGGCAAAAAGGTGAAGAGGTTATTAAATATATTGAAGATAATAATATTAAAGGTATAGTGCTTAGCGGAAGACCTTATCATGTAGATCCAGAGATTAATCATGGATTAACAGATATTATTACATCTTATGGTATGGCAGTGCTTACAGAAGACAGCGTTGCTCACTTAGGTAAGGTAGAAAGACCTCTTAGAGTAGTGGATCAATGGATGTATCATAGTAGACTATATAGGGCAGCATCATATGTAAAGAATAATCCAAACTTAGAGCTTATTCAAATTACTTCCTTTGGCTGTGGACTTGATGCCATAACATCAGACCAAGTTAATGAAATTTTATCATCAGCAGGAAAGATGTATACACTAATAAAAATTGATGAAGGAAGCAACCTTGGAGCAGTAAGAATTAGAATTAGGTCATTAAAAGCAGCAATTGAAGAAAGAGAAAGGAAAGGTATTAAGTTAAAGCCAGTGACAGAAGTGAAAAAAAGAAATATTTTTACTAAGGAAATGAGAAAGGATTATACAATCCTTTGCCCTCAAATGTCACCAATACACTTTGATTTAGTTGAAGCGGCATCTAAAAGTGTTGGCTATAATGTAGAAGTAATGCCATCTATTGATAAGGAAGCAATTGAGTATGGTTTAAAATATGTAAATAATGATGCATGCTATCCATCAATAATTGTAGTAGGACAAATGATTCATGCTTTGATGTCAGGAAAGTATGATTTAAATAAGACTGCTGTAATTATGAGTCAGACAGGAGGAGGATGTAGGGCTACAAATTATATAGGATTCATTAAAAAGGCATTAAAGGAAGCTGGTTTTGATAATATCCCTATAATTTCATTAAATTCCCTAGGAATGGAAAAACAGCCAGGCTTTGAAATAACACCATCCTTTGTTAATAGAGGTCTTATGGCATTATTATATGGAGATTTATTTATGAGAGTCTTATATAGAGTAAGGCCATATGAAAAGGTTAAAGGATCAGCAAATGCATTATATAAGCGTTGGAATGATATTGCATGCAAAAATGTACAAAATGGAAAGTGGTTGGAGTTTAGTAAAAATATTGAAAATATAGTAAAAGATTTTGATGAGCTAGAAATATTAGATATAAAGAAACCGAAGGTGGGAGTAGTAGGAGAAATACTTGTTAAATTCCATCCAACAGCAAATAATGACATAGTTTCACAATTAGAAAATGAAGGTGCTGAAGCTGTTGTGCCAGATCTTCTAGATTTCTTCTTATATTCGTGTTATGATGCTGAATTTAAATATAAATATCTTTCTGGAAGCTATAAGTCTATGCAGTTAAATAAATTAGCAATTAGGATAATGGAATTATATAGAAAGAAGATTAAAATAGAATTAAGCAAAAGCAAGAGATTTGGCTATCCAATGCATATAAAGGATTTAGGAAAGAAAGCATCAAAAGTATTATCTCTAGGTAACCAAACAGGTGAAGGCTGGCTTCTTACAGGAGAAATGCTAGAACTTATTGATACAGGTGTTAATAATATTGTATGTGTACAGCCTTTTGCATGTTTACCTAACCATGTTACAGGTAAAGGAATGATAAAGAAACTTAAGGAACTTTATCCTTTATCAAATATTGTAGCAGTTGATTATGATCCTGGTGCATCGGAAGTAAATCAAATTAATAGAATTAAACTTATGCTGGCAGTGGCATTTAAAAACATGAATTTAGAAAATAAATGCAATGAGAAATATGAAATTAATGAAGAAACAGTAAGTGAAGTTGCTATAAAATTAAATAATTAATACTAAAAATAAGAGAAAAATAAAAAATACGACATTTTTTTATTTTTCTCTTTATTTTTTTCGTACTTTTTACTATAATATATGTATATTTTAAACGGAAAATTAATGGCAGGAGAGATAATATGAATAATAATAATCCATATATATTAGTACTTGGGGCATCAATAGTAGATATAATTGGTTTTAGTAAGAGAGAATTTAAGGCAAAGGATTCAAATCCTGGAGCTATAAAGATATCTCTTGGGGGAGTTTGCAGAAATATTGCTGAGAATTTAGCTAGGGTAGGAGTAAACACAGAGTTTATTTCCACATTAGGAGATGACTCTAATGGAAGAAATATATTAGAACATTCTAAGAGAATAGGCTATAAGATGAATAATTCATTAATCTTAAAGGATGAATGTACACCTACATATATGGCAATACTAAATGAAGAAGGTGAAATGGAGTCTGCAATTGTAGATATGGAGAGCATAAACAAAATGGAAAGTAGCTTTATAGATTTAAAAGCTGAAATTTTTGAAAATGCTGAATACACTATTGTAGATGCAGACAACCCTCAATTATTAGAGTATGTTTTAAAGAAATTCCAAGGAAAAACTAAATTTATACTGGATCCAGTTTCAGCAAATAAAGCAACAAAAATAAGCCATTTGATGAAATATTTCCATACAATCAAACCAAATAGATTAGAGACTGAAGCTTTATGTGGATTCAAAATCAATGGTTATGAAGATTTACAAAAAGCAGGAAGATACTTCTTAGAACAAGGAGTGGAAAATGTATTTATAAGTTTAGATGCAGATGGAATTTACTATCTTACAAAAGATGAAGAAGGTACTATATGCCAAAATGATAAGATAGACGTAAAAAATGTAACAGGTGCTGGAGATTCATTTGTAGCTGGATTAGGATATGGATATATGAATGGTTTATCTATAACTGAAACATTAAAGTATGCAATTGCAATGTCAATAATTACTATTACTCATGAAGATACTATTAACCCAGCAATGAGCCATGAACACGTTAAGAATTACATGAGTAAAATGACTTGGAAATAGTTATTTTAAGAGATGCTTAGGCATCTCTTTTTTTACGCTTAAGAAAGTATAAAATTTTTAGCATAAAGAATACTAATAAATTAGCCATTTCTTATATACGTTGTTACTAGTGCGTAAAAAAAGAAAATTATAGTGCCCAAAAAGAACCGTAAAAGAAAAATACATTTATTAAATTTTTGTAAGGATTTATTTTTCTTTTAGAACCTTTTGGTTGGCTAACAAAAGTTGCTTTCTTCGCTGAAGCATGGCGTCAGCCACTTTTGTACTGCAAAAATACAACATTAGATTTTATACAATAACAATAAAGGCATATTTATATAAGAGGGAAGAAATAAAAAAAGATATATAATCTTAAATAAAATACTCGTAAATGAGTATAGTAATTAATAAAAAACTGCACCAATAAACTGTCAGTATAAATACTAAATACATGGACAAAATATTTGTGAGGTGATAAGTATGGGAAGTAAATTAAAAATAAATAAAAAAGAAAATAAGAATATAAGCCATAATCCTCAAGCTGAAAGTGTTAAAGCATGCTTTGGTGAACCTAAAGCAAAGAAATATGATCCAACAGATTTTAAAATTTAATTTTTAGGATTAAAAAAATGGAAAAGTACGATTATATTTTTAGATGGCTTAAAAATGCATCAAAAGCTGAAAGGCATATTGATGAAATGGAGGATTTTGCCAAAAAACATCCAATAATATTTATGAAATTCCATAAATATTCTCGAGATATCGTTGAAAGAAATGAGGATGATGAAAAATATATTAAGGCTAAAAATGAATTAGAAAAATTGTTTAATCAGCACTCAAGTGATTTCTCATCAGTATTTGAAGCTGTGAAAAGTAAATTTAATTATTAAGAATAGGTGAATAAAGATGGATAATAATAAAAATAGAATGAAAGATAGAGAAAAATCTAATAGTGAATTAAGAAAAATTGATCCTACAGGAAATTCAGATGTAGGTATTAAAAATGGTGAAAAGATTGGAGCTCATGCTCATAACAAAAAGAGTTATAAGACTTATGAGTGGATGCAAGATAAATAAATGAGAAAGTAAAGCAGTTTTTCTGCTTTACTTTTTTACTTTAAGCTAAGCACTAGTTAGTAAGTTCATCTAATAATTCCTTAACAGTAATAATTTTATCAACTTTATAGGCATTTTCTCCGCAGAAAACTAACCCATTATCAACATCTCCTTTTACAGAGTTAATAAGTGCTTGTGTTATACAGTAAGGAGTTGTAGCTGGATTACAACTAATTATACAGTTATAGCATTTTTTAGGCTTATATATTCCGGTGTTAATGTTGTTAATGAATTTGTTATTTAAAGCTCTACCAGGCATACCTACAGGGCTCTTAATAATTTTAATATCGTCTTTCTTTGCATTTATATATGCATTTTTAAAATTAATATGAGCATCACATTCTTCAGTGGCAACAAACCTTGTACCAATTTGAACACCTTGTGCACCAAGTTCTAAATATTTAATTATGTCTTTTTTATCATAAACGCCACCGCCTACAATAACAGGTATATCTTTTTTAAATATGTCTTCAAATTTTTTAATTTCAGCAATAATATTTTTAACATTTTCATCAAAGGATAATATTTCATTTTCTATCTTATCTGCCTTAAAACCTAAATGTCCACCGGCAAGAGGTCCTTCAATAACTACAGCATCTGCACAAGCATTATAATGACTTTTCCAATATTTCAAAATTACATTAACTGCTTTAACAGAAGAAACAATTGGTATTAGTTTTATTGTACTTCCGCTAGCATATTTAGGAAGATTAAGAGGTAGACCAGCACCAGATATTATCAGATCTGCTCCAGCTTCTATGGAGGCTTTAACAAAATCTTCATAATGTTTTAGAGCAACCATTATATTAACACCAATTATTCCACCATTAGACAATTCCTTTGCTTTTTTAATATTTTTTTTAAGTCCTCTGATATTGGCTTCTAAGGTATTTGTGTGAAAATCACTCTCCATATATCCAGGATGAGCAGCAGAAATGACTCCAATGGCGCCATTTTTTGCAACTTCGCCTGCTAAATTGCAAAGGGAAACACCAACACCCATACCTCCTTGGATGATTGGCAGCTTTGCTTCTATATTACCTATTACTAATTTTTCAAACTTCATATGAAATGACTCCTTTGTATTTACAATTAATAATTTGATAATCAAAATATTATATATTATAATTGATATTTAAGAAATTTGCAAATTAAGGCAAAAAGTTTAAATATTGACAATTCATACAAAATATATTACTATACAGGTAGTTTGATAATCAAAATATATTTAAAAATAATTTACAAAATAAAGGAAAAAATAAAAATATTGACAAATATTCTTAAAAGTATTACTATACAGTTAGTTTGGTAGTCAAAATAAGTAATGAGAGTTATAAATAAATCTGTATTTGCTTGTTTAATAACTAAAAATTATTATAAGAGCTTATTTTTTCTTTATATTTAATTTGATTATCAAAAATTTTGAATTTAAAACTAAAATAAGGAGAATGTAAATGCCAGGAGTAAGAATTGTAGGAATAGGTCATTATAGTCCTGATAATTGTATTAGTAATGATTATTTGGCATCAATTGTAGATACAAGTGATGAATGGATCGTTAAAAGAACAGGTATAAAGACTAGAAACCTTTCACAAGGTGAAGGTAGTAGCGAACTGGGAGCAAAAGCAGCATTAAATGCTCTAAAAAACTCAGGTTGCAGTCCAGAAGAAATTGACTTGATAATTGTTGCAACAACAACACCAGATTCATTTACACCTTCATCAGCATGTAGGATACAAGGAATGCTTGGCTGTATAAATGCAGCAGCATTTGATATTAGTGCAGCATGTTCTGGATTTCTATATTCATTAATAATTGCTAATAATTTTCTTAAGCAAGGTGAAAGAAAAAAGGCTTTATTAATTGGTACAGAAGTACTATCAAGAATTGTTGACTGGAGTGATAGAAATACTTGTATATTATTTGGTGATGGTGCAGGAGCAGCTGTTGTTGAATTTTCTGAGGAAGGTAATGGAATAATGGAAACTTGCTTCGGATCTGATGGTTCTCTAGGGGATCAGTCTTTAAGGGCTGGAAGATTTAAAGTGGTTAATCCTATTTGTAAAGTAGACGATTCTGTAGAAAATAATTATATTTCTATGGATGGAAAGGCAATATTTAAATTTGCCGTTTCAATTATACCAAAAATTGTAGAAGAACTTTTAGAAAAATCTAACTTAGATATTTCTGATATTAAATATATAGTTCCACATCAAGCCAATATGAGAATAATAAAAGATTCTGCTAGAAGGCTTCATGTTGAAATGGACAAGTTCTTTATTAATTTGGACAAGTATGGTAATACTTCAGCAGCAAGTATTCCTATAGCATTAAGTGAAATGAGTGACCAAGGTTTATTACAGCGAGGAGATAAAATTATTGTAGCAGGTTTTGGTGGAGGCCTTACATGGGGTGGAGCCTTAATCGAATGGTAAAGTTAAATAAAAAAAATTTATTATAAAAATTAAAGATTATGGAGGATTATAAAATGATATTTGAAAAGGTAAGAGAAATAGTAGCAGAACAATTAGGAATTAGTGAGGATGAAATAAAATTAGAAACTAACTTTGTAGATGATTTAGGAGCAGATTCATTAGATTTATTCCAAGTTGTAATGGAGTTAGAAGATGCTTTTGATGTAAAAGTTGAAGAAGTTGATGGATTAAAAACAGTAGCAGATGCTGTTAAATATATTGAAACTGCTACTCAAAAATAGGAGGAGTATTAATGAGTAATGTAATATGTGAAATGTTAGGCATTAAATATCCTATTTTTCAAGGTGCAATGGCATGGGTATCTGATAGTTCATTAGCTGCTGCAGTATCTAATGCAGGAGGTCTTGGAATTATAGCTGGAGCAAATGCTCCAGCTGAGCATATAAGAAATGAAATAAGAAAAACAAAAGAAATGACAGATAAACCTTTTGGAGTAAACATTATGCTTTTATCTGAAAATGCAGATGAACTAGCAAAGATGGTTATTGAAGAAGGAGTTAAAGTAATCACAACAGGTGCTGGAAATCCTGGAAAGTATATGGAAGCGTGGAAAGCAGCAGGAATAAAAGTCATTCCAGTGGTAGCTTCAGTTGCTCTTGCTAAAAGAATGGAAAGATCAGGTGCTGACGCAGTTATTGCTGAAGGTTGTGAATCTGGAGGGCACGTAGGTAAGCTAACTACTATGGCATTACTTCCTCAAGTTGTTGATGCAGTTAATATTCCTGTAATTGGTGCAGGAGGAATAGGAGATGGCAGAGGAATTGCAGCTGCCTTTATATTAGGAGCTTCAGGTGTACAAGTTGGAACTAGATTTTTAGTTGCTGAAGAATGTACTATTCATGAAAATTATAAGAATGCAGTTTTAAAGGCTAAAGATATAGATACTGTAGTTACTGGAAGAGTTACTGGACATCCAGTACAAGTATTAAAGAATAAATTGGCTAATGAGTTTTTAAAGCTAGAAAGACAAAATGCTGATATTGAAGAAATTGAAGCTTTAGGGAGAGGAGCTCTTGCTAAAGCTGTAAAAGAAGGAGATGCTGACTGGGGATCACTTATGTCAGGGCAAATTGCTGGAATGGTTAATAAGAAACAAACAGCTAGTGAAATAATTGAAGAAATGTTTGCTCAATATAATGAAATAATAAATGGTATTAGAAATGGAGAAAGCATATGAAGATAGGTTTTATTTTTTCAGGCCAAGGTTCTCAATACGTTGGAATGGGTAAAGAATTATATGAAAATTTTCAAAGTTTCAGATCTATATGCGAGAGAGCTAATGAAGCATTAGATTTTAATATAACAAATTTAATGTTCCATGGGGAAAAAGAGCAATTAAATATTACGGAAAATACACAGCCAGCAATACTTACTATGTCTGCTGGGATTTTAAGTATATTAAAAGAGAAAGGTATAGAAGCAGAAGCTGTGGCTGGCTTAAGTCTAGGAGAGTATTCTGCTTTATATGCAAGTTCAGCAATAGATTTTGAAACATGTGTAAAGCTTGTTAAAAAAAGAGGGCATTATATGCAAGAGGCAGTTCCACTTGGTGTTGGAGGAATGGCTGCCATAATAGGATTAAGTGAAGAAAAATTAAAGGAATGCCTTGTAGAGGCAAGAAAATATGGTGTAGTTGAAATTTCAAACTACAATACACCAAAGCAACTTGTTATTGGTGGAGAAGCAAAAGCTGTGGAAGTGGCAATAGAACTTTGTAAGGAAGCTGGAGCAAGAAGAGCAGTACCACTTAAAGTTTCTGGACCTTTCCATACACCGCTTTTAGAAGAAGCTTCTGTCAATTTAGCAAAGGAATTAAATAATATTGAGTTTCAAGATATGAAGATTCCAGTATTAACAAATGTAACAGCAGAGGTTATTGCTGATAGTAGTCAAATAAAAGATTTATTAATCAAGCAAGTTAAATCTTCTGTTAAATGGACAGAGACTATTAGAAATATGATAGATATGGGTATAGATACTTTTATTGAAATAGGACCTTCTAGAACTTTAAGCGGATTTTTAAGAGATATTGATAGAAGTGTTACTACATTTAATGTAGAAGATATGAAATCTTTAAATAAAACTTTAGAAGGGATATTGATAAAAAATGCTTAAAAATAAGAATGCAGTGGTTACAGGAGCTACCAGAGGAATAGGTAGAGAAATAGCTTTTACATTAGCAGAAAATGGTGCTAATGTAGCAATTAATTATAGAACATTAAATGAAGATGTTGAAAGATTAATAGAGGAATTAAAAAGCTACGGAACTAATATAGTGGCAGTAAAATGTGATATTTCTGATGAAGAAGAAGTGAAAAATTTTATTGCAGAATCTAAAAAACAACTTGGTAGCATTGATATCTTAATTAATAATGCAGGAATAACTAAAGATGGACTTTTAATGCGAATGAAAGAAAAAGACTTCAGTGATGTTTTAGATGTTAATTTAAAAGGAACATTCATCACTACTAGAGAAGCTGCTTCTATTATGATGAAGCAAAGGCATGGAAAGATCATTAATATTTCTTCAGTGGTTGGAGTTATAGGAAATGCTGGGCAATGTAACTATGCAGCTTCTAAAGCAGGGGTTATAGGTTTTTCTAAATCTGTAGCAAGAGAACTAGCATCAAGAAATATTACAGTAAATGTAGTAGCTCCAGGATTTATTAATACAGATATGACAGGGGTTTTACCTGAAAAGGTAAAAGAAAGCATGCTTCAAGGTATTCCTCTTAAAAGAATTGGTGAGCCAAAGGATATAGCTAATGCAGTGTTGTTTTTAGCATCAGATTTATCCAACTATATTACAGGACAAGTCATAAATGTTGATGGCGGAATGGTTATGAACTAGAGGAGGTATATTATGAAAAGAAGAGTTGTAATTACAGGATTAGGAGCAATAACACCAGTTGGAAATAATGTTAATGATTTTTGGAATTCCATTAAGGAAGGTAGAAATGGTATTGATGTAATAACACATTTTGATACATCTGATTTTAAAGTAAAGCTTGCTGCAGAAGTTAAAGACTTTAAGGCAGAAAACTATATGGATAGAAAGCAAGCTAAAAGAATGGATAGATTTTCTCAATTTGCTATAGCTGCAACAAAGGAAGCTTTATTAGATAGTAAGTTAGATTTAGAAAATTATGATAAAGAAAGAATATCTATAATTTTCGGTTCAGGAATAGGTGGAATTGAAACAATTCAAAATCAAATAAGGATACTTGATACTAAGGGTCCAAATAGAATATCACCACTTACAATCCCAATGGCTATTTCTAACATAGCTGCTGGTAATATGGCTATTGAATTTGGAATTAAAGGAAGTTGTATAAGTCTTACAACAGCTTGTGCTACTTCATCACACTGTATAGGAGAAGCTTTTAGAAATATAAGAGATGGCTATTCAGATATTGTAATTTCAGGAGGAACTGAAGCTTCAGTAACAGAATTCTCAATTGGTGGATTCCAAGCGCTTACAGCATTAAGCAAGAGTGAAGATAGAAATAGGGCATCTATACCATTTGATAAAGAAAGAAATGGTTTTGTAATGGGTGAAGGTGCTGGAGTAGTGATTTTAGAAGAACTTGAAAGTGCATTAAAAAGAGGAGCAAAAATATATGGAGAAGTAGTTGGTTATGGAACTACTTGTGATGCATATCATATGACATCACCAAGTAGTGATGGAGAAGGGGCAGCTAGATCAATGAAAAATGCAATTTTAGATGCAGAAATAAGCCCTGAACAAATAGGTTACATTAATGCTCACGGTACTTCTACTGAAATTAATGACAAGGTTGAAACACTAGCAATTAAGCAAGCTTTTGGTGATTCATATAAAGATGTAGCTGTAAGTTCAACAAAATCTATGACTGGACATTTATTAGGAGCAGCTGGTGCAATTGAAGCAATCATCTCAGTTAAAGCAATTGATGATAACTTTATTCCAGCAACAATAAATTACCTTAATGCTGATGAAGCCTGTGATTTGAACCTAGTAACAAATAATGGACAAGAGAAAGAAATTGAGTATTCAATGTCCAACTCTTTAGGATTTGGAGGTCATAATGCTACATTAATATTTAAGAAATGGAGGAATAAATAATGTTAGATTATGAACAAATTAAAGAGATAATTAATAAAATTGATGGATCTAGTTTAAGATTATTTGAATTGGAAGATAAGGATGTAAAACTTAAGTTAAGCAAAAATAGTGAGGGAAATAATTCTGTTAATAATGAAAGTAATTATGAAAGCAGGATTGCTCGTGAAGAAGTAGCTAGTACTGAAGCTGTAGCTTATAGTGAACCAGAAGTAGAAAATAAAAAAGTAGAAGAAAAAGAAGAAGTTACTAATCTAGATGCTGATCTTAAGAGTATTAAATCACCTTTAGTAGGAACATATTATTCATCGGCTACACCTAATGGTACTCCTTATGTAACGGTAGGAAGTAAGGTTAAAAAGGGAGATACTCTTTGTATAATAGAAGCAATGAAGGTAATGAATGAAGTTACAAGCGAGCATGATGGTGAAGTGATGGCTGTTTTGAAGAAAGATGAAGATATCGTTGAGTATGGAATGGATTTATTTAAAATAAAGGAGATTTAATATGAACGTAAAAGAAATAATGGAAATTATACCTCATAGATATCCCTTTTTATTATTAGATAGAGTGGAATCAATAGAAGGAAATAAAATTATTGCAAAAAAAAATGTTACAATGAATGAATACTTTTTTCAAGGACATTATCCTAATGAACCAGTAATGCCAGGCGTACTTATTGTAGAAGCTATGGCACAAGCAGGGGCAGTGGCAATATTATCAAAAGATGAATTCCGAGGAAAGACTCCTTTCTTTGGTGGAATAAATAATGCTAAGTTTAGAAAAATGGTTAAACCAGGAGATACTTTAACTTTAGAAGTGGAACTTTTAAAAATTAGATCTATGGCTGGAATGGGCAAAGGAACAGCCTATGTTGATGGAAAGAAAGTAGCTGAAGCTGAGTTAACCTTTATTATAGGGTAAAAAGAGGTGTTTATATGATTAGTAAGGTTTTAGTTGCAAATAGAGGTGAGATTGCCGTTAGGGTTATCAGAGCCTGCAAAGAGCTGGGAATTAAAACAGTAGCTATTTATTCTGATGCTGATAAAGAAGCTATGCACACACAATTAGCTGATGAAGCTATTTGTGTAGGTGCAGGAAAATCAAAAGACTCCTATTTAAATGAAATTAATATAATAAGTGCAGCAGTAACTACAAAATGCAATGCAATTCACCCAGGGTTTGGATTTTTGTCTGAAAATGCTGAATTTGCATCTATATGTGAAGAGTGTAATATTAAATTTATTGGTCCTAGCAGTGAAACAATGAGTATAATGGGTAATAAGTCTAGGGCCAGGGATATTATGAAGAGTGCTGGTGTTCCTGTAGTACCAGGTAGTGATGGTGTAGTAGCCACATATGAAGATGCCATGGTGGAAGCTAGGAAAATTGGTTTTCCACTTATGATAAAGGCCAGTGCTGGAGGCGGTGGAAAAGGTATTAGGCTTGTTCGTAAATTTGAAGAACTGGAAAATGCATATAATACTGCTAAAAGTGAAGCTAAAAATAATTTTAATGACGATTCTGTATATATGGAAAAGTTTATTGAAAATCCAAGACATATTGAATTTCAAATATTAGGAGATAGCTTTGGCAATGTGGTACATCTAGGCGAAAGAGATTGTTCAGTACAAAGAAGAAATCAAAAGGTTATTGAAGAAGCACCTTCATATATTTTAAGTGCTGAACTAAGAGAAAAGATGGGTGATGTTGCAGTTAGAGCAGCAAAGGCTGTAAATTATGTTAATGCAGGAACTATTGAATTCCTAGTTGATAAAAATAATGATTTTTATTTTATGGAAATGAACACTAGAATTCAAGTTGAACATCCTATAACTGAAATGATTACTAATGTAGATATAGTGAAAGAACAGCTTAAAATAGCATCAGGTGAAGAAATGAAGCTTAATCAAGATATGATAAAGATCGATGGACATGCAATTGAATGTAGAATAAATGCAGAAAATCCAAGTAGAAATTTTGCACCATGTCCAGGAAAAATAAAGTTTCTAAATCTTCCAGGAGGTAATGGTATTAGAGTTGATACGGCAGTTTATCCAGGATATACTATACCACCATTATATGATTCAATGATTGCCAAGCTTATTGTTCATGGAAAGACTAGAGAAGAGGCCATAAGAAAAATGATTAGTGCCTTAGAAGAAGTGGTAATAGATGGAATAGATAGTAATGTTGATTTTCATATAAGCATATTGAATAATAAGAGATTTAGAGAGGGTTCGTTTGATACAAGCTTCATAAGTGAAGAATTTGGATTATAAAGTGAGGAATAAGAATGGGAATTTTTAAAAAGAGGCAGTATGGTGTTGTAACTATGCCATTAGATGAAAGTAATGTTCCTGTCGTTCCTGATGGCACATGGGTAAAATGTGATAAGTGCGGGAAAATACTTTACAAGAAGTATTTAACTGATAATTTAAATGTTTGTAGCAACTGCAATCATTATTTCAGATTAGGAGCATTTGAGAGAATTGCAATGATATGTGATGAAGATTCTTTTAATGAATTTGGTAAAGATATTGAAACAGAAGTAGGGCTAGACTTTCCAAATTATAAAGAAAAGCTAGATAAGAGCATGAAGAAAAGTAAGCTTAAAGAAGGTGTAATCACTGGAGAAGGCCGTATAAATGGAATAAATTCAATAATTGCTGTAATGGATTCTAATTTCATGATGGGAAGTATGGGAACTGTTGTTGGAGAAAAAATAACACAAGCTGTAGAAAGAGCTATTGAAAAAGAGCTTCCATTAATAATTTTTACAGCATCTGGTGGGGCAAGAATGCAGGAGGGAATACTTTCTTTAATGCAGATGGCAAAAGTAAGTAGTGCCATTGCCAGACTAAATGAAGCAGGACTTTTATATGTAACGGTTCTGACTGATCCAACTACAGGTGGAGTTACAGCAAGTTTTGCCATGCTTGGTGACATTATAATTTCAGAACCAGGTGCTTTGATTGGTTTTGCTGGTAGAAGAGTTATTGAAGGAACTATTAAGCAGAGCCTTCCTGATAATTTTCAAACAGCAGAGTTTCTTTTGGAAAATGGCTTTATAGATAAAATAGTTAAAAGAAGCGAACTAAAGAGTACAATAGGAGATATTTTAATGTTACATGGTTATAAATAGTATAAATGCTGAATTATGAATTATTAATTAAATTATTTAATTTATAGCTCATAATTCATCATTGTTTTTAGGAGGTTACTATGATTAAGAAACCGAAGGCTTGGGAGAGAGTTAAGATAGCGAGAATGATTGAAAGGCCTACTGCTTTAGATTATATAAATGAAATCCTAACAAATTTTATTGAGCTACATGGAGATAGGAATTTTAAAGATGATGAAGCCGTTGTGGGAGGAATAGCGTTACTTGATGAAATGCCTGTTACTGTAATAGGAATCCAAAAGGGAAAAAATCTTAAGGAAAATATCAAGAGAAATTTTGGTTCACCAAATCCTGAGGGTTATAGGAAGTCATTAAGACTTATGAAGCAAGCAGAAAAGTTTAAAAGACCTATAATATGTTTTATTAATACTTCAGGAGCATATTGTGGTGTTGGTGCAGAAGAAAGAGGACAAGGTGAAGCAATTGCTAAAAATTTAATGGAGATGGCACTAATTAAAACACCAATAATTTCAATTGTCATTGGTGAAGGTGGAAGTGGTGGTGCACTGGCACTAGCTGCAGGTGATAGGGTTTGGATGCTAGAGAATTCAGTTTACTCTATATTATCACCAGAAGGATGTGCGTCAATTCTGTTTAAGGATTCAAGTAAATCTAAGGAAGTGGCTGAGATAATGAAGCTTACTTCTTATGAATTATTAGAGCTAGGCGTAATTGAAAAAGTTATAGAAGAACCTAAAGGCGGAGCTCAAAATGATTTTGAAAAGGTTGCACTTGATATAAAGACTTCATTGATTGAGGGCTTTAAGGAACTTGAAAGTATGGAAATTGATGAGTTATTATCTAAAAGGTATGAAAGATTTAGAAAATTTTAAAGACTATAATGAATTTTATAGTCTTTTTTTATATTTTTATATAGTATGATAAAATATATTAGGACATATACAAATGTTGATATACATAGTAAGTATTTAATATAATTATATTATAAATAATACATAATGCTTATTATTTGGAGGGGAATATATGGAACATAAAGTTATAACTAAAGAAAAAAGTAAAATAAAATTGAAAGAGCCTAAAAAATATAGTGTCATTATGGAAAATGATGATTTTACAACAATGGAATTTGTCATTGATGTATTGATGAGCGTATTTAATAAGGATAGTATAGAAGCTAATAGAATAATGCTTGATGTACACTCTAAAGGAAGAGGAGTAGTAGGAACTTATCCATATGATATTGCTGTTACAAAAGTGTCAATTGCAATGGATATGGCTAAAGAAGAAGGATTTCCTTTTATGATAACTATTGAGGAGGTTTAATGTATGCAAGTGACAAAAGAGGTTAATGAAGTAATTGTTGGTGCAATTGAATTTGCTAGAGAAAATAAGCATGAATATGTAACAGCTGAACACATATTATATAAATGTACTTTTATAGAAAAAGTACAAAATGCCATGGAAAAGTGTGGTGCAGATATTGAAAATTTAAGAAAAAATTTAAATGAATATTTCAATGAGTATATAAAGACTACAGAAAACACAGGTATTCAAGAAAGCTACAGTTTTCAGCAAGTGATATTAACAGCAGGGGAACAGTGTATGGCTTCTGGTAAAAATGTCATAGAAATTGAGCATATTTTATCAGTGATATATATGATGGAAGATAGTTATGCTTTATATTTTTTAAATTTAGAGGGAATAGATAAAAGAGATCTTCTTTTTACTTTATGTCATGAAGAAGGGAACGTAAAATCAGAAGAAAGTGAAGAAAAAGCATCAAAAAATAAAGGTGAACAAAAAGGCAATAATAAATCTATAATTGAGAAATATACTGTAAATTTAAATGAATTTGTTAAAGAGCAAGATAATAATTTACTTGTAGGGCGTCAAGATGTTTTAGATAGAACTGTACAGATTCTATGCAGAAGAACTAAAAATAATCCTATTCATGTTGGAGAGCCAGGTGTAGGAAAAACATCTATAGTATTAGGGCTTGCTAGACTTATTAATGAAGGTAAGGTTCCAGAAAAGATTAAGAACTCAGAAATTTATTCACTTGATATTGGTGGGTTATTGGCAGGAACTAAGTATAGAGGCGATTTCGAAGAGAGGATTAAGAAAGTGCTAGATCAGATTAAGCATAGATTTAATCCAATAGTTTATATTGATGAGATACACTCTATTGTGGGAGCAGGAGCTTTAGGTGGTGGATCTTTAGATGCATCTAATCTTCTTAAGCCATATTTAATGGAAGGAAAGATAAAGTTTATTGGTGCAACCACTTTTGATGAATATAAAAAACATTTTGAAAAGGATAAAGCTCTTACAAGAAGATTTCAAACAGTGGAAGTAAAGGAACCTAGCATTAGTGAAACCATTGAAATTCTTAATGGAATTAAAAAGTCATATGAAGAATATCATAATGTGTCTTATACTGATCAGGCCATTGAAAGTGCAGTTATTTTAAGCAATAAGTATATAAATGACAAATTCTTACCAGATAAGGCTATTGATGTGATAGATGAAGCTGGTGCATCTATTTCTATGGAAAATAGTGAAGAAAGAGCTTTAATTGATGAGGTTAAAATTGAAGAAATAATTTCAAAAATGTGTCATATTCCTAAGAAAACAGTTGAGAAAGATGAAATTGAAGCTTTAATGACTTTAGAAAATAAATTAAAGAGTGATATTTTTGGACAAAATGCGGCCATAGATGAAGTTGTAAAATGTATCAAGATGTCAAGAGCTGGGCTTAAAGATGAAGGCAAACCTGTTGCTTCAATGCTTTTTGTGGGACCTACAGGTGTAGGAAAAACAGAAATATGCAGAGTGCTATCAAAGGAATTAGGGATAAAACTTATTAGATTTGATATGAGTGAATATGGTGAAAAGCATGCAGCATCTAAGCTTATTGGAGCGCCTCCAGGTTATGTAGGTTATGAAGAGGGTGGAATACTTACAGATTCTGTTCGTAAGAATCCATATTGTGTATTACTATTAGATGAAATTGAAAAAGCTCATCCAGATATTTTAAGTGTACTACTTCAGGTGATGGATTATGCCACACTTACAGATAATCAAGGTAGAAAAGCTGATTTTAGAAATGTAATACTAATCATGACTTCCAATGCAGGTGCCAAGGAAATTGGCAAAAATAAGGTAGGATTTGGTGAAAGAGTAGTACAAGGGGAAGCCATTAAGGATGAAGTAAAACGATTCTTCACTCCAGAATTTAGAAATAGGTTAGATAAAATTGTGGTATTTAACCATATAGATAAAGAAATGGCAATAAATATAACTATAAAAGAAATAGGTTTATTTAAGGAACAATTATTAAGTAAAAATATAATATTAGAATTTGATGATTCTGTTATAAACCATATAAGCAGTGAAGGCGTTTCTAAAGAATATGGAGCAAGAGAGATAAGCAGAATAATAAATTCAGAAATTAAGGCATTGTTAATTGATGAAATATTATTTGGCAGACTAAAAGATGGTGGAAAGGCTAAAATTATATTTAGTGATAGTAAATATGCCATAGAGTTTTAAAAAAATATGAAATTAACTATTTTTGTAGATAAATTTTATTGACAAAAAAGATTTTATAGAATAATATAAAAACAAATAATATAAATTAAAAACTGTGATAAAGAGGAGTAAGGATTAGGAAGTATTAAGAGAGGAAGGTCTTGGCTGAAAGCCTTCTATATGGAATATCCTGAAGGTAGCTTTTGAGTTTCTTTGCTGAAAGTATAGCAATTAGTAGGCAAAGACGGCGTTCATAGCCGTTATTGAATTAAGAGCCCATAATAATGGCCAGTATTTGTTTAGTATAGTTTAAACTTTTAAATGCTAAAATAATATTGTGCTTGTGGGAATAAAGGTGGTACCGCGAGTCTTCGTCCTTTTTTAGGACTTAGGCTCTTTTTTATTTGTACAATTTATTAAACTAAGGAGGTTTCTGTGATGGAAGAAAAGAAGAATTTACCTACCACGTATAATCCAAAAGAATTTGAAGAAAGAATTTATAAGACTTGGGAAGAAAAGAAGTATTTCACACCAGTAATTGATAAGAGCAAAAAGCCTTTTTCAATTGTAATGCCGCCACCAAATATAACTGGTAGATTACACTTAGGTCATGCTTTAGATAATACTCTTCAAGATATGCTAATTAGATTTAAAAGAATGCAAGGATACTGTACTTTATGGTTACCAGGACAAGACCATGCATCTATTGCTACAGAAGTTAAAGTTGAAAATGAATTATTAAAGCAAGGCTTAGTAAAAAAAGAAATGGGAAGAGAAGCATTCCTAGAAAAAGTTTGGGAATGGTCTGATGAATATAGAGGACATATAAGAGAGCAGCTTAAGAAAATGGGTGTATCTGCTGATTTTTCAAGAGAAGCATTTACAATGGATGAAAACTTAAATAAAGCTGTAAGAACTGTATTTGTTAAGTTATACAATGAAGGACTTATATATCAAGGAAATAGAATAACTAACTGGTGTCCTAAATGTACAACTGCATTATCAGATGCTGAAATAGAATATGAAGAAAAAGAAGGAAGCTTCTGGCATATTAACTACCCATTATCTGATGGTTCAGGATTCTTAGAAATTGCTACAACAAGACCTGAAACTTTATTAGGAGATACAGCTGTTGCAGTTAATCCAAATGATGATAGATTTAAACATTTAATAGGAAAGACATTAAAATTACCACTAACTGATAGAGAAATTCCAGTAGTTGGTGATGAATATGTTGATATGGAATTTGGAACAGGAGCTGTTAAGATAACACCTGCTCACGATCCAAATGACTTTGAAGTTGGAAAGAGACACAACCTTCCACAAATAAGAGTTATGGACGATCATGGTGTAATAAATGAATTAGGTGGAAAATATCAAGGACTTGATAGATACGAAGCTAGAAAGCAAATGGTTGAAGATCTAGACAAATTAGGTTTATTAGTTAAGATAAAGCCACATACTCATAACGTTGGAACACATGATAGATGTGGAACAGTTATTGAACCAATAATATCTAAGCAATGGTATGTTAAAATGGAATCATTAGCTAAACCTGCTATTGAAGCTGTAAGAGGTGGAAAGACTAAATTTGTTCCAGAAAGATTTGATAAGATTTACTTCAACTGGATGGAAAATATCCAAGATTGGTGTATATCAAGACAATTATGGTGGGGACATAGAATACCAGTTTATTACTGTAATGATTGTGGACACATGATGGTAGAAGTTGATGCACCATGCAAATGTTCAAAATGTGAAAGTACTAATTTAAAACAAGAAGATGACGTTCTTGATACATGGTTCTCATCTGCACTTTGGCCTTTCTCAACTTTAGGATGGCCTAATAAAACAGAAGACTTAGAATACTTCTATCCAACTAATGTTCTTGTTACAGGATATGATATCATCTTCTTCTGGGTAGCTAGAATGATATTCTCAGGAATTCATAATATGGGAGAAACTCCATTTGATACAGTATTAATCCACGGTATCATAAGAGATTCTCAAGGTAGAAAGATGAGTAAGTCACTTGGTAATGGAGTAGATCCATTAGAAGTTATTGAAGAATATGGTGCTGATGCCTTAAGATTCATGCTTGTAACAGGTAACTCACCAGGAAATGATATAAGATATATTCCTGAAAGAGTTGAAGCAGCAAGAAACTTTGCTAATAAAATGTGGAATGCATCAAGATTTGTTATGATGAACTTAGATAAGGAAGTTATGGCTAAATATGCTGATTGCACTGAATATAGCTTAGCTGATAAGTGGATACTATCTCAAATGAATACTCTTGTTAAAGAAGTAACTGAAAATATGGAAAAATACGAGTTAGGAATAGCACTTCAAAAAGTTTATGACTTTATGTGGACTGAATTCTGTGACTGGTATATAGAACTTGTTAAACCAGTATTCTTCAGCGATGATGAAAAGCAAAAGGGAATAGTATATAACGTATTATACACTGTATTAACTACAGGATTAAAATTATTACACCCAGTAATGCCATTCATTACAGAAGAAATATACACTACTTTAACTGATGGAGAATCAATAACTATCTCAGCTTGGCCAGAATTCAATGAATCATTAGTTGATGCTAAAGCAGAAAAAGATATGGAATACATCATAGAAGCTATTAAATCTTTAAGAAATGTTAGAGCAGAAATGAATGTACCACCATCAAGAAAAGCTAAGGTAATAAGCTACATTAATGATGAAGCAAGAGATGCATTTACTGCAGGTACAGCTTATATTGAAAAATTAGCTTCAGCTTCAGATGTTGAATTTATAAATGATAAAGCTTTAGTTCCTGAAAATGCTGTATCAGTAGTAGTTAAAGGTGGAGAATTGTTCATGCCACTACTTGACTTAGTTGATAAGGAAAAGGAACTTGAAAGATTAAATAAAGAAAAGACTAAACTTGAAGGTGAAATAACTAGAATAGAAAAGAAACTTTCTAATGCTGGATTTGTTGCGAAAGCTCCAGAAGCAGTAGTAGAAGGTGAAAAAGAAAAAATGGCTAAATACCAAGAAATGCTTGATGCTGTTTTAGTTAGAATAGATACTTTAAAATAGTTTATGATTAAATGGATATCTGCTTTGGTGGATGTCCATTTTTTATAAGGGGGAAATTAAAATGAATTTATTAAAAGATAATGTTTTTAAGTTATATTTAAAATATTTCATTCCTACTATAGGGGCAGCGTTATCAAGTGCAATATACATACTATTTGATACTATTTTTATTGGACAAGGAGTAGGAGGAGATGGACTTGCGGCACTTAATATTGCCATACCTATATTTGGTTTTTATTCAGGGACAGGCCTTCTTATTGGAATAGGTGGTTCCACACTATTATCCATAGAAAGAGGAAGAGGTCATGAAAAAAGGTCTAATAAGATATTTACACTTTCAATAATAATGGGATCAGTAATTAGTATTTTATATATGATATTAGGACTTTTATTCATTGATAAAGTAGCTTATTTCTTAGGGGCAACAGAATATATATTACCACTGGTAAAAGAGTATTTATTTATAATTATGATTGGTACAGTATCATTTGTTATGGTAAATGTACTTTCACCTTTTATTAGAGCAGATAAGGCACCTAAAACAGCAATGGCAGCTGTTATTATAGGTGGATTTACTAATATAGCATTAGATTATATATTTGTATTTCCTTTAAATATGGGGATGAAAGGTGCTGCAATAGCTACTGTAATATCGTCCACATTAAGCTTGTTAGTTTTATCCATACATTTTATAGGAAAGAGCAATACATTAAGATTTGAAGATAATTTCTTTAGAATCTCAACGGCAATAAGAATAATAAAATGTGGTTTACCAAGTTTCTTTAGTGAAATTTCAACTGGGTTAGTAATTTTTATTTTTAATCTACAGATAATGAGATTATTAGGTGAAGATGGTGTGACAGCATATAGTATCATATCTAATACTGCTATTATCATAATTGCATTATTTAATGGAATATGCCAAACTATTCAGCCACTAATAAGTGTAAACATTGGAGCAGGTGAGAAAGAAAGAGTAGAGTGCTTTAAAAAGATTGCTATAGTTACTGCTATAATATTAGGAATTTTATCATATATAATATGTATAGTATTCCCAGAAGAAATAGTGAGAATTTTTGTTAAACCTACTGATAAAGTACTTAGCATAGCTGTGAACTCAATAAATATATATGCTGTTGCATTTGTTGTTACAGGGGTTAATATGGTTCTTGGAGCTTTCTTCCAATCTGTAGAAGAAGCAAAATATTCTTTTATTATTGCTATTTGTAGGGGACTTTTATTAGTGTCAGTAGCAGTTATAATACTTCCTATTTTTATGGGAATCAATGGGGTATGGGTTAGCGTTCCTGTGGCTGAAGCTATTACATTTATTATAGGAATAATGCTGACTTTGAAGATGAGAACAAGAAAAATATAAAGATGATATAAAAAGAAATTCCTAAAATATTTTAGGAATTTCTTTTTATAGAATAATTTTTTAACTATGTATAAAACTAATAAGAGAAATATTATAAAAAATAAAAGTTAAAGAGGTGAAGAATATGGCAGCAAGAATCACAGGAACTAAAAAAGATAATAGTGGTGAAATATGTGAATATATTTTAGATACTGGAGAAACTATAAGCAAGGCTGAAGGTGTTACAAAAGCTAAAAATGGAGAAATTGATGGTGTGATAGTGGCACATTCTAGGAAGGGAGAGGAATACTTAAGAACAAAGCCAGATGGCAGTGAAGGTAATAATTTATCATCAATGTCTAATAATCAATAATTAAAAAACTGTGGAGCTCCACAGTTTTTTAATTAGAAAAGCATAAGAATTGTATTAGCTATGGTGCTTTGAGGTTTTTCATTAATAACATCATTAGCAAGCGAAACAGCATTTATATTTGAAAGAAGAGGCCTTTCAAGGGTAGCAAATATAAGGCACCATTCTTTATATAGTACATTGTCAGAATTTTTTAATGCTTCAGTTATGTAATTATAAGCTAACTCTTCGTAATTTATAGGAGTAAGTATAATCATAATGTAATATGAAATAAGATAATTTATATATGAATAAGCATCTTTATTATCTTTGTTTTTTAGAAGTTCATTTTGTAAGAAGAAAAATAAATCACTTTTTGTATAATAATCTTCAGATTTAAGTAAAAGTAACTTTTCTTCGTTAATATCGAAAATTGAAGCAGTATGTAAATTAACTCCTAATATAGTATTTAAATTTTCCATATAATATCCTTTCTTAGTAGAGCAATAAATTTTGCATTTTTGTTAATTATACATTATATTTAAATAAAGATGAAATAAAAAATAGAATTTTGGGGTGGTTTGATGAAATACCAAGAAGCAATGAAATACATAACGGAAGTAGGGAATTTTGGTTCTAGTTATGGTTTAGAAAGAACATATAAATTATTAGAACTTCTTGATAATCCGCAAGATAAACTTAAAATAATTCATGTAGCAGGGACAAATGGAAAAGGTTCTACAACTGCTATGATTACTTCAATGCTAAAGGGATGTGGTTATAAAGTTGGAATGTATACTTCTCCATTCTTAGAAGAATTTGAAGAAAGAATTCAAATTAATGGAGAGAATATACCAAAGGAAAAGCTTGCACAGCTTATAACAAAGATTAAGTACGCAGTAGATAAGGTAATAGAAGAAGGGTATAATCATCCTACTGAGTTTGAAATTATAACAGTATTGATGTTTTTATATTTTGCCACTGAAGAGGTAGATTTTGCAGTAGTAGAGGTAGGTCTTGGAGGAAGACTTGATTCTACCAATGTAATAACACCTATATTATCAGTAATAACATCTATAAGTTTTGATCATACAAATCTTTTAGGAAATACTCTAGAAGAAATTGCTGCAGAAAAGGCAGGTATAATTAAATCATGTATACCTACTGTTATATATCCTCAAGAAGAGATGGCAGAAAGAGTGATCAGCAGCAAGTGTCAAGAGTTAGATTCAAAGCTTTATAAGATAAATAAAGAAGATGCCAAATTAATTAATATAATTAAAGAGGACAAGATATATCAGCAAGTAAAGGTGAAGCTAGATGATGAATATGATGTTAAGCTTCCACTACTAGGTGAGCATCAGATTTTAAATTTGGCTGTTGCTTTAAAAGCTTTAGAGGTAATAAAAGATAAAGCACCTAAACTAAATAGGGAAATCATAGTAAAATCTCTAGCAACAGTTAGATGGAATGGAAGACTTGAAATAATGAGTAATTCCCCTTATGTAGTAATAGATGGAGCGCATAATATTCAGGGAATAACTCAATTAGATAAAAATATAAAAAAATACTTTGAATATAAAGATATGTACTTAATTTTAGGAATATTGGCTGATAAAGATGTTGAAGATATGGTGAAAGTGATTACACCTAAAGCAAAGAAAGTTTTTACAGTAACACCTAATTCAATGAGAGCAGAAACAGCAGAAGAACTGCTGGAGGAAGTAAAGAAATATAATGAATCTTGTGAAGCATATAATGATTATAAAAATGCTTTTGAAGACGCTTTAAAACTTTGCAAGAAGGATGATTTGCTTCTAATAAGCGGTTCATTGTATATGATAGGTGAAATGAGGGGAATAATAAAAAAATACTTTAGTAAATAATACTTTGTTTACTAAAATTCACTAATATATTATACTGATATAGAAAAAGAATATACTAAATAAAAAAGTTGAATTTCAGGAGGAATAAATATGGCAGCACATTTACATATTATGGCTAAGGAAGGTTCTATAGCAGAAACAGTATTATTACCAGGAGATCCTTTAAGAGCTAAATTTATAGCAGAAAACTTCTTAGAAGATGTAGTTTGTTATAATGAAGTAAGAGGAATGTATGGATATACTGGAACATATAAAGGAAAAAGAGTTTCAGTGCAAGGAACAGGAATGGGATTACCATCACATTCTATTTATGTAAATGAATTAATTAAATTCTATGGAGTAAAGAGATTAATTAGAATAGGTTCAGCAGGGTCTATCAATGACGATGTAAACGTAAGAGATATAGTTTTAGCTCAAAGCGCATCAACAAATTCAGGAATTAATAAAAGAAGATTCCAAGGGCTAGATTATGCACCAACAGCTAATTTTGAACTTTTATATAATGCATATAATATTGCTAAAGATAAAGGTATTAATGTAAAAGTAGGAAACGTATTATCTAGTGATTTATTCTATGATGATACAAATGGATTTGGAGCTAAAAACTGGGCAGAGTATGGATGTCTTGCTATTGAAATGGAAACAGCAGAACTTTATACTTTAGCAGCTAAATACAATGTTGAAGCACTTTCAATATTAACTATATCTGATCATATATTTAAAGGGGAAGAAACATCTCCTGAAGAAAGACAAAATACATTTACTGATATGATGGAAGTAGCTTTACAATTAATAAAATAAACTTTAATACAAAAAAAGATGATTTTATATATCATCTTTTTTTGTATATTATGATTTTATTTTATTTTTAATATTAATGAACATTGATAGATATTTATTAGATTTAGCATTTTGTGTTTTTGAAATAGTAAAGCAATAAAGAATACAATTAAGAATTGAAACAAAACCACTAATAATAGCACCTACTTTTAGAGAAAGATTAATTATAGTTCTTTGAGAAGAGTATAATTTTTTATTTCTTTCGTAATCTTCAATTAGGAAATTATTTACTCCATCAATAAAAGCTCTATAATCATTTTCAGAAATTTCCTCTCTATTCATAAATTCATTGTAATATTTAATATATTTTTCTTCTTCAGTATTTACAACGTCTAATACTGTATCTATATGGCTTATAAATACAGAATTAAGCACCTTATAGCCTACGAATAAAAATGTACAAAATATTAAACATGCAATAATTCTAAATATAATTTTAAAAGTTTTCACATTTATTCTCCCTAAGTTTTAATATTTTCCACTATATTATCGGTTAATATATGAAAAAATTAATATTAAATTTATTAATAATTTTAATTTT
>FR883402.1:72385-146390 GCA_000435835.1 Clostridium sp. CAG:221
GTTAATATATTTAAGTAAAGGGAGAAGTGAAAATATTAAAAGTGCATTTAAAAATATAAGTGATATTTTTATAATATTTATTTCTTGTATTACTATGTATAATAGGTTATAAATATGGAGGTATTAATGTAAAAAAGTAGTTATAATGATATTTAATAATATATTATATATGTATAATAAATAAAATAAAAAGACAATCTTCTAAAAAGTATTACAAATAGCACCCATTAAAAGAATACAACATATAATGAAATTACAGTGTATCTTTTAAAGGAGGTGTAATATTGAAATCATTAATTCTATGCACAACAGCAAGCGATTCAATTTGTAAACTAGCATTAGATAGCTTAGAAATGAAAAAAATAAGATTTAAACATTGCGATAAGCCAGTTGGACCACATGGCATAAGGGTATATTCAGATACTGTTATTACAGCTAATAGTTATAATGATTCTGTATCTTTTTTTTATGGTGAAAATCTTATTGAGAGTAAGGAGATAAGTATTGGACCCAAGCCAAATGATTTGTTGATGCATGAGCATAAGATTTATGTGGTTTGTGGAGAGTCGAACTCAATGGTAATTTATGACCTTAAGGAAGATAAAAGTATAGGCCAAATAGCTACTGAAAGCTGGCCTCATAGCCTTGACATGGATTTAAATACTAATTTATTATTTGTATCAAATCTAGAAAGCGACAGCATTATAGTAATATCTATGGATAATTATGATATAATTGAAACTATTCAAGCACCAGAATACCCTACAAAGGTAAGGGTATCAAATGATGGAAAAAAGATTTATATCTGCTGCAGTTATTTAGGAAAAGATAAACGAGGATATATAGATATACTTAATATTGGTAATTTTCAAAGAATAGCGAGGGTTATGGTTGGATATTCACCAATAGATATGATTGAAGATACTGAAAATATTTATGTTTCTAATTTCACTGATGGAACTATTAGTGTGATAGATAAAGCAACATATAAGGTGGAAAAGGTTATTTATGTAGGAGGAATGCCAAAAGGCATTTTAAAGTATGGTTCAGTGTTATATGTAGCTGATTATTTAAAGAGTAAACTTATTTTAATTGAGGATGATAAAATAATAAAAGTCATAGCAATCGAGTCTGAACCCAATGCCATGACTTTATTTTAATCATTATCATCAAATAAGCTTTGAATTATCTTTGTATAAATAGTAGAAGGATCATCTTTCCACTTTGAACATAAAGCATTAGCTTGCTTTTTGCTAGGAACAGATACCTTTAAATCAATTAATAAGCTTTCATCTTCAAAGGCTCTTAAATTTACGATATAAGAATCATTGTTATCAATAGTATAATCGCTATAAATTGTCAGCTCCTTTTTTATATTTTCAATAGTTGCGGAGATATAATTATCGATTATATCTCTTTTTATTGGAGCAATTCTGTCGTTAAAAAATGATAAAACCTTTTCTCCCTTATCGGTTATAGAAATTAATTTTTTCTCATTTTTCTCGATATACTTAACAAAGTTAGAATACTCTAACTCGCTAATGTATTGTTGAAGAGTAAAGTAATTTATAAAGTTATTTTCTAAAATTATTTCTGTTAATTGTGTATTTGAAATAGGTTGTTTTAAAGATTTTATAACATATAAAACTAAAAGTTTATTTTCTGCTAATTCTGCTGAGTTTTCGTACATATTAAACCTCCAATTTGAAAGTACTATATTATTATATCATAAATTTTTAACACTGTAATATTATTGTCATTAAAATTATACATTAAGAATATAAATTAGTAAAAGTTAAGTTAAGAGGTTTTTTATGTTTAAGGGAAAAAAAGTTGTTATAGAAGTAATTTTGCTTGTACTTGTAATTATTCTGTCACTTGTTGTAAATAAACGTAGTATAAGCGTAAGCACTAATAATCCTTCTAAACTGCCTATATTTAGAGTAAACACTGAAGAGAAAGAAGTAGCCCTTACCTTTGATATTAATTGGGCGGAAGAGGAGCATTTAGATGAAATTCTACAAATATTAAAGAAATATGATGCAAAAGGTACTTTTTTTATAATGGGTGGTTGGGTAAATTATACAGATGATAATAAAGAAAAGCTTAAGAACATATATAATGATGGTCATGAAATAGGAAATCATAGCTATATACATCCTAACTTTGTAAATATTTCAGAACAAAGAATGAATGACGAACTTAAAAAGACGGAAGATATTATTTATCAAACAATTGGATGTAATACAAAATTATTTAGGTTTCCAAGTGGTTCATATAATGAAAAAGCATTAAATTATGTTATGTCAAAGGGATATAAATGTATTCAGTGGGATGTTGATTCAGTTGATTGGAAGCAATCAGGAGCAGATGTGGAATATAACAGGGTAATGAAAAATGTTAAAGAAGGGTCAATATTATTATTTCACAATAATGCTAAGTATACTCCAGAGAATTTAGATAGAATTATTAATAAATTAACAGATGAGGGATATAAATTTTTAACAGTTAGTGAATTAATTTATGATGATAATTATTATATTGATGAAAATGGAGTGCAAAATAAAAAATAAATATCATAAATATATTGAAAAGTACACATGATTTGTATTATAATGGAAATAAATTCTGATATGGTAATAAATTTATAAATAAACAAAAAATTACTAATGGAGAGAGGGGTAAAGATGGACAATTTGATGTTAAATAATAAAATTTATCTTGAAGGGAAGATTGTAAGTAAACTGGAATTCAGTCATGAAATGTATGGGGAAGGATTTTATACATTTTTCATGGAAGTTACTAGATTAAGTGATTCTGTTGATTTATTAAATATAACAGTTTCAGAAAGATTAATTAGTAATATGGATTTAAGCATTGGAAAAGAAATAGTAGTATTAGGACAATTAAGGTCTTATAATAAGTTCGTAGATGGATCTAACAAGCTTATATTAACTGTATTTGCTAGAAACATAGAACCATGTATTGAAAAAAGCAAAAATCCTAATGAAATATTCCTAGATGGATATATATGTAAGGAACCTGTTTATAGAAAAACACCTTTTGGTAGAGAAATTGCAGATGTATTATTAGCTGTAAATAGAGCTTACAATAAATCAGATTATATACCAACTATAGCTTGGGGAAGAAATTCAAGATTCTGCCAAACTTTAGAAGTTGGAGATAATATAAGAGTATGGGGAAGACTTCAAAGTAGAGAATATCAAAAGAAAATCAGCGAAACAGAAGTGGTTAAGAAGATAGCATACGAAGTATCTATCTCTAAGATGGAAAGAGTAACTGAAGAAAATGAAGAAAGTTTAAACAATGAAGGACATGAAAATACACATGTAACTGAAAAAGGTGCTATATAACTAAAAATATAGTTTAAATAATAAAAAGCTCCAATATGGAGCTTTTTATTATTTTCTTAAATCGCTAAGAATTTGAGTCTTATTTTTTGTTCTGTCATCTACTGATTTAACAATCTTTGCAGGGCTTCCAGCAACCACAACACCTGCTGGTACATCATCTACAACCACAGAACCAGCGGCTACTACAGAGCCATTACCAATCTTAACACCTTCTAAAATAACTGAATTGGCACCAATCATTACATCATCTCCAATTTCACAAGGAGATTTACTTGGTGGTTCTAATACGCCAGCTACTACAGCACCAGCACCTAAGTGAACTCTCTTACCAATCTTTCCTCTAGCTCCAATAACAGCATTCATATCAACCATAGAGCCTTCACCGATTTCTGCACCTATATTAATAACAGCTCCCATCATTATAACAGCATTTTTACCAATAATAACTTTGTCTCTGATAATTGCACCAGGTTCAATTCTTGCATCGATAGCAAGTAAATCAAGCATAGGGATAGCGGAATTTCTTCTATCATTTTCTACTCTAAAATTTTTAATTCTATCCTTGTTATTTAATATAACGTCAGATATCTTTTCTGATTCACCATATAATACGTAAAAATTATTAGAACCATATACTTCAATGTTTTCTAGATCTACACCATCTAAGTTACCATTAATGTAAACTTTCACAGGAGTAGATTTCTTAGATTCTTTTATAAACTTGGCAATTTCATATGGATCAGTTAAATTATAATTCATATTATCATCCTTTCTTCTTGTGCATTTGAATTAAATTGATATATTAATTATAATAAACAAAAAAGTTAATTTAAAGAGGAAATAGAAAAAATATGAAAAAACTTTACGAATCGTCGTATATTAATGTACAATGATTTAAAGGAGATGATTTAATGAAATTAAAGAAAGGATTAGTACAAATTTATACTGGTGACGGCAAGGGAAAGACAACAGCAGCAATAGGGCAAGGCATAAGAAGTGCAGGCTATGGATTAAATGTTGTAATGGTCCAATTTTTAAAAGGAGGATATACGGGAGAACTTTCAACAATAGATAAAATTAATAATTTTAATATATTTAGATTTGAAAAAGAAAGAGATTTCGTATGGAATTTATCAAAACCTGAAATTGAGGAATTGAGGAAGGAAATTAGAACAGGGTATGAATTTATTAAGAAAATAGTTGATGAAGGCTCTTGCGATGTACTTATTGTAGATGAAATAATGGGAGCTCATTATAATAAATTTATAACCACTGATGAGATAATATACTTGATTAAGAATAAAAAGGAGTCAATGGAACTTGTTTTAACAGGAAGAGATGTTCCACAGGAAGTCATTGATTTAGCAGACTTAGTGACTGAAATGAAGATGATTAAACATCCATTTGAAAAAGGAATAGCTGCTAGAGAGGGTATAGAATATTAAAAATGGTATAGATGCGGGGGAGAATTTAATGAATTTAAATTTAGAAAATGTGCAAATTTCGGGAATAAGAAAATTTTATAATGAGGTTAAAAAAATAGATGGTGCCATATCTTTAACATTAGGTCAACCGGATTTTTCAGTGCCAAAGGTAGTAAAAGAGGCATTAATAAATGCTGTAAATGAAGATAAGACAGTGTATACAGAAAATGCTGGAATATTACCACTAAGAAAAGAAATAAGCAAATATTTAATGAATAAAGGAATTGATTATTCAGCTGATGAGATATGTATTACTGTAGGTGGTAGTGAAGCCATATTTACTATTTTTACAGCACTTATAAATAGAGGCGATAATGTATTAATTCCAACGCCTGCATATCCAGCATATGAAAATATAGTTAACATATTAGGTGGCAATGTTGTAAGTTATGGTTTGAATGATGACTTTTCAATTAATATTGAAAGTTTAAAAGCGCTTATAAAAGAAAATGAAATAAAAGTTCTAGTTTTATCACTTCCTTCTAATCCATTAGGAACAATACTAACAAAAGAGGAAAAGGAGGATCTTATTAAAATTATTAATGATAACAATATTTTAGTTGTTACCGATGAAATATATGAATCTCTTATATATGAAGATTATTATAGTGTTGCACAGCACAAGGATATATTAGATAAAGTTATATATATAAGTGGTTTTTCAAAGATGTTTTCAATGACTGGGTTAAGAGTAGGATATTTTGCTGCTGAAAAAAAATTAATGGATGAAATAATGAAGGTGCATCAATATAATGTATCATGTGCGGCCTCTATATGTCAGTGGGCGGCTTTAGAAGGCCTTAAAAATGGCTTACATGATGTAGAACATATGAGAAATGTATTTAGTGAAAGAAAGGACTATGTAATTACTGAACTTAGAAATATGGGGCTTGAAGTAAATGAGCCTAAAGGGGCATTTTATGTATTTCCATCTATTAAAAAATTTAATATGTCTTCAGAAGAATTTTGCTTAAGGTTATTAAGTGAGGAAAAGATTGCTTGTGTGCCAGGAAGTGCTTTTGGTACTGGTGGTGAAGGATATATTAGAATATCATATTGTTATTCAATGGAAGAGCTAAAAAAAGCTCTTTTAGGATTAGAAAAGTTTATTAATAAATTATAGTGTAAATATAAGTAAGATACATCAAAAATGATGTATCTTATTTTGTTTTAGGAAATTATGGGAAAAGTTAAATAAACCTCAGTGCTTAACATATTAATAGATAGCATACTGTAATATTAACAATTTTCGCATAATATAATGAAAATATATATGTATAGTAAAGGTATAAAAGTTAAGTGGAGAGTGATAGGTTTGTTTAGATATGTAATAAAAAGAGTTTTATCAGCAATAATCACTGTATGGATAGTAATAACAATTACATTCTTCTTAATGAGACTTATGCCAGGTGGGCCTTTTGATGGAGATAAAATTAAGCCGCAAGTAAAGGCCAATTTAGAAGCTAAATATGGATTGGATAAGCCGCTTGGAGAGCAGTATGCTATCTATATGAAGAATTTAGTGAAATTAGACTTGGGAGAATCTATGCAGTTTAAAGGAAGACAGGTTAGTGAGACAATAAAGACATCATTTCCTAAATCAGCTAAGATTGGGGGGTTAGCTGTAGTCACTTCAGTTATTATAGGGTTAGGACTTGGAATTATATCGGCACTAAAATCAGGTAGGTGGCCTGATAGATTATGTATGTTTATATCGACACTAGGGATAACTATACCGAGTTTTGTAATAAGTGCATTACTTATTTATATATTTGCAAGCAAGATGAGAATACTACCTACCACAGGATTGGATAATTGGAAAAGCTATATAATGCCAGTAATAGCTTTAGCAGGTAGCTCAACAGCCTTTATTACTAGATTAACCAGGAGTAAGCTTATTGATGTAATGAAATCAGATTATATACGGACTGCTAAAGCAAAAGGACTTTCCAAAAGGACAGTAATTTTTAAACATGCGTTAAAGAATTCCATAATACCAGTGGTAACTTATTTAGGACCTTTGGTAGCAGGAATACTTACTGGTTCTTTTGTTGTTGAAAAGATATTTAGTATTCCAGGACTAGGAAAAGAATTTGTATCTAATGTAAATACAAGGGATTATTCAGCACTGCTGGGAGTGATAGTTTTTTATAGTGTGTTGATAGTTATTTGTAATTTAGTTGTAGATTTATTGTATGTTGCTATAGATCCGAGAATAAAATTAGAAAGTAATGAAGGGTAGGGGAAAAGTAGTGGATGATAAGATTGAGGTAAATGAGGAACTATTTATCCCCATAGAAAATGAAGAGAAAAAGATAGATGAAATGGTAAGACCAAGTATAAGCTATTGGAAATATGCATGGAGAAGGCTAAGGGAAAATAAGGTTGCTTTAGTATCACTAGTAGTTATTATTATAGTTGTTGTTGCAGCAATAATCATACCGATGATTTCTCCATATGGATATGCAGAAACTAATCATACTATCGGTGATCAGGCTCCAAATTTAAAACATATTTTTGGAACAGACACCATTGGCAGAGACATATTGGTAAGATGTATGTATGGAACGCGCTATTCTCTTATTATTGCTGTTTCAGCAGCATTAATAAATCTTGTTATAGGAGTTTTATATGGAGGTGTTGCAGGATTTTTTGGTGGTAGGATTGATAATGTCATGATGAGAATTGTTGATATATTGTATTCTATTCCTACAATAATTTATGTAATTTTAATTATGGTTGCTTTTAGAGAAATTGGAATAGGCTCTAGTGGTGTGGGAGCAATAGTATTGGCATTATCAATTTCTTATTGGGTTGGTATGGCTAGGATAGTAAGAGGGGATGTGCTTCAATTAAAGCAGCAAGAATTTATATTAGCAGCAAGGACTTTAGGTGCATCAAAAAAAAGGATATTATTTAGGCACCTTATCCCAAACTGTATTGGATCTATAATAGTTACTTTAACTTTGTTTGTGCCACAAGCAATCTTTACAGAAGCTTTCTTAAGCTACTTAGGACTAGGTATAAATGCACCATTGGCATCATTAGGTACTTTATGTAATGATGCAATGAATTCTATATATATGTATCCTTATCAGCTATTTTTTCCATCAATGATGATATGTATTATAATCTTAGCATTCAATTTATTAGGTGACGGTCTTACAGAAGCATTAGATCCAAAGCATCAAAGATAGGAGGGGTATGATGGAAAATCTGCTTAAGGTTGATGATTTAAAAACATATTTTAAAACTCATATAGGAGATGTTCAGGCGGTAAGGGGAATTTCTTTATATGTAAATAAAGGGGAGGCTTTAGGAATTGTAGGTGAATCAGGCTGTGGTAAGTCTGTAAGCATGATGTCCATAATGAAGCTTTTGGAGAGCAATGCAGTTATAACTTCCAAGAAAATAATATTTGATGATATTGATATTGGTAACATGAAAGAAAAGGAGTTTGAGAAGTTAAGAGGTAATAAAATATCTATGATTTTTCAGGATCCTATGACATCGTTAAATCCACTGTATACCATTGGTAATCAAATGACTGAACATTTAATTAAACATAAAAGAATATCAAAGAAGGATGCTTATGATAAAGCAGTAAAAATGCTTGAAATGGTAGGTATATCAAGTGCAGAAAAAAGAATGCACCAATATCCTCATGAATTTTCTGGGGGAATGAGACAAAGGGTAATGATTGCTATGAGCATTATTTGTGAACCTAGCCTTATTATTGCAGATGAGCCTACCACAGCATTAGATGTGACCATTCAGGCTCAAATACTTGATATATTAAAAGATTTAAAGGAAAAAATGAATACATCAGTAATCTTAATAACCCATGATTTGGGCATTGTGGCTGATTTATGCTCAAGAATTAATGTTATGTATGGAGGAATTATTGTGGAAGAGGGCAGTGCTGAAGATATCTTTTATAATAGTAAGCATCCTTATACCTGGGGTTTGTTAAGAAGTGTGCCTAATCCTAAAAGTAAGGTAAAAGAGAAATTAAAGCCTATTGATGGACAGCCACCTGATTTATTAAAACCACCTTTAGGATGCCCTTTTGCACCAAGATGTGATTATACAATGAAAGTGTGTCTAAATAATCAACCTCCATTGTTACAAGTTGGAACTGGACATAAAAGTGCTTGCTGGTTATGTCATGAATATGCAGCTAAATCTAAAAAGTTATCAGGTGGTGAAATATAGTGGAAAAAAAGAATGATATATTAGAGGTAAAACATCTTAGCAAATATTTTCAAGTATCTAAAGGACTTTTTAGAAAGCATAGCTATATAAAAGCTGTTGATGATGTTTCCTTTACCATTAGAAAAGGTGAAACTCTAGGGCTTGTAGGTGAATCTGGCTGTGGAAAAACTACCATAGGAAGGACTATTTTAAAGCTTTATACAGCTACTGCAGGAAAGATATTATTTGATGGACAGGATATAAGTAACTTGAATGAAAGAGAAATGATACCTTTTAGAAGAAAGATGCAGATGATTTTTCAAGATCCATATGCATCTTTAGATCCAAGGATGACAGTGGGAGATATAATTGGTGAAGCTATTGATATTCATAAATTGTATACTGGTAAGGAAAGGGAAAGTAGAATACGGTTTTTATTGAATAAAGTTGGTTTAAACGGAAGTAATATAAATAGATATCCTTATGAGTTTTCAGGAGGGCAGAGACAAAGAGTGGGAATTGCTAGGTCTTTAGCTGTAGAACCTGAATTTATCGTTTGTGATGAACCTATTTCCGCCTTAGATGTGTCTATTCAGGCTCAAGTAATTAATATGTTAGAAGAATTACAAGAGGAAATGGGACTGACATATTTATTCATTGCTCATGACTTATCAATGGTAAAGCATATATCTAGTCATATAGGTGTAATGTATTTAGGAAAACTTGTTGAAAAAGGCACTTCAGAAGAGGTATATGAACATCCAGAACACCCATATACCAAAGCTTTATTATCAGCCATTCCAATACCGGATCCTAGGGCATCTAAAGCTAAAAAAAGGATTATCTTAAAAGGAGATGTACCATCACCTATAGATCCACCGCCAGGATGTAGATTTGCAAGTCGTTGCAGATATGCTAAAAAAATATGCTTAAGTGAAGAACCAGTAATGGATGAAATAAGTAATGGTCATTTTGTTGCATGTCATTTATTTAAAGATAAATAACAGTTTATATGAATCTAAAGGGGGATTTTAATGAAAAAATCAAAATTAAAAACAGTTTGTGCACTATTCTTAGCAGGAGTTTTAGGTGCTACAGGTCTTGTAGGATGTAACAGCAATGATGATAATGGAGATAAAGCTAAAGGTAATGAAGAACTTATCTATAATTTAGGTGCAGAAGTAAAGACAATTGATCCAGCTCTTAATAATGCTGTAGATGGTTCAATTGTAATATGTAATGCCTTTGAGGGATTAATGAGGCTTGATGATAATCAGAAGGCTATACCAGGAATAGCAGAAAGCTATGAACTTTCTGATGACTCTCTAACATATACTTTTCATTTAAGAGATGATGCATTATGGTCTGATGGTAAACCAGTTACAGCAGAAGATTTTAAATATGCATGGACTAGAGCTCTTAATCCAGATACTGCAGCAGAGTATGCTTTTCAACTATATTATATAAAAGGTGGAGAAAACTATAATAATGGTACAGGTAGCGCAGAAGATTTAGGAATTAATGTGGTTGATAATCATACATTGGAAGTAACCCTTGAAAATCCAACTAGTTATTTTTTAGAGCTTACAGCATTCCCAACATTAATGCCTGTTAGGGAAGATATTGTAGAAGCTAATGGAGATGGATGGACATTAAAACCAGAAACTTATGTTTCAAATGGTCCTTTTATGTTGAAAGAATATAATATGAAGGATTCATATGTATTTGTAAAAAATCCTGAGTACTATAGAAAAGATGAAGTAAAGCTTGATACATTAAAATTTAGGATGATTGAAGATGAAGTATCTGCATATGCTTCAGTGAAAAACGGTGAAATAAGTATGAGTGAGATATTACCAAACTCAGAAATTCAAAAAGGTCAAGAAGAAGGTACTGTACAGATATATCCATATTTAGGGACATATTTTTATTGTATAAATGTGGGCAATAACACAGAAAATCTTCCAGAAGATGTGCAAGCAGCTTTAAGTAACAAGAAAGTTAGACAAGCTTTATCTCTTGCCATTGATAGAAAAACAATTTGTGAACAAGTAACAAAAGGTGGACAAATACCAGCTTATAGTTATGTGCCAGAAGGAATACCAGGAGCAGAAGAAGGAAAAGACTTTACAGGAGAAGTTAAGTATTGGAATCCTGAAAAAGCTGATTTAGAACAAGCTAAGAAATTACTTGAAGAGGCTGGATATCCTAATGGAGAAGGTTTACCAACTTTAGAACTATTATATAATACTAATGAAGGAAATAAGCTTGTTGCTGAAACAATACAGCAAATGTGGTCTAAAATAAATGTTAATGTTGAACTTTATAATGAAGAATGGGCAGTATTTCAAGATTCAAGGAAAAATGGTAATTATGAAATTGCAAGACACGGATGGATTGGAGATTATTTAGATCCAATGACTTTCTTGGATATGTGGATGAGTGGACTTGGTAATAATGATGCTAAATTCTCAAATGAGGAATATGATAATCTAATAAGAAGTGCTAAAGAGGAAACTGATATAGCTAAGAAATATGAATATCTAAGGAAAGCAGAAGATATCCTAATGGATGAAATGCCTATAATACCTATATACTACTATACTCAAATTAAAGCAGTTAGTCCTAGAGTTAAAGATGTAGTAGTTTCACCATTGGGGCAAGTATATTTTGATAAAGCATATATTGAATAATAAAATATAATGAGAGCGCTGCCAATAAGTTTGTGCAGCGCTTTTTTATTAGTTACCAGCAGGATTAAAGTTATCGCTTGATACACCTTGTCTCTTTACTGATTTATGTTTTCTATTTGGATTGTGGTTTAAACCTTCTTCAGTTATTGGAGTCTGATAATTACATTTTTCCATACGGGCTTTTTTGTTATCAGGCTGACTATCTTTTGTCATAATAAAACCTCCTATAAGTTTAATATCAATTCTTTCAAAAAATAGTATAACCAATTAAATTACATTAATACAAAACTATAGATTGATAATTTTATAAATAAAAAATACACAAAATGAATATTAAATTCAAATTGTGTATTATTAATAGTAGCTATATACCTAATACATCATCCATGTTATATAAGCCAGCTTCAGTTACATTAGCCATGAATGTACATGCCTTTAATGCGCCAACAGCAAATACTTCTCTTGAAATTGCTTTATGACTTAATTCTATAACTTCACCAGAGCCAGCAAAGATAACTTCATGATCTCCAACAATGGAACCACCTCTAACAGCATGTATTCCTATCTCTGCTTTTTCACGTTTCTTTTGACCATTTCTTCCATGAACATAGTAGGTAGCATCAGCAATAGATTCCTTGATGGTATCAGCAAGTAGTAGAGCAGTTCCGCTAGGTGAGTCCACTTTTTGATTATGATGTTTTTCAATTATTTCTATATCATAATTTGGATATAGTAAAGGTGAAATTTTTCTTAGTAAGGAATTAATTAAATTAATACCTAATGACATATTGGCAGATTTAAAAATTGGAAGAGTTTTACTGGAATCTTCAATTAACTTTAAATCTTCATCAGTGTAACCAGTGGAACATAATACTAAAGGCTTTTTTGTACTAGCTGTTAAAGCTAGTAAGTCTTTTAAAGCATCAGCTCTAGAAAAATCAAGAAGAACGTCGTAATCAATATTTACGTCTTCAGTATTCTTAAAGATTTTAAACTCAGATTCTTTAGGGAATTTATCAATTCCAGCTACTATTTCTAATGAAGGAAATTCACTCATAATACTTTGTATTACATTTCCCATTTTTCCGCAACATCCACTTAATAAAATTTTAACCATTTTAAAACTCCATTCTATATTAAGCTGTAATTTTGTAAAGTACTGCATAATATTGCTTTATTATTTTCATCCATTTCATAAAGAGGCAACCTTAAATCTCCAGCTTCTTTTCCCATTAAATTAAGAGCTGTTTTTACTGGTATAGGATTTGTCTCAATAAATAAATCGTTTGCTAGTTTTAGATATTCTAACTGTAAAGATAAAGATTTGTTAGTATCACCAGTTAAATATGACATTACCATTTCATGAACAGCTTTAGGAACTACATTTGCTAGTACAGATATAACTCCAATACCACCTAATGCTAGAATTGCAGTAACTTGATCGTCATTACCAGAATAAATATCTAATTTATCACCACATAAAGCTTTTATCTTTGCAACTTGGCTTATATTGCCACTGGCTTCTTTTACAGCTGTCACATTAGAAAGTTCAGATAATTCTAATAAAGCCTCAGGAGTTATATTCATATTTGTTCTTGAAGGAACATTATAAAGGATTATGGGTGTATTTACAGCATTATTAATAGCTTCAAAGTGTTTAAATAACCCCTTTTTATTTGTCTTATTATAATAAGGAGTTATAACAAGAAGTCCATCTACACCAACAGATTCTGCAAACTTACTCATTTCAATTGCAGCTGCTGTATTATTTGAACCAGTTCCTGCAATTACCGGTATTCTTTTATTTACGGTTTCAACTACAAATTTGATAGCATTTTTTCTTTCATATTCACTCATTGTAGTAGCTTCACCTGTAGTACCACATACTATTATTGCATCAGTACCTTCAGCAATTTGCCATTCAATTAATTCTTTAAACTTAGGAAAGTTTATTCCGTTCTCATTAAAAGGTGTTATTATGGCAACACCAGAACCTTTAAAAACTGTCATATTAACCTCCGTATAAAATAGTTATTTAATTATTTCTTCTGCAATTTGTATTGCATTAAGAGCAGCACCTTTCCTGATGTTATCTCCTACAACCCATAAATTTAATCCGTTATCAATACTGAAATCTCGTCTTATTCTTCCAACATAAACTTCATCTTTACCTGAAACTTGAAGTTGCGTAGGGTATTTAAGTTCTTTAGTATCATCATATACCACTATGCCTTTAGTTGATTCTAAAAGTTTAACCACATCTTCAAGTTCATATGGTTTTTCTAATTCTATATTTATGCTTTCGGCATGACAGTTTAGTACTGGAACTCTTACGGCAGTAGCTGTAATCTTTATGGAATCATCATGAAGAATCTTTTGAGTTTCATTAATCATCTTTACTTCTTCTTTTGTATATCCATTATCTAAAAATACATCAATATGAGGAAGGCAATTTCCTGCAATAGGATAAGGGAATTTTTTAGGTTCTACCCCTTTTAATCCATCCTCTAAGTCAGCGATTCCTTGCATACCTGCACCTGATACAGCTTGGTAAGTTGAGTAAACAACTCTTTTAATGCCATATGCATCTTTTAAAGCTTTTAAAGGTAACATAGCTTGAATAGTTGAGCAATTAGGATTAGCAATTATACCATTATTCCATTTTATATCTTCAGGATTTACTTCTGGAACTACTAAAGGAACATCTTTATCCATTCTCCATGCACTGGAGTTATCAATTACTGTTGCACCATACTTTACAAAGATTGGGGCAAATTTTAAACTTGCATCGCCACCAGCTGAAAATAGAGCAAAATCTATTTTCTTATCTTTTATATTTTCTTCACAAGTTTCATTTACAATATATTCTTCACCTTTAAACTTTAAATATTTTCCCGCTGAACGTTTTGAAGCAAAAAGATATAACTCATTTATAGGAAAGTTCCTTTCCTCAAGAATTTCTAAAAATTTTCTCCCAACATTACCTGTTGCACCAACAACTGCTACATTATACATATAAATTCCCCCTTAATTTAAACGTTTATTAATGATTAAAAAATTAGAAGCTTTGAGCAAAATCACCCAAAGCTTCTAATTTTATATACAGTATAGTCATTAGATTTCTTTAAATGATAGCTCTCCACAAAAATGTGACAGGAATACATATATTATATGGATCCCCAGTAAATAGCTGTAAAGCATAGGCTATTTACTTCGGCGATAAATCCTTTCCTATTAAATCATTGTGCTTAGCTCCTTAATAGTACTGATAAGTATCGCACCTCTATCTTGCAATTATTTATTAGATTAGTTTGATTATATATGTTATTTATAAACAATGCAAGATAAAAATAGTAAAAAATATATATAATACAATATATGTATAAAAATGTAATTAGTTTTTTGAATATTTTATATTTATATGGAGAAAATACATATATTACTTTGTAGGGGGAATAGTTATGAGTAAAACACCATTAAAAAAAATTATAAAATCTAAAATTAAAACTAATAAAGAACTTACACCACAAGAGCTTTTAAGGGAAAGGATTAAGTATGAGATTGCTGATGAATTAGGATTAAAAGAAAAAGTTGATCAATATGGATGGGGAGGGCTTACAGCTGAAGAAACAGGAAGAATAGGCGGAATTATGACCCGCAGAAAAAAAGAATTAAAAATCCCAACTAATGATGAGATATTAGGAAGAAAATAATGGATTGACTAATCAGTGGAATACATATATTATAATTGTTAGAAATTATAGATTAATGTAGAAGAAATATTTCTTCTACATTAATTTTTGAGCAACTGTAAAATTTATAGCAAGGGGGAATAGTATGGCTTATGGAGAATTTGCTAAAATTTATGATGATTTAATCAATGAAGATATTAATTACGATAATATGGTTAGCAGAATAATTGAAATATGCAATGAACATAATATTGAATGCAAAGATTATCTTGATGTTGCTTGTGGTACTGGAAACGTTACTGTAAGATTAGCAAAGCATTTTAAAGATATATATGCGGTAGATTTATCTGAAGATATGTTAAGAGAAGCTTTTAATAAGCTTAAGGAAAATAGAATAAAAGGTAAGATAATTTGTCAAGATATGACTGAAATGCAGCTAAATAGAAAGTTTGATTTAATTACATCGGTTTTAGACTCTACAAATTATATTACCGATGAAGATGATTTAGAGAAGTATTTCAGCTCTGTTAAAGAGCATTTAAAAGATGACGGAATTTTTATTTTTGATGTTAATTCATATTATAAGTTATCAGAAATATTAGGTAACAATATTTATACATATAGTGAAGAGGATGTCTTCTATACATGGGAAAATGTTTTTGAAGATGATATGGTTTCAATGTTTCTTACGTTCTTTGTAAAACAAGGAGAGCTTTATGAAAGATTTGAAGAGGAGCATTTTGAAAGAGCATATAAGGAAGAAGAGCTTGAAAGTGCTCTATCAAATTGTGGATTAAAGGTAATAAATAAATTTGATGGATATAGTAATAATAAAGTTCAAGCAAATAGTGAAAGAATAGTATATGTAGTAAAAAAAATATAACTACATTAATTTAGGAGGAAGTATAGATGAAAGATAAGATTATTAATGCGGTAGCTATGGATGGAACTGTTAGAATAATAGCAGGAACAACTACAAATTTAGTGGAAAAAGTAAGAGAAATTCATGAGTGTACACCAGTAGCTGCAGCAGCACTTGGAAGAATGATTACTGCAGGGGCATTATTAGGTACTACTTTAAAATCTGATAAAGAAATCATGACATTAAGAATTAATGGTGGTGGAGAAGCAGAAGGAATTACTGTAACAGCTCATGAAAATGCTGTAGTTAAGGGATTCATTGGAAATCCATATGGAGATAGACCATTAAATGAAAAAGGTAAGCTAGATGTAGGTGGATATATAGGTAAGAATGGTAACCTTATAATAATAAAAGATTTAGGAATGAAAGATCCATATGTAGGGCAAGTTCCAATATTCTCAGGAGAAATTGCAGAAGATTTAGCATATTATTATACAGTATCAGAACAAACACCATCAGCAGTATCTTTAGGGGTATTAGTTGACACTGATTATTCAATAAAGGTTGCAGGTGGATTAATAATTCAAATGTTACCAGGTGCAGAAGAACATATTGCAGATATAGTAACATTCAGATTAGAAGAAATTCCTACTTTAACTGAAATGCTTAGTGAAGGAAAGACTATAGAAGATATCTTAAACTATTTATTTGATGACATGGGATTAAAGATATTAAAAGAAACTGAGCCTAAATTTGAATGTAACTGCTCAAGAGAAAGAGTGGAAAAAGCATTAATATCAATAGGTGAAAAAGATTTAAAAGAAATTTATGAAGAAGGTAAAGATGAAGAAATCAAATGCCACTTCTGTAATACTAAATATGTATTTACTAAGGAGCAAATTGGTGAGTTACTAACTAAGATTAAATAATAAAAAAGGTTGCAGATTAGCAGCCTTTTTTATTATTTTTCAAAAGATGTTTTAAGTATTTTATGCAACAAATTTCAATAATATACGTACTATATATTGATTACAAAACAAAAAGACTTCCTCTGTCAGTAAGTTTTCCATTTTTTAAGTAAATGGGAGTAATATTGTGATCATTAAGGAATTTTAATACTTCTTTGCCATAAGAATAATGATTTAAATCTCCAAATAATGCTAATTTATCCTGAGAAATCATTCCTCCAACACCGCCTATAAATCCATATTCAAATCCTTCAAGGATAATATCTCCATAAGGCAATAAAAGAACATCAAAATCATCACTGGAAAGAGTTTTATGTATTCCAGGATCATTAGTAATTAGTACATTTTCCCTTAAGGGAAGAATAGAACATTTTGTATAGCCTTGCTTTACATTAATAATTTTTTTATCAGTAATATATTTCTTAAACGCACTATCAGAATACTTTAAATTGTGTATGAAATAATCCTTACTATTTAGTGCATTTAAAAATATGTTTTCCGGGTATTTACTTCCAAGGGTATTAGTGCTTTCAATATAATTTACATTATTCTCCTTTAACTGTTCTTTGAATTCCTGGGGCATATCTTTATTTATTAATATTAATCTGTTTTTTTCATCAAGAATATTTATTTGTATATCTACATGGCCGTTAATTGCATCATATAAACCTAGAGCTTTAGGTATTTTAATTATTTTTAGTCCAAGATTATGTAAATTATTACATTCTTCATCTGTAGTTCTATAATCAACAAAGCAAATCATTAAATTAACTCCTTTTACTTATTAATATATATACAATAAATAAAATTCATCTAAAAATCAATAAATTTAGACAGCTACTATTTATAAATGTTGAATATAGAAAACTTTTTAATACATACTATTATTAAGGAAGGAGTGAAATCCATGCTGGTAATGAAGTTAGTACACAATAATGACTTAGATTTTGTAAAAGAGTTACAAGAATTACGGGAGTTATTAAAAAAGAAAAATATAACAATGGGAATTGTTGAAAGTGGAGAAGGAAGCTCTAATATAATTAAGATAATATGTGATAATGAAAATTATAATGATAAGATTAAAAATACCATTTATTTATATATAAGCAATATTTTGTATTCAGTAGTAGTTAAAGAATATAGAAGAAAAGAATTGTTTAATTATTTGATGGAAAACTATTTTTTCTTAAAGCAGAGTGAGATTATGGAAGTGGAAGAGAAAATAGTTAGTGTATTGCAAAATGAAGAAAAAGTTACAGATGAAAAAATGTTTTATTGCATCAATAAAATAAACTGTATAATTGAAAAGATAAAAGAATGTTTAGAGGAAAATGAAGTCATAAATATCAAAGGGTTTATAACCTTTAGAATGAAGGAACTTAGAGAGGATATTGAATGTATCATTGATAAAATAGTTGAAGACTATATGATTGAAAAGGAATATAAAGAATTTATAAAATTATTAAAATACTTTGTAGATATTCAAGAAAGTAAAATAGAAAAGATTGATATATATATACAAAGTGATGGAGGATATGTATTAAAAGATGGCCTTGATAATGATATTTTTGAAGAGTTTGTCAAGGAAATATATGAATGTAAGATTGATACGGAAGCTAATGTAGAGGATATAATTATTAGCGGCCTTATTACAAATGCGCCAAAAGAAGTAGTAATCCATAATAAAGATAGGGCTTTAAACTTAGAATTTATTGATACTATTAAAAATGTATTTGGTGATAGAGTTTCTTTTTGTAATGGCTGTAGTAAGTGCTTGGCAACTAAGTTGAAAATTTAAAAATTAATAATTGACAACTAAAAGATAGCGTGGTAAAATTTTAAATGTTAAGAAGGAACTGCCGTTTCTCACCTTACGGCAAAGCTTAGTAAGGTAATACTTATGAAATTTGTATCTAGTAATATAATATTATGTCTAGATTTAGTTTGATAATGATGGATGGCAGTAATTGCCATCCATTTATTATATAAAAATGCTTTTTTCATTGGTACATTTTATCGGAGGTGAACGATATCAGTAAAAATTTTACTTGTAACGAAAGTATAAAAGAAAAGGAAGTAAGAGTTATTGATTCAGAAGGTAATCAATTAGGAATACTTCAAACAAAAGAGGCTCTAAGAATGGCAGATGAGAGTGAATTAGATTTAGTTATGATCTCTCCAAATGCAAAACCACCAGTATGTAAAATAATGGACTTAGGTAAATATATTTATGAGCAAGCAAAAAAGGAAAAAGAAGCTAAAAAGAAGCAAAAAGTAACAGTAATTAAAGAAATCAGATGTGGAATCACAATTGAAGAAAATGATATTGTTATTAAAGCTAAAAATGCTAGAAAATTCCTATTAGACGGGGACAAAGTTAAAATAACTATAAGATTTAAAGGTAGAGAAGCAGCATTATCTCATTTAGGTGTTAAAATACTTGATAATTTTGTTTCTAAACTTGAAGATGTTTGTGTAGTGGAAAAGCCTGCTAAACAAGACGGAAGAAATATGACTATGGTTTTAGCCCCAAAAAAAGCATAATCTGAGAGGAGGATATTTATCATGCCAAAAATGAAAACTCACAAAGGTGCAGCAAAAAGATTTAGAAAAACAGGTACAGGAAAGTTAAAGAGAGCAAAGGCTTTCAAGAGCCACATCTTAACTAAGAAAAGCGCTAAGAGAAAGAGAAACTTAAGAAAATGTGCTTATGTTTCAACTACTCAAGAAAAAGCAATGAAAAAATTATTACCATACCTATAATTAAGAAGGTTTAGGAGGATTAAAGAATGGCAAGAGTTAAAAGAGCGGTAAATTCACGTAAGAATCATAAAAAAGTATTAAAGCTTGCTAAAGGTTACTACGGTGGAAAGAGCAGATTATTCAAAACTGCTAACGAAACTGTAATAAGAGCATTAAGAAATGCATATGTTGGAAGAAGATTAAAGAAGAGAGATTTCAGAAGATTATGGATAGCAAGAATAAATGCTGCTTCAAGAATGAATGGACTTTCTTATTCAAAATTCATGAATGGAATAAAATTAGCTGGTGTTGATATCAACAGAAAGATGTTATCTGAAATAGCTATAAATGATCCAAAAGCATTTGCTGAATTAGTTGAATTAGCTAAGAAAAACTTAAATGCTTAATTAATACATAATGCGACTTAGGTCGCATTTTTTTTATAACTAAAGTTTTCTCTAAATAAGTTTTTTTTAAAATATACTTATACTTTTATTAAGATAGTGTATAATAATTTGGTAAAGTATTATTTTGGTATTATAAATTTCGTTTAGCAGAGGTGAATATATGCAGTATAAGTTTAATAAAGGGTTTAAATTGAATCCGATGCAAATCCTTTCACTAGGTTTTCTATTAATAATACTCATAGGAGGAATATTACTATCATTACCTATTTCATCATCTACTGGAGAATATACTAGTTTTATTGATGCTGTATTTACATCAACTTCAGCAGTGTGTGTCACAGGACTTGTAACTGTAGATACAGGAACTCATTGGAACTTATTTGGCCAAACTGTAATTATGCTATTGATTGAAATTGGCGGACTAGGATTTATGTCTTTTACTACATTAATTGCAATTTTACTTGGTAAAAAGATAACCCTTAGGGAAAGGTTGATTTTACAAAATGCAATGAATACCTTTAATATTCAGGGAGTAGTAAAAATGGTTAAATATATACTATTATTTACTATTTCTATTCAAGCTATTGGTGCACTTATATTTTGCACACAATTAATACCTGAATATGGATTAGGTAAAGGATTATTTTATAGTATATTTCATTCTATTTCAGCATTTTGTAATGCTGGTTTTGATGTGTTTGGTGGAGGGGTAAGTTTAACAACTCACAACACTAATGCCTTGGTAATACTAACAGCAGCAGCCCTTATAATTATAGGTGGATTAGGTTTCGGGGTGTGGACAGAACTATATAATGTAAAAAGAATAAGAAGGTTTTCAGTACATACAAAAATAGTTTTACTGGTTACTGGATTCTTAGTAATAGGAGGCACTATTTTAATGCTTCTATTTGAATATAATAATCCTGAAACCATAGCAACAATGAATGGTGGAGAAAAGGTTTTAAACTCTTTTTTTGCAGCTGTAACACCTAGAACAGCAGGATTTAATAGTATATCTACATCTGGTATGACTAGTGCAGGTAAGTTTTTAACAATGATCTTAATGATGATTGGAGGATCACCAGGATCTACTGCTGGTGGAATTAAAACCACTACAGTAGGGGTATTGATATTAACTGTAATTTGCGTTATAAAAAGAAGAGAAGATACAGAGGTTTTTTCAAAAAAAATATCAAAAGATCTTGTTTATAAAGCGTTTACCTTATTCTTTATAGGTTCAGGTCTTGTTATAGTGGTAAGTTTAATATTATCATTTACTGAAACAGGAGCATCTTTTACAGCTATTTTATATGAAACTGTTTCTGCTTTTGGTACAGCAGGCTTGACTATTGGCCTTACACCAAATTTAAGTGTAATTGGAAAAGTGTTAATTATGCTGATGATGTATATTGGAAGAGTAGGGCCTTTAACTGTAGTATTATCATTGACAAAGGAAAAGATTAAAAGTGGAATTAAATATCCAGAAGGAAAAATATTAATAGGTTAGGAGAAAGTAATAATGGCAAGTGGAAAACAATTTGTAGTTATAGGCCTTGGTAGATTTGGGCAATCTGTGGCAAAAACGTTATATGATCTAGGCCATGATGTATTAGCTATAGATATGGATGAAGAAGCAGTAAGAGATATTTCGGATTATGTAACTCATGCTGTGCAGTTAGATGCAACAGATGAAACATCAATAAAGAGCTTAGGACTTAGAAATTTTGATGTAGCAGTAATTACCATTGGTTCAAATATACAAGCAAGTGTAATGATTACACTTTTAGTTAAGGAACTTGGAATTAAATACATTATAGCTAAGGGACAAAGTGAACTTCATGCTAAGGTATTATATAAAATTGGTGCTGATAGAGTAGTGCTACCAGAAAAAGATATGGGTATAAGAGTAGCACATAATTTAGTATCTGCTAGTATAGTAGATTATATAGAATTATCACCTGATTATAGCATTTTAGAAATTAAGCCGCTAAAGGTATGGGATAATAAGACTTTAAATGAACTTAAATTAAGAAGTAAATATGGCATTAATGTTATTGCCATAAAAAAAGGTGAGGAAATTGATATAACACCAAGTGCAAATGCTGTTATAGATAGTGAAGATACTTTAGTAGTTATTGGACCAATAAATGATCTAAGTAATTTAGAAGAAATAATTGTTAAACAAAAGTAAGAGGTGTATACACTTTGATAATCATTGAAAGTAAGGAAAATTCTTTATTTAAGAATGTTAAAAAGCTTAAAGAAAGAAAAAATAGAGCTAGAGAAAAGAAATATATTATAGAAGGTTTTAGATTAGTTGAGGAAGGGTTTAAAGCTGGTGCAGATATTGAGTGCTTGATTATAGAAGAAGGAAATGAGCAAAAAGCAAATGAATTCTTAAAAGATTATTTAACAGCATCTAAAGTTTATTTAATGAAGAAAAGCCTGTTTAGTCAGCTTATAGCTACAGAAAATACACAAGGTGTATTAGCTGTTGTAAATATGAATAATAGTACAGAAGAAATAAAGGGAGATTTTTATCTTTTATGCGATAAAGTCCAAGATCCAGGAAATCTGGGTACTATCATTAGAACTGCTCATGCTGCTGGTGCTTCAGGGATAATCTTAACAAAGGGTACAGTTGATATATATAATGATAAAACCATAAGGTCAACAATGGGTTCAGTTTTTTATCTTCCAATTATATATGATAATGACTTAAGCTTCTTAAAGAAACTTAAAGAAGATGGTTTTAGCTTAGTTACAACATCCCTTCAGGAATCAAAAAATTTCTTTGAAGAGGATTTAAGAGGAAAGGTTATCTTAGGTGTTGGTAATGAAGGTAATGGCATAAGTGATGAAATATTTGCAATGTCAGATAAAAAGGTTAAGATACCGATGCCAGGTGGTGCAGAAAGCTTAAATGTGGCAGTGGCATCATCAATAATTTTATTTGAAAAAGTTAGACAAGGAATGCGATAAAAGTATTTTTTAATAAATACTTGAAAAAAATAATCTTTATTTGTATAATAAGTTGAAAAGAATATGTAAATACTGTGAATGAGAGAGTAATTATAAGGAATATTTCAGGGAGAAAAAGCCTTAGACTGGAAGCTTTTTTAATAAAAATTATAATGAAGTTCGCTCAGGAGTACTAGTTGTGAAATAATAGTAGTAACTAGCGGTTTAACCGTTATTTTAATTAAGAGGATGTTATGGTATTGCTGTAATATCAACTAGGGTGGTAACGCGGATATTCCGTCCCTTTTGGGGCTGAATATCCTTTTTTATTTGTAAATAATTTTAATTGCATAGCAATTAAATTTATAAGTATTTAATATTCGGAAGATACTGATTAAAAAGAAGGGAGTAATATCATGGAAGAAAAATTAACCGCAATTAAAGAAGCAGCACTTAATGAAATAGCTTCAGCTGAAAATAGTGCAGCTTTAGAAGAAATTAGAGTTAAATATTTAGGAAAAAAAGGTGAACTTACTACTATATTAAGAGGGATGGGTTCTTTATCACCAGAAGAAAGACCAGTAGTTGGTAAGTTAGTGAATATAGCTAAAAATGAAGTTGAAGCTAAACTTGAAGAAGTAGGAAGCAAAATAAAGGAAAAAGAAAAAAATGCTAAACTTGCCAGTGAAGTTATTGATATAACTTTACCAGGAAAGAAGCAAGTAATAGGAAAGAGACACCCATTAGATCAAACATTAGAAAGCATGAAGAATATCTTCATATCTATGGGATTCACAATAGAAGAGGGGCCAGAAGTAGAATTAGATCATTACAACTTTGAGGCTTTAAACATTCCTAAAAACCATCCTGCAAGAAGTGAACAAGATACTTTATATATCAATGATAGTTTAGTTTTAAGAACTCAAACTTCACCAGTTCAAGTAAGAACAATGGAAAAGCAAAGCTTACCAATTAAAATGATTTCACCAGGTAAGGTTTATAGATCAGATGATGTTGATGCAACACACTCACCAATATTCTATCAAATGGAAGGACTAGTTGTAGATAAGGGAGTAACTTTTGCAGATCTTAAAGGTACTTTAGAATTATTTGCTAAGAAAATGTTTGGGGATAAAGTTAAGACTAAATTTAGACCTCACCACTTCCCATTCACTGAACCTTCAGCAGAAATGGATGCAACTTGTTTCGTTTGTGAAGGTAAAGGATGCAAGGTATGTAAAAATAGTGGATGGATTGAAATCTTAGGATGCGGTATGGTTCACCCAGATGTACTTAGAAATTGTGGTATTGATCCAGAAGTATACAGCGGATTTGCTTTTGGTTTCGGTGTAGATAGAATGGTTATGCTTAAGTACGGAATAGATGATATTAGATTATTATACGAAAGTGATATGAGATTCTTAAATCAATTCTAATAATTATAGTTATTGTAGGAGGTAAAACAAAATGAAAATACCATATAATTGGTTAAAAGATTATGCAGAGATAAATGTTGATGCATATGAATTAGCAGATAGATTAACTCTTTCTGGTTCTCAAGCAGAAGAGGTTATAATGCAGGGAGATACAATTAAAAATGTTGTAACTGGAAAGATTACAAAAATTGAAAAGCATCCTGATGCAGATAGATTAAATGTTTGTCAAGTAGATATTGGAGCTGAAGAGGAAATTCAAATTGTTACAGCTGCTACAAATATGAAAGAACAAGATATAGTGCCTGTAGCTCTTCATAAATCAATATTAGCTGATGGTAGCGAAATTAAAAAAGGTAAGATGAGAGGCGTAGTATCTAATGGTATGTTCTGTTCTGAAGAAGAATTGGGGATTGCTGGAGATGAACCAGTACATGGATTAATGATTCTTCCAGAAGATGCACCATTAGGAATGGATATAAAGGAATATTTAAAATTAAATAAAGCAATAATTGATTTTGAAATAACTTCAAATAGACCTGACTGTTTAAGTATTGTTGGTATGGCAAGAGAAGCAGCAGCAACTCTTGGAACATCTTATAAAATGCCTACCTTCCAATATGAAGTTAAAAATTCAGCTAATATCAATGATGAATTAAAAGTTGAAGTTAGAGATGAATTATGTAACAGATATATGTCTAGAGGAGTTAAGAATGTTAAGATAGCTCCATCACCTTCATGGATGCAAGAAAGATTATTAGAAGCTGGAGTTAAACCAATAAATAATATGGTTGATATAACTAACTTCGTAATGATTGAACTTGGTCAGCCAATGCATGCTTTTGATGCAAGAGAAATTGAATCTGGAAAAATAGTTGTGGAAAGAGCTAAAGACGGTGAAAAATTCACAACTTTAGATGAAGTAGAAAGAACTTTAGATTCGGAATGCTTATGTATAAAAGATGGAGATAAGACTATTGCTTTAGCTGGTATCATGGGCGGATTAAATTCTCAAATAAAAGAAGATACAACAGAAGTATACTTTGAATCAGCAAACTTTGATGGTACAAACATCAGAGTAAACTCTAAAAAGGTTGGATTAAGAACAGAAAGTTCTTCAATATTTGAAAAGGATATAGATCCTAACTTAGCAAAGCTTGCTATAGATAGAGCTTGCAGCTTAGTATGTGAACTTGGTTGCGGAGAAGTTATGGAAGGAACTATCGATATATACAACAATGTTAAAGAAGAAGGTCACTTAACTGTTGATGCTAATTGGATTAATACTTTCTTAGGAACTGATATATCAAAAGAAGAGATGAAGAAAGCTTTAGATTCTTTAGATATAAAGACTGAAATAAATGGGGATATGTTAGAAATTACTACACCTACATTTAGAATTGATTTAACTATTAGAGAAGATATTGCAGAAGAAGTTGCAAGAATTTATGGATATGATAAAATTCCTACAACTGTATTTAGCGTATCTACTGAGAGAGAGCCTAAGTATAAGAAAAATATTTTAGAAGATAAAGTTATTGAAATAATGATAGGAAGTGGATTAAATCAATCAATAAGCTACTCATTTGTTTCTCCTAAGGTATTTGATAGAGTTAATATACCAGCAGATAGCGAATTAAGAAATGTTGTTAAGATTAAGAATCCTTTAGGTGAAGATTTCAGTGTGATGAGAACAACAACAATTCCTTCAATGATGGAATGTTTAGCTAGAAATTATTCAAGAAATAATGACTATGTTAGATTATTTGAAATTGGTAAAGTATATATTCCAAATGAAGACGAAAATCAAGTTCCAACTGAAAAGAATATATTAACTATAGGTATTTACGGAGATTGCGATTACTTAGATATGAAGGGAATCGTTGAAAACCTAGTAGATGGTCTTGGAGTTGAAAAAGCTAAATATGTAAGAGAAAGTGAAAATGCTAGCTACCATCCAGGTAAGACAGCTGCGTTATTAGTAAGAAATAAAAAGACTGCAGTTCTTGGAGAAGTACATCCAGATGTAACTGAAAATTATGGTATAGATGTTGATTGTTATATAGCTGAAATAGATTTAGATCAATTATTTGAAGCAGCTAAAATGACAAAGTCATATAAAGCATTACCAAAATTCCCTGCTGTAACAAGAGATATAGCATTACTAGTAGATGATTCTGTATTAGTTGCAGATATCGAGGAAGCTATAAGAAAAGCTGGTGGAAATTTAGTTGAAAAAGTTCAATTATTTGATATTTACAAAGGTGAACAAATTCCAGCTGATAAAAAATCAATAGCTTATGCAATAGCATATAGAGATGAAAATAAAACATTAAATGAAAAAGATATTACTAAAGTTCATGATAAGATATTAAAAGCTTTAGAGCATAAGCTAGGTGCTGTATTAAGATAATATTAAAATAATTTATAAAAATCAAAAGCAGATTTAATTTGCTTTTGATTTTTTATTTTAAAATTCAATTATAATTTTAATCAGTAATCTTTATGAAACATTTCTTAATATAACTAATGGGATGATATGATTCTTTTGATTTTCTTAGTCCTAAATTACCACAGTCTTCTTGCCTATTTACATATAAGGTATCACTGAAATACATTTCTAGAAAAGTTCTATTTAGAAAAGAATAAATTCCTTTAAATGAAATATCACAGCGTTCAATATGAATTATAGCTGTATCACCATATTTTTCACCTATAGAAAAGCCTGCAAGGGTATTATCTACATAAATTGCTATGGATTTCAAATCTAATTTATAAAAGTTTATCAATACATCTCTAATGACATCATACTCTATTTTTAGCTCTGTGCTAAGGAAAGTTTTTGATTTTTCCCATTTTCTTATTAAGTCTAAACAATCATTAATTATTTTAGGACTATTTATTTCAGATATTTTAAAGGAGTAGTTCTTTTTAAAGAAGTTATATAAATTTTTCTTTGAGTGATACTTTTTTCCACTTAAGTTAATTAAATCTTTTGTTAAATATATATATTCATAATCATCCGGTGAATCAACGATTTCAAATTTATGAGAGCAATATTTCCTTAAATCATCAATAAAAAAGTTTTCTACATCTCCAAATAGATAAAGGTTATGAGTATTATTTGATAAGACATTAGAGTTTGAATAATTATTACTGTCTTTTTCATATGATAGTAATAATTCAATGATTGAATTTAGTTTGCTTTGAGTGTAATTATAGGGAATCATAAAAAAATTTCCATAACATTCTTCATTTTTCTTAACAATTAAGGTATTGTCTATAATAGCAAAAGTGGTTTTTGATAAATTTCTCCATAAATATAACGAAGCAAAAGTGTATTCATATGAAGTAAAATTGCTTTTATAACAATAATTGTTGAATGTTTCTTTATCTTGGAGAGTTAAAGTATGGAATATATCCAAGATATCATCTCCTTTGTAAAAAATAAGCCATATAGTATATTTTATTAAAAAAAGGTAATACGGTTAATTAAAAATGGTATTTATAGAAAAAATCCTATGCCTTATAAGAATTTATAAAGACATAGGATTTCTAAAAATTAATATTTGAATTTTATTAATACTTCTTTGATTTGGCCTTTAGAATTTTTTCTTATACTAAAGTTTTTAATATCGCTAAATTCATGCTCAAGCTGATATGTTAATTCGTTGATTGTTGCTTTACATTTTTTTGAAAGCTCATTATCTTCAACAATTTCAAATCTTGATTTTTTACAAGTAGTTTCGTTTTGCTCATCATCAATTACTACATAATAATCAGAAGTTTCTTCTAATACATAGTATTCCTTATTTAAAGTTAAAGTAGAACATAAATCATTATTTATACATTTTAATAACATTTTACCATACCTCCCTTTATATATTACATTATACATCTATTTAATAAATGTTAAAATTGTAAGAATATATGAAATGTAATTATTTTTTTATATTTAATTAATTTTTTAATAAATTAATTTTTGCAACACTGTATAAAATCTTGTATAATTTATTTGAATTTATTAGAACTAATGAAGTACTTATATAAATAAGGGAGATAAAAATGAGTAAATTTAAAAATAATAGACTGATAGAAAAATGCAATCAATTAAATAAGGCCATAGAGATAGTTGGTGGAAAAGAATTCTTAAATACAAGGATAACAGATGATATTGATATGGCAGAATACATAATAAGCAGTGTTTTTGAAGGAGAAGAAGTTAAGTTTAATATTGCTGGTGTAGAATATATTATTCCTGAATTATTTAAAGCAAAGCTTGAATATGAAAAGAACTTTTTAAGAAATAAAGGTAAAGCTATTGATTCAATTGTATATAAGATTAAAAAGTATGATACAAGCTTAGATTCTGAAATAAGAAAATATAAGAAAAGCAATGGAATTGAAGAATATAATAGGATATATGATATAGTAGAAAAAAGATATAGAAGAGATATCAATATGTTGGTTTTAAGTTCAATTGATAGTAACATAGTAGAGCAGATTTCAGTAGAAGAAGAAGGAAAATACTATGGAGAATATCTTACTCAAAAGAAAAAACAAATAATACATGGTGTATTTAGTAAAATGGGTATAGTTTAATCTATACCCTTTTATATTAGTTAAACGCCTTCATTTTTAAAAGATGGCACAAAATCAGTGGTATTAGATCCTTCGCCTTGAATAAATCCATTTTTAACTCCAATGGATAATGCATAATCTATGATAGAATCATAATGTTTAGGATTCAACTTGTCATTTATTTTTGGATATTTATAAGCATTATGCATAGGTACATATTGATTCATCAATGAGATATAAATATCATCATGAAAAGTATTGTATAGAAGATCAATAACTTTTTTTGAATCAAATAAAAGCCCAGGTAGCAATAAGTGACGTACAATTACTCCCTTTTGAATTATTCCTTCATCATTAAATGATGGGGTACCTACTTGACGCACCATTTCTTTAATCACATTTAAAGCATTTTCGCGGTAGTTATTAATTTTTGAATACATTAGAGCATATTTATCATCAAAATATTTAAAGTCTGGTAGATAAACATCTATAAGTCCATCTAGGGATTTAATAGTATCTAATGAGTCTATTGAATTGGTATTATAAAGTATTGGTATGGTTAAGTTATTGCTCTTTGCAAGTTTAATGGCTTCAATAATTTGAGGTACATAATGGGTTGGAGTGACTAGATTTATATTATTAGCCCCCTGTTTTTCAAGTTCTAGGAATATTTCAGCCAGCCTTTCAACGGAAATAGTTTTGCCATTGAATTCTTGAGATATTAAATGGTTTTGGCAAAATACACATTTAAGATTGCAATGGGAAAAGAAAACTGTTCCAGAACCATTTTTACCAGAAACACAGGGTTCTTCCCAAAAATGTAATTGAGCTCTAGCCACCTTTAAATGATTATCAGCTTGGCATACACCAAGGTTTACATCTCTATTAACATTACATTTTCTTATACATAAGTTACACTTTTTTATTTCTGAATTTATTATCAATTTTAAACACCTCATAAAAGTATATCGTTTATTAAGATTCTATCAAATTTAAATATATTTTCAATAAATTTAAAATAACTAAGATAAAAATAGACAATATGTGTGGCAGAATATAGTTATTCAATGATAAATATGATATAATATCAGTAATTATAAAAAATTTGAGGTGTATTAAATGAATACTGTAACAGTTAAAATAAATGGTATGGAATATAATTTAAAGGGAAAAGAAGATGATGAATATTTACTAAAAGTTTCTGAATATGTTGATGGTAAATTTAAAGAAGTATCAAGTAATAATAATAAGTTAAGCATTAGTTCAGTTGCAGTATTAAGTGCATTAAATATAGCAGATGAACTTTTTAAATGCAATAAAGAAGTTGATGATTTACTTAAGAAAAAAAATTCTTTAGAGGAAAGAAATCTGACTTTAAAGGAAAGAATAAGAGAAATAAAGCAAGAAATTGAAGAAACTGTTAAAAATAAAAATCAAGAGATGGCTTCTTTAAAAGAAATGCTTTACTTAATGGAACAAAAGTCAAGAGAAGCTGAAATTTTAAATGATAAGGTTGCTGATTTAACTGAAGAGTTAGAGGAAAAGAGTAAATTGGAAGAAGAAGTAGCGTTATTAAAAGAAAAAATGGCGGCTTTACAAAATGAAAATGAAGATTTAGGCAGAAAAGTTGAAGTGTTAGAATCAAATCTTTCATCTTCAGATGAAAATAATAAAAAATTAAGCATGAGCCTTTTAAATACTCAAGATGAATTCTTGAAGGAAAAGAAGGAAAATGAAAAATTAAATTCAAAAATATTGGAGTTAAATGAAGAAATAGCAAATAAGATTTCACTAGAAGAGTATAATAATGTATTGGATAAGCATAGCGTTTTACAGGAAAGTATTGAACAAATATCAATTGAAAAAAGTGAAATTGAAAATATGCTAGAAGAATTTAAAATAAATATAAAGGATATTAAACTTGAAAATAAAAACTTAAAGGATAGTGAAGATGCTTTAAAACAAGCAATTTTATTGAAAGATGACGAAATAGAAGAATATAAGAGTAAATCATCTGTAGATGAAGAAGAGGCTAAAATTCTTAAGGATAAGATACTTGAACTTGAAGCTGCAATTACTAAAGGTAAAGAGCAAAGAAAGGCTTTATTAAATAGGGATAAGGATATAAAATTCCAATTACAAAACTTTAAATATAAGGTTTTAGATTTAGAAAAGAAACTTATTGATGTACAGATTGAATTAGCAGCAGAAAGAAGAAAAGCAAATCCATTATTAAAATAGAGTCTGTTCAAAGTGGAACAGGCTTTTAACATAAGCATATTTGCCTAAGTATTTTTTGGAACTTAACATAAGATAAAGAATATACAAAAAAGGAGACATAAAAATGGAAAAGGTAGAAATACTTGCACCAGCAGGTAGCATGGAAAGTTTAGTTGCGGCAATAAATAAAGGTGCTGACGCAGTATATTTAGGTGGAAATAAATTTTCAGCAAGAGCATATGCATCAAACTTTGACAATGATAATATGTTAAAAGCTGTTGATTATGCACATAGCTACGATGTAAAAATTTATGTAACATTAAATACAATTTTAAAAGAAAATGAAATTGAAGAAGCAGTAAGATATGTAGGGTATCTATATGAAATTGGTGTGGATGCATTAATAATTCAAGATTTAGGCTTATTAAAAAGAATTAAAGAAGACTTTCCATTGATGGAAGTACATGCATCTACTCAAATGACTATACACAATGGGGAAGCTGCAGTGTATTTTAAAGATAAGGGATTTCATAGAATAGTATTATCACGTGAAATGACATTAGAAGAAATAAAGTATATATCTAAGGATTTAGGTATTGAAACAGAAATGTTTGTTCATGGAGCTATTTGTGTGGCATATTCAGGACAATGTTTAATGAGCTCTATGATTGGTGGAAGAAGTGGAAATAGAGGAAGATGTGCTCAGCCATGTAGAATGGAGTATACTTTAAGAGGGGAAAAAAGTGGTGAAACTAAAGGACATTTATTAAGTCCTAAGGATATGTGTACTATTGAAGATGTAGAAGATATAGTAGAAACAGGAGTATACTCTTTAAAGATAGAAGGTAGAATGAAAAGAGCTGAGTATGTTGCAGGAGTAGTTGATAACTATAAAAAGGCGGTAAACAAAGTATTATATAATAAGAAATATGATGAACAAGCTGGAAAGAGACAGCTTTTACAATTATTTAATAGAAGCGGATTTACTAATGCTTATTTAAAGAAAAATACAGGTAAAGATATGATGAGCTTTAATTCACCAAAAAACTCAGGAATATCTCTAGGTGTAGTTGATAAAAGTGGAGACATAGTAATTAAAGAAGATTTAGCTGTAGGTGATGGAATTAGATATAGAGATAAAGGATTTACATTAAGTAAGATAGTACATAATGGTAATGAGGTAAAGAGTGCTAAAAGAGGTGACAAGGTAAAACTTTATCCAATTGATTATAAAAAAGGTGATGAACTATTTAAGAGTCTTAACAAGCAATTATTTGATGAGCTTGAAGAATACTTAAAGCCATACACTAAAAAGATACCTTTAAATGCTGTAGTAAATTTTGCGGTAGATAAGCCTGTAGCTATTAAAATAAATTATAAAGGTAATGATTATGAAGTACTAGGTGAGGTAGTTCAAAAAGCAGAGAAGAGGCCTTTAGATCAAGAAAGGATTAAAGAAGCTTTAAAGAAATCTGGAGAAGTTGCTTTTAAGATTGAAAATATAGAATTTGAGAATTTTGAAGACGGTTTTATGAGAGTTTCTGACTTAAATAATTTAAGAAGAGATATAATTGAGAAAATAACAAAAGAAGTATGTAGAAGCTATAGAAGAAAGAGGCCAGCTAAAGGTGATAAGAGCAAGGTATCTAGTGAAAAAACAAATGTTGAAATAATTTGCAGCTGCATAACAAAAGAACAAGTGGAAGCATTAATAGAAATGAAGATTGAAAATATAGCTGTTGATTTATTTAGTAGGGAAAAAAATTCAGTTAAAAAGAAGGATCTACTTGAATTAGCTGAAAAATACAAAGATATTAATTTCTATGTTAAGACTTCTACAATCGTTAAAGGAGAATTTAATAAGGTAGTTAATACTATTGAGGAAGTTTCATCTTATATCAAAGGTATTATTACATCAAATGTTGGTATAATAAGTAAATTTAAAGATAAATTATACATCATTGGCGACTATAAATTAAATATTGTTAATTCACAATCTTTAGCTTTTTATCAGGAAGATGTAGATGTTCCTACTTTAAGTTTAGAGCTTAATAGGGGAGAAATTAAGAGTTTAATGAAAAATGCCAATGGAAATGCTGCAATGGTTGTTTATGGTAAGCCAGAGCTTATGATAAGTGAATATTGTCCAATTGGAAGCACATTTGGCGGAAGAAACAAAGATAGTGGATGTAATGGAATATGCTCAAAAGATAAATTTAAATTAATTGACAGAGTAAATGAAGAGCTTAGAGTAATGACAGATTTATATTGTAGAAGCTATATTTTAAATCCGGTACCTTTAAATATAATAGATGAAATAGAAGAATTAAAAGGTTTTGGTATAACTACTTTTAGATTTGATTTTAGAGATGAGACTTATAAAGAAGTTAAAAATGTAATATCAATATTAAAAAATGGAGATGCTTTTGATAGTAAAGAATATACAAAAGGGCATTATAGAAGAGGAGTAGAATAAAGTTATATGGTTATAATAGCAATTGTAATTTTACTTACAGTTTTTATTTATGGGATTTTAGAGATGAATAGAAGCAGTAAAAACATAAGTAAAGAGAAAATGAGGGGACTAACCACTGCAGATAAAAATGCTGCAGTGGGCATAGTTAAGAGCTACTGGAGAGTTTGTATGATTTTACTGGCAATCATAATTGGCTTCATATTTATTATGATTTCGCAGATCATTGGTAAAACAGTTATATATAGTAACACAGTAAGCATTATGGCAATGGTGTATTCTGTGATAGCTTGTGTTATTATTATATTGAATAAGAAAAAAATGAAAAAAGAATTTGATAAATATATGAAATAGCAAGAGGGAGAGAGTGATGAAAGAAAGAACTCTAAGGATTTTAGAATTTAATAAAATTAAAGATAAAGTTGAAAAATATGCAATTACCTCAAGCGGAAAAGAAATGGTACATTCTCTAGAACCTTTTAAATCAACTTATGAGGTTGAAAAGAAACTTGAAGAAACAAATGAGGCATTGGAATTATTAATTACTAAAGGTGCACCTCCTTTTGAAGGCTTATATGATACAAGAGAGGCCCTTGAAAGAGCAGCAAAGGGAGGAATCCTTACACCTGAGCAATTATTAAAGATTGGTGGTATGCTTAGAGCTTCACGTAGATTTAAAGAATACATGAATAGGAAAGAAGATGAAGTTGCATATAAGAATCTAGAAGATTTAGCTTATATACTAACTCCTGTAAAATCTCTTGAAAATGATATTGAAACGGCAATAATATCTGAGGAAGAGATAAGTGATAAGGCAAGTGCAATACTTTATAATATAAGACGAAGCTTAAAAGAAAAAAATTCTTCTGTTAGAGAAAAGATAAATTCCATTGTAAGATCTAATTCTAAGTATTTGCAAGATGCAATTTATACTATGAGAGGCGAAAGGTATGTGCTTCCAGTTAAGGCTGAATATAAAGGTGCTGTGCCAGGACTTGTACATGATCAAAGTTCCACAGGGGCAACTTTGTTTATAGAGCCTATGAGTCTTGTTAATTTAAACAATGAAATAAAAGAGTTAATGCTAAAAGAAAAAGCAGAGATTGAAAGAATATTAACAGTACTATCAGCAAAGGTTACAGAACATATAAATGAATGCTTAAATAATTCAAAAATACTAACAGAGTTAGATTTTATTTTTGCAAAAGGTAAATATGCTTCTGCCATAAATGCATTAAAGCCCAATGTGTCAAAGGATAGAAGTTTTGAAATATTTGGTGCTAAGCATCCGTTAATCAATCCTAAGGAAGTAGTGCCATCTGATGTTTATCTAGGTAAAGATTTTACAACATTAATGATTACAGGTCCAAATACAGGTGGTAAGACAGTAACCCTTAAGACTGTAGGGCTTCTGCATTTAATGGCTTTAAGTGGGCTTTTAATTCCTGCAAAAGATGGATCTACCATAGGATTTTTTAAAGAAATATATGCAGATATTGGTGATGAACAAAGTATAGAGCAATCACTATCAACTTTTTCATCTCATATGACTAATATAGTATCAATCTTAGAAAAAGCAGATAGAGATTCTCTTATAATTATTGATGAGTTAGGTTCAGGAACAGATCCTGCTGAAGGGGCTGCTTTAGCAATTTCAATTATTGAAGAATTAAAAAGCAGAGATGCAAGAGTTATGGTTACAACTCATTATAGTGAATTAAAAGGATATGCACTAAATACTGAAGGTGTTGAAAATGCATCAGTAGAATTTGATGTTGAAACATTAAGACCAACTTATAGATTACTTATAGGTATACCTGGTAAGTCTAATGCTTTTGAAATATCAAGAAGATTAGGATTAAATGATAATGTAATATCTAAAGCAAAGGAATATATGTCAAAGGATAATCTACAATTTGAAGACCTTATAAGAGACTTACAAGAAAAAAGTATCATTGCTAATAACAATGCAAGAGAAGCAAGGATGTTAAAGGAACAGGCTGAAAAGTTAAAGTTAGAATATGATCAAAAACTTGCTAAAATAAATAAAGTAAGAGAAAAAGCTTACGAAGAAGCTAGGCAAGAAGCTAAAAATATTATAAGTAATGCTAAGGATGAAGCCGATGAAATTGTGAAGGCTATGCGTGAACTAGAAAGAATGGGTATAGCTGAAGGTGGAAGAAATAGACTTGAAGAGGAAAGAAAGAAGCTTAAGGATAGTCTTGAAGCAAAAGAAGCTGCTCTGAGAGCTGCTAGAGAAGAAAAGGGAGAAGCAATAACAAAGGTTACACTAGGTATGGAAGCAATGTTACCATCTTTAAATCAAAGGGTGGTTATTATATCTATGCCTGATAATAAGGGTGAAGTTCAAGTTGAAGCAGGTATCATGAAAATAAATGTTAAGCTTAAAGACTTAAGAAAAGTAGATGCTGCACCTGTTAAAAAAGAAAAGAAAAAGCGAGAACTTAAACTTAATACTAAATCTATTGAAAGTAGAATTGATTTAAGAGGTATGGATTCAGAAGAAGCTTGTTATAGAACAGATAAATATTTAGATGAAGCATATCTGTGCAATTTAGGTGAAGTTACTGTAGTACATGGAAAAGGTACTGGAATTTTAAGAAAAGCAATTAATGATATGTTGAAAAGACATCCACATGTTAAATCATATAGACTTGGTGTATATGGAGAAGGTGGAGATGGCGTTACAATTGTTGAATTAAAATAATATAAATTATTTAAAAGACCTTTCTACTATGCTATAATTATGCATAGTAGGGAGGTCTTAACTATGTATTTGATAAGTGCATGTTTATGTGGAGTTAATTGTAAATATAATGGTGCAAATAATTATAATGAAAAATGCAATGAACTATTTATAAGTGGAAAAGCAGTACTAATATGTCCAGAACAATTAGGGGGACTTACTACACCGAGAATTCCAAGTGAGCTTCAGGCAAATGCAAAAGATGTTATAGAAGGTAATGGTAAAGTTATTACTAATGAAGGACTGGATGTTACTAGGGAATTTATTAAAGGGGCAAAGGAAGTGGTGGAAATTGCAAAAAAACTTCATATTTCAGCAGCTATATTAAAAGAAGGAAGCCCATCTTGTGGAGTTAATTTTGTATATGATGGTAGTTTTAATGGAAATAAAGTTAAAGGAAAAGGAATTACTACTGAAATGTTAAATGAAATAGGAATTAAGACACTAAGCGAAAAAGATTTGGAGGTAAATAGTGTAAATGTTTGATTTTTTTAAAAGAAAGAAGAAAAAAGAAAATGTTAAAATAGATGCTGAATTAGAAGCAAAAGATATTTCTGAAGCAGAGAAATTAAGTGAAAATAGTGAAAAATATAATTATGACTTTACGGTAGAAAATACAGATTTTTATGGAAGTAATTCTGAAGATGTAGAACCTAAGACATCTATTGAAGTGAAGGAAAAAAGCTATACAGAAGAAGAAATTCATAAAATAATTGTACAGCAAATTTTAAGAGTAATAGATAGTGGCAGAGACTTTAATTCTATGCAGATGGCAGCAGAAGAAGCTGGTAAAGTTATTGGAAAAGAATATATTACGCTGGTTAGCACATATATAAAAGATAAAGTATCAAAACCTACATATATGAAAGGAAAATTCGATGAATTAGGTCAATGGCCAATAGCAGTTGAAAATTCAGTATTATCTATTTTATATAGCTTTAAAGAAGATGGAGTAGATGAGTTACTAAAAATTGTTGATAATGGAGGTAACTCTTGTTTAAAAGCAATAAATTTATTATGTAAACTTGCAGCTAAGGGAATTGAAAGAGAAAAAATAGTTGATTCACTAATTTATATAATAAAATCATTTAATGAAGAAGATAAGTATAAAGTATTAGGATATTTTTCACAGATTAAAGGCTATGGAAAAATAGAAAGGCTATATGAATTATATTATAAGAAATTTATTTTAGAAGGTAAATTAGATGCTGCTTATGATATAATATTAAACTTAATTAATATTAGAGGAAGATATACAAGAGAACAACTAATATTTATAAAGGCATTAGCACTTTTTGATAGTGAATTAGATATGGAAATGATTTTAAAGGGTGAAAGTGGAACAGTAAGCTTTGCAAATATTGAAGAACAACTAAGAATTAAAGCAGCTATAAGCTTCTATTCACTAAACAAAATGGATAATGAGATTAATGACAGATTATATTACTTAAAAAATAATTCTTTAGATTCTGAGTTAAGAGCTTTCTTAAGTGAAACATTAGAATAAAATGATAAAAGATTAAATAGAGGATTAAGTGAATTAAATCACTTAATCCTTAATTGTTTTATTCAACAGTAACTGATTTAGCTAAATTTCTTGGTTTATCAACATCGCAGTCTTTAAGTTTTGCAATATAGTAAGCTAAAAGTTGAAGTGGTATCACACTTAAAAGAGGAGTTAGTAAATCAATAGTCTTTGGAATAAAGATAACATCATCTGTTATGCTCTTGGCAGATTTATCACCATCATTGACAATAGCAAGAATATTTCCACCTCTAGTGGTTACTTCTTTCACATTACTAAGCATCTTATCCTTTAATCTCTCTTGAGTTAATAAGGTAATAACAGAAGTACCTTTTTCAATTAATGCAATTGGTCCGTGTTTAAGTTCACCACCAGCATATGCTTCAGAATGTATATAAGATATTTCTTTAAGCTTTAATGAACCTTCAAGAGCTACAGCAAAATCTAATCCACGGCCTAGGAAAAATAAATCTTTTTGATTAAAATGATAAGATGCATATTTTTTAATATTATCTTTATTTTTTAATAATTCATCAATCTTGTTTGGGATAGCAATAAGATCTTGTTTAATGGACTCAATTTCAACAGGATCTAATGTTCCTTTCACTTCTGCAAAGTGTAATGCTAATATATAAAAGGCTGTTAGCTGAGTTGTATAAGCTTTAGTAGAGGCTACAGCTATTTCAGGTCCAGCTAAAGTGTAAAATACATCATCAGCCTCTCTAGCTATAGAAGAACCTACTACATTAGTAATAGCAAGTACTTTAGCACCTTGTTTTTTAGCTGCTCTAAGAACAGCTAAAGTATCTGCAGTTTCACCAGATTGAGATACCACAATCACTAAAGTTTTATCTGTAATCATAGGATCTCTATATCTAAATTCTGATGCAATATCTGTTTCAACAGGTATATTTGCAAGTTTTTCTATGGCATGTTTACCTACAAGTCCAGCGTGATATGCTGTTCCACAGGCAACAATATATATTTTATCAAAGTTATCTAATTCATTCTTTGTAAATTTAATGTTATCAAAAGAAATTTCTTTATTTAAAGCAATTTTACCAGCCAAAGTGTCTCTTACAGCTTTTGGTTGTTCATGAATTTCTTTTAGCATAAAATCTTCATAACCACATTTTTCTGCTGCATTTACATCCCATGTTACATGAAATATTTCTTTCTTGATGATTTCTTTATTTCTTGTTCTTATATCTATTCCATCTTTTGATAATGTTACAAACTCATTGTCATTTAGTAAATAAACATCTTTAGTATGGCTTAAAACTGCTGGAATATCAGAAGCAATAAAGTATTCATTTCGTCCAATACCTATAATTAAAGGACTATCTTTCTTAACAGCTATAAGTTTGTCAGGTTCGTTATTACTGATAACTCCAATGGCAAAGCTTCCTTCAAGCTTTTCTGTAGCGTTAATAACTGCTTCTAATAAATCACCATTATAATAATAATCAATTAAATTTGGAATAACCTCAGTATCAGTTTCAGAATAAAAGTTATATCCTTTTGAAATTAACCATTCCTTAAGCTTTAAATAGTTTTCAATAATACCGTTGTGAACTACGCTAAGAGTGATATTTTCATTAGAGTGAGGATGAGCATTTACATCAGAAGGTTCACCATGAGTAGCCCATCTTGTATGTCCAATGCCAATAGTCCCTTCAATAGGATTAGTTTTTAAGCTTTCTTCTAAATTTATTAAGCGGCCTTTAAATTTTCGAACTTCAATTTTATCATTTAAGATTGCCACGCCAGCAGAGTCGTAACCTCTATATTCTAATTTTTTTAGTCCTTCTACTAGTATATTAGACGCTTGTTTATAACCTATATAGCCAACAATTCCACACATATTATTCTTCCTTTCAAAAATATATTTTAACTTTGGGAAAATAACCAGTGATAATTTGTATACAATATCTTTAGATTGCACATAATTAAATTTGTCCTACAAATTACTTTGTAGTTTTGTTAATTATTAACGCTAGTGCTATTTACGTGAGATATCCGCCGAAAAAATTCGATAAATCTCATCCTCGTCAACTTAGTTAATGATGAATGATGAGTGATAAATTATGAATTAAGGATGAAATTCTTACAGAATTTCTATAATTTAATTCTTCTAAATTCCCTTAAAGAATTTGTACATTAATAAATTAAATTTTATAAACTCCTATAAGGAGTTTTTACATTAATTCATCATTCATAATTCTTAATTCATCATTAACTAAGTTCAGGCGCTTTTTGTATTTTCCCGAATAATTAATATTCTCTCCTTTATTTCCAAATATTGTATACTAGATTATTTTAACATTCTTTTAAAAATAAATCTATATTATTAATATAAGTATATAAATAATGTATTGATACAAGATAGTATAACATAGCCTAAAATATCGATAATATTTTAGGCTATCTATATTTTCAAATATTTAAAATTTTAATTTTTTCTACAGTAGGATCTTCAGTACCTTGAACATATAAATTTGCTCTCTTTAAATCTTGAACATAATTTATTATGTCAGAGGTAATGATTTCCCCTGGACAAAGTAGCGGAATTCCAGGAGGATATGCAAGTAAGAATTCGCCAGAAATTCTCCCAAGGCTTTCGGTAAGTAGCACAGATTTTTTATCAGCATAAAAAGCTTCACGAGGGTTAACGGTTTTGGCAGGGATAGGCGGAATATCTAAGAAATCAGGAATAGGATCATTTATGCCAAAGTATTCCTTTGATATTTCTTTTAAAGCTGTAAGTAGTCTATCCATACCTTCTTTTGTATCACCAAATGAACCAACTGCAAGCACATTATAAAAATCAGATAGCTCCATTTGAATGGCATATTTTTCAGAGAGTATCATATCTAACTGAAATCCTGTAATTCCTAAATCTCTACAAGAAATAGTTATTTTAGTAGGATCAAAGGCAAAAGAGCCTGGTTTTCCAAGGATTTCTTTACCAAAGCAATAGAATCCAGGTATTTTATTAATTTCATTTCTAACATAATTAGCCAATTCAATAGCTTTATTTAATAAAACTTCACCATGAAGTGCAATTTGTCTACGTGCACAATCTAAAGATGCCATTAGTATATAACTAGGAGACGTTGTCTGTAAAAGATTAAGATTTCTTTGCACCCTATTAGGAGTTACAAATTTACTTTTTACATGTATTAATGATGCTTGAGTAAGGGAACCAATAATCTTATGAGTGCTTTGTGAACAAATGTCAGCACCAGCTTCTAAGGCTGATATAGGCAATTCTTTTGAAAATGCCAAGTGAGGGCCATGGGCTTCATCAACAATTAATGGAATATTGTATCCATGAACTATTTCAACAATTTTTTTTATGTCTGTGGCCACGCCATAATATGTTGGATTAATTAAAAGCACTGCTTTAGCATCAGGATTTTCTTTTAAGGTTTTTTCCACAGTCTCTGGTGATACACCGTGAGCTATTCCTAATTTTTTATCTAATTCAGGTTGCATAAATATTGGAATAGCACCACTTAAGATTATTCCAGCAGTAACTGATTTATGGACATTTCTTGGAACTATTATTTTATCACCATCAGATACTACTGACATAATCATGGCTTGTATTGCACCAGAGGTTCCATGAATTGAAAAGAAGGAAGCATCAGCGCCATAGGCATCAGCTGCTAACATTTGGGCTTTTTTTATTGGTCCTGTTGGGTGATGAAGACTATCCACTAGTTTGAAGACTGTTACGTCAATTTTAAAAGGATTTTCTCCAATGAAATTCTTGAATTCTTCATCAATGCCAACACCTTTCTTATGTCCAGGTACGTGAAAAGGTAATGTATCTCTATTTACATACTCCATTAATGCATCAAATAAAGGAGTTTCATTTTGATCAAATTTATACAAAAAGTACACCTTCTTTCAAGTAAGTTGATAAATGATTCTTTAAATAAAAATATAAAGGTTTTATAAAGATAGTATATGCAGAATTGTAGCTTTACTACATGTTATTTTAATCAAATGCTGGTATAAAAAATATCAATGAATAAAAATAATTAAAATTGAGAATAATTACATAAGAAAGTAATTAAGGAGGTATATATCGTGTCAATAATCCAATTAAATGAACGAGATTGCAGTATTGCTAAAAGTGCTAAGAAATGCCGCAGAAGAGGTAAAATACCTGGAGTACTATATGGAAAGAATATTAATAACTTTATGTTTGAAATTGGAGAAATGGATTTAGTTGACGAAGTTACAGCTAATGGTCAATTTGGGGTTATGAATGTTAACTATAATGGTAAGGAACATAAAGCATTAATAAAAGAGATGCAGAGAGATCCTGTAACAAATAAAATTATCCACTTAGACTTAGAAGAAGTATCTGCTGGTGAAAAAGTTGTATCTACAGTACCAATTCATTATATTGGTGAAGAATACATAAATAAAAAAGGAATTGTTCTACAAAAAGAAAAGGATTGTGTTAAAGTTGAAGGAAATGTGGATTCTTTACCTAAATATTTAAACATTAATATTGGTACTGGTACAGTAGGCGATGTTTATAAATTTGGAGATTTGGAAGTTGGTTCCGAAATTTCAATCGTGGATGATTTAAATTCGGTAATTGCGTCAGTGATTTATGAAAGAAAGAGAGTTGCTGATGATATGGAAATGGCAGCTGAAGACAATGAAAGTTAAAATATGTTTTTAAAATATAAATTTTACATAATAATATATTGATTTTTATTAAGCTACAAGTGATAATATACATGTAGCTTTTTTTATATGCTTAAAAATATTGTATTATTTAAAGTATAAGTTTACAACTTAATTTAGGAGGTATGAGTATGATGTACAAAGAGAAGTTTAATGAATGGTTAAATTCGGCAGTTATAGCTGAAGAGGTTAAAGAAGAATTAAGATCAATTACAGATGAAAAAGAATTAGAAGATAGATTTTATAAAGATTTAGATTTTGGAACAGGCGGACTTAGAGGAGTTATAGGTTTCGGGTCTAATAGAATGAATGTATATACAGTATCAAAAGCAACTCAAGGGTTTGCTAATTACTTAAATAAAAGCTTTGAAGAGCCATCAGTGGCAATTGCATATGACTCAAGAAACATGTCAAAGGAATTTGCTGAAGCAGCTGCTTTAACTTTATGCAGCAACGGAGTAAAGGTATTCTTATATGAAAGTTTAAGACCTACACCAATGCTATCTTTTGCAGTTAGACATTTAAATTGTACTGGTGGTATCATGGTAACTGCTTCACATAACCCTAAAATATACAATGGTTACAAAGTTTATGATGAATTTGGTGGACAAGTAACAGATGAAAAAGCAACTATAATAATAAATGAAGTAAATAATATAAAATCTTTTGATGAAATCAAGACTATATCAAAAGAAGAAGCAATAAGAGATAATCTTTTAACTTATGTAGGTGAGGAAGTTGATAAAGCTTACTTAGAACAAGTAAAATCTTTAACAATAAGAAGAGAATTAGTAGAAAAAAATGCTAAGGATTTAAAAGTGATTTATACACCAATTCATGGTACTGGAAATATTCCTGTAAGAAGAGTATTAAATGAATTAGGGTATGAACAAGTTCAAGTTGTTAAAGAACAAGAGTTGCCAGATGGAAACTTCCCAACAGCACCATATCCAAATCCAGAAGATCCACAAGTTTTTGAAATAGCATTAGATATGGCAAAAACTTCAAACCCAGATATAATATTTGGTACAGATCCTGACTGCGATAGAATTGGAGTTGTAGTAAAAGATAGTGAAGGTAACTATAGAGTATTAAATGGAAATCAAACGGGATTATTATTAACAGAATATATATTATCTGCATTAAAAGAAGAAAATAAGCTTCCTGAAAATGGTGTTGTAATCAAAACTATAGTTACAACAGAAGGAGCTAGAGCTATTGCAGAACATTATGGAATAGAAATAATGGATGTTCTTACTGGATTCAAATATATTGGAGAAAAAATAAGAGAATTCCAAGAAGCTGGAGATAGAAAATATCTATTTGGTTTTGAAGAAAGTTATGGATATCTAGCTGGAGAATTTGTAAGAGATAAAGATGCTGTAATAGCTTCAATGCTTATAGCTGAAATGACTTTATTCTACAAACAACAAGGAAAGAGCTTATATGATGGATTAATAGATTTATACAATAAGTATGGATTCTTTAAAGAAGGCCTTGTTTCAATAGAATTAAAAGGTAAAGAAGGACAGGAAAAGATTGCTAAGTGCATCGATGAATTAAGAAATTCTTCACTACCAGAAGTAAATGGAGTTAAAGTTGCTACTAAGCTTGATTATAAATTAAGCAAAGAAGAAAACTTAAGCGCTGGAACTGAAAGTGTAATTAACTTACCAAAATCAAATGTATTAAAATATATACTTGAAAATGGTTCTTCATTTGTTGTTAGACCTTCAGGTACAGAACCAAAAATGAAAATATATCTTGCAGTTAAAGGTTCAAGCTTAGAAGATGCAGATAAGCAACTAGAAGTATTTAAAGATAAGGTAATGAATATAGTTAATGAAAAATTAGCATAATTCATATGTATAATAAAAGCTACTGAGTTTTTCAGTAGCTTTTTGCTGTATTGAAGTATAAATATATGGCTTTTATTTGAAAGTTTTTCTATAATAATGTATTATGTAATGAGATAATTTGCAAAGGAGTGTTAGTAATGGATTATAGATCGCAAATTAAAGAAAAAATGGGGAAATTGCTATTTTTGGAAATGAATATTAAAGGGTTTAAAGAAAGCATAGGTATTCCTGAATATGTAGAGTTTAAAAATAAGGATTTATACCTTCCAATAAGTACAGAATATATAAGTTCTAATATTGGAAATGAGATAAAAATTAAAAACCTTCCAATATATTATTTTATAGAAGGGATGTTTATAGCCTTTGGCTGTGATGAAAATTTAAGATTTAATGATGATTATGAACTTATATTAGATTACATAAAAGATACTGAAAATTGTATAAAATCATTAATATCAAAGAGCGTTAATGAGGAAAAATATTTAGATGCATATATTTTACTTAAGGGTTATTATTATTATTCAAAAGATAATGAAGTACTTAAGAAGCTACTTTTAGTTGGAGAAAACATTAGAGAAAAAGATAAAGATTTTGGTGAAGTACTATTAGATGATATTGAGTATTGTGAAAAAAATAAAATTAAGATAAATGATTATCATTTATACAAAGCACTTATATTAAAGGATAATGGTGAATTTGAGAAAGCTAGAATAGAACTTAATGAGTATGTTAATAAAGGTGGTACAATAACTGAAGAAATAAAAATATTAACAAAAGATATTGATAATATCACAAAGTATGAGAAAGCTATTGAAATGTTAAAAGAATTCCCTGAAAAAAGTCTTCAGTCATTATTGGAATTGGTAGAAGAGTTTGATAGCAATCCACTTATTTACTACTATATAGGTGTTGCTTTTAGAAGGTTACAAAAGTTTGAAGAAGCAATTCATTATTTAAGAGAAAGTATAAAAATCGAAAGTGGAATACTAGAAGTTGTGGTAGAACTAGGATTAAACTATGCCTGCTTAGGAGAATATGAAGAAGCGCTTGTTTACTTTAAAAAGGCCTTTGAAGCATCAAGAGATGTTGAAATATGTACAAATATTATTATGTGCTACATAAACTTAAAAGATATGAAAAACGCAAAATTACATCTTGCCATAGCAAAGGAATTAAATCCTGAAGATGAAATTGTAAAAGAAATAGAAAATTTAATAAGTAAATAAAGGATGAGAAATATGAAGAGGAATATGAAGGAAGATTATATTTCTATCTTAGGATATAGGATATATTCGTTAAGCAAAAAGCAATGTCTAGATGAGATCTTTAATAGAAAAAAGGTTCATATCGTATCAGGAAATCCAGAAGTATTATATAGAGGACTAGATGATAAAATTTTATTTGATAATTTTACCAGTGATGATTCATTAATTATTCCTGATGGAGTAGGTACACAAATTGCTGGAAAGATGCTTAAAACACCTGTCAGTGAAAAAATTGCAGGAATAGAGGTTATGAAAGAAATAATCACTAAATGTGAAGAATCTGGTGAGTCTATATATCTTGTAGGAGCAGAAGAGGAGATTTTAAGGGATTGTGTGGAAAATTTAAAAAAGAATCATCCAAAACTAATTATTGCAGGATATAGAAATGGATTTTTTGATTTAGATAACTGTGATCAGTTATTGGCAGATATAAAGAGCAAAAAACCTAAAGCGTTATTTGTAGCCATGGGATGTCCAAGACAAGAAAAGTTTATTATTAAATACTTTGATGAACTTCCTGTGGATATATTTATGGGCGTTGGCGGAAGTTTTGATGTTATAGCTAATAAAGTAAAAAGGGCTCCAAGATGGATGATTAATATTGGTTGTGAATGGGCATATAGAGTAGCTAAAGAACCTTGGAGAATAAAAAGATTAGGAAGTATTCCTAAGTTTCTTCTGAAAGTAGCTAGTAGCCGAGGTATCCAAGATGAAAAGTAAAAAAATATTTAAAGCAACATTTTTAGTGATGGTAATTACCATTGCCAGTAGATTTTTAGGGCTTATAAGAGATTCGCTAGTAGCTTATTATTTTGGTGCTGGTGCTATAACTGATGCATATAAAGCAGCAGTTATGGTGCCTGAAACATTATTTACCATAATAGGGCTAGGTGTTTCTACTGTTTTTATTCCTATGCTTAGTAAGATAAGATATAGAGATAGTAAAGAAAAGATGTTTGAGTTTGCCAATAATGTAATTGGACTCTTAATAATTATGTCATTATGCATTTTTGTTTTAGGAAATATATTTACCGAAAGTATAGTAAACATAATTGCACCAGGATTTTCAAAGGAAAATATGGAATTAGCAATTAGCCTTACAAGGATAAGTCTTATAAATCTTCTATTTATGTCTGTTAATGTATGTTTCTTATCTATGCTACAAGTTTGTGAAGATTTTGTAATACCATCTATTTTAGGGATGTTCTTCAATGCTCCCATAATATTGTATTTAATAATCTTTAAGGATGTAAATATATTAGGTGTTACTATTGCAAATGTTATTGGAAACATATTAAGAGTGGTAGTACAAATACCTTCTCTTTATAGACAGGGATATAATATTAAGTTTATATTTAAGCTTAATGATACTGATATTAAGAGGATGTTTGTATTATTAGTGCCAGTAATAATTGGTGCTGGTGCAAACTCTATAAACATGGTGGTGGATACTAACATTGGTTCAACTTTAGGTGTTGGAATAATGTCTAATCTTGAATATGGACAAAAGATTATTTCCTTTATTAATACAGCAATTACAACTTCAATTGTATCTGTAATGTATCCGCTGATGGCTAACAAGTTAAATGAAAAAGATAATAAAGGATTCCTACAATATCTAGTTAAAAGCGTTGTTGTTATTGCCTTTATTTTAATGCCAGTTGCAGCAGGAATAATAATCTTAAATAAAGAGGTAGTTACAATTATTTTTGCAAGAAATCAATTTGATGCTACTGCTGTAAGATTGACATCTTTAGCCATATTAGGATATTCACTTTCAATTCCATTTACAGGAGTAAGGGATATATTAAATTCATCATTATTTGCTATGGAAAAAACAAAAACTACAGCTTTTAATGGAATAATAGGTGTTGCAATTAATATTCTTTTAAATATATTTTTATCAAAAAGGTATGGAATAATAGGCGTTGCATTGGCTTCATCCATTTCATCAGTGGTAATAGCGTTTCTTTTATTTAGGGCAACAGTAAAATATACAGGACAAATTGATTTAAAGCTTTTATTAGTAAAGTTAGCTAAAATCACATTAACAACAATTATGATGTTTATAGCTCTTTTAGTATTTAATTACTTAACAGGAATTACAGGAGTAATTAAAATAATTGCTGATGCAATAGTTGGAGCAGCATTATATGTAATAATTTCAATTGTGTTAAGGATAGAAGAACTTAATGAAGTACTAAGTATGTTAAAGAACAAAGTGGCCAAAGGGGAGAGATAATAGATGAAAATTTTATTTATAGCTTGTTATTCTCCATTAATAAATAATTCTGCATCTATAGAAACACTGCAGTATCTTAATAATTTAGTTAATGAAGGTAACGATATACATTTGCTTACAGTGGATTTTCCCAAGAACTCAATATATTATGATGAGTATATTTTAAGTATGCTTAATCCAAAAGTTAAGATACATAAGGTATCTGGTGGAAAGATATTTGAAAAAATAATGCCTAAAAAAAGTAACAATCCAATAGGATCTAGCAGTAATACTAGCAAATCATACTTTAAAGGGTTATTAAAGAGAGGTAAAAAGCTTATTGCCATACCGGATATGTATTTAAATTGGGCTAGAAAGGCATCTAAGATAGGTCTTGAGTTAATGGAAAAGGAAAATTTTGATGTGATTTTTTCAATGCATGAACCACCTTCAAGCCATATATGTGCAATGAAGATTAAAGAAAAAAATAAAGATGTACCATGGGTTACATACTGGAGTGACCCTTGGTTAAAGGATTCTACTAGGGAAAATATGGGATATATAAGAAAGAAGATAGAAGGTGGATTTGAAAAAAATATTATAAGCCTTGCAGATAGGCATATTTTTGTTACAAAATCAAATCGTGATGATTATATTAATAGTTATAATATTCCTAAGGAGAATACTTTTATCTTAACAAGAGGATATGATGAAAAGTCATATGAAAGAATCAAAAGCACTATCACTGCAGAAAAGATAGATAAAGATAAAATAAACTTTATATATGCAGGAGAAATTTTTTCTAAGCTTAGAGATACAAATCCCTTTGTTGAAGCATTAAAGATAATTGAGGAAAATGATAAAGAAAGTTTTAATAAACTAAATGTTTTATTTTTTGGTAATATTGATAGTGAAGAAATGAAAAAGAATTTAGCTAGCGTAGCTGTTGTGGATGTTTCACCAAGGATACCTTATGACAAAGCAATATCATATATGCTTAATGGCGATGTACTTATGATTTTTGGTAATAAGAACTCTAAGCAAATCCCAGCTAAGATTTATGATTATTTTGGAGCAGATGGAATAATATTTGTTATTTTAGGTGATGATAAAGATCCAATATTAGATGTGGTAAAAGATAAAGAAAAATGTATTGTTGTAAATAACAAAGCAGAAGAAATAGTAGCAGGTATATACAAGCTTTTTGCTCATCTGGAGAAGGAGGATAAATTCCCTCCACTTGAAGAATATAAGTGGCAAAATATTTCAGGTAAACTTAATGATATATTAAAGGGGTAAAAGAATATGCACATTATGTTTATACCATCATGGTATTCCAATGTTAGAAATAAAGTCCATGGAAGCTTTTTTAAAGAGCAAGCTTCAGAGTTACAAAAAGCAGGTGTCAAAGTAACAGTAGCATACAATGAAGTATGGCCGCTTACGATGATAGGAAAAATCCATGAAGAAAAAGGTCTTAATTACAATATTGAAGATGGATTAAAGACATATAGATATAAAAACTATAATTATATTCCTAAGAATGCTTTAATGTTTAAAGTGTTTAATAAAAGGATGGAGAAATTATATAAAGAAATAGTGAAAAAAGAAGGACCTATAGATATAATTCATGCTCAATCTTCTCTATGGGGAGGAATAAGCGCTGCTTATATATCAGAAAAATATAATATTCCTCTAGTTATTACAGAACATTCTTCTGTAGAGAGAGGTCCATATGTAAAGAATAGCTATGTACCATTTATTAGAGACTCATATAAGAAAGCTAAAAAGGTCATAACGGTAGGTAATGGCTTAAAGAATGAAATACAAGCTTTAAGTGGAAGAAATGATATAGAAGTCATAGGAAATCTAGTGGATTTATCGAAATTTACCATTAAAAAGAGAATACAAAATGAAAAGTTTATTTTCTTTTCACTGGCATTTTTAGAAGGTGAAAAAGGATTTGATACATTGATCAAAGCTTTTGCAAAGAAGTTTAAAGACAAGGAAGCAATGTTATATATAGGTGGAGACGGTAGTCAAAGAGCTTGGTTAGAAGCTTTGGCTCAAGAAAATGGTGTTAAGAAACAAATAATTTTTTTAGGTGCTCTTTCAAGAGATGATGTTGCTAAATGGATGAACAAATGTGATTGTTTTGTTTTACCTTCTAGATATGAGACATTTGGGGTAGTATATATTGAAGCTCTTGCCAGTGGAAGACCTGTTATAGGGGCTTTAAATGGTGGAGCAGAAGACATAATAAACAATCTTAATGGATATCTTGTTCCAATAGATGATATAGATAAATTGGCTGAAAAAATGTTAGAACTGTATAAAAAGATTGACAGTTATAATGAAGAAGAAATAAGAAGTGACTGCTTAAAAAGATTTAGTCCAGAGGTTATAGTAAATAAAATAATTTCTGTTTATAAAGAAGTTTTGAAATAGGGGGCGTAAAAATGGAATTTAAGGAAATGAAGATATTAGAATTTATAGAAGATTTATCAGGTGATAAATCTTCACCAGGTGGTGGAAGTACAGCAGCTTTAGTTTCTGCACTGGCATCTAGTTTAAATGATATGGTGTATTCTTTTACTGTTGATAAAAAATCATTTGAAAATCTTACAGAAAAAAATAAAGCAGAAATGCTTAAGTTACAAAGTGATACAAAAGAATTCACTAAGAATGCATTGGCTTTCATGGAAAAGGATAGAGCTGATTTTATGGCTGTTATGGAATGCTATAAATTACCTAATAACACAGAGGAAGAAAAAAAGCTTAGGAAAGAAAAACTTAAATTTGCAACGATAAAAGCAATGAATACTCCACTAGAACTAGCAGAAAAATCATTAGCATATTATGAAAATATAAAATTTGCTGTGGCTTTTGGCAATAAAAATCTTAAATCAGATGGAATTGTAGCAGCTATATTGCTTAATAGTGCCATAGAAAGTGCAATTATAAATGTGTTGATAAACTATAAATCACTAAAATCATATGAAGAGTTTAAAAATATTCCAGAGAGATGTAATGAAATTTCTTTACAATCAAGAACTTTAAAAGAAGAGATTTGTAATGAATTTTATAATGAAATATAAAACAGAGGATGTTTGTCATCCTCTGTTTTATTTTTTGCCTATTTTTCAGGTAAATCATTTAAAGATTTAAATTCATATCCTTCATTTTTAAGTTGAGTTATAACATCTTTTAAAACATTGGTATTTGTTTTAGATACTGCATGAAGAAGCATTATACATCCAGGATGAACACCGGAGGTAATCTTTTTTATTGCCATTTCTTCGCTTGGTTGATTATCAATAATCCAATCTTTGTAAGCAAAGCTCCAAAAAATTGTCTTATAGCCTAATTCTTTTGTTTGCTTTAAAGATGCTACTGAATATTTTCCCATTGGTGGACGGAAGAACTTAGGCATTTCCGAATCAGTAACTTCTTTATAGGCATCTTCAACTTCAGTAAATTCTTTCATGAATTTTTCTTTATCAGTAATTGATGCCATGGAAGGATGATGAGAAGAATGGTTACATACTAGATGTCCTTCTACATTCATTCTTTTAATTATTTCTGGATTTTGAGTTATATATGGCTTTACTACAAAAAATGCTGCTGGTACATTTTCTTCTTTTAAAATATCTAATATTTTTACGGTGTAGCCATTTTCATATCCTTCATCAAAAGTTAAATAGATTATTTTATTTTCTGTATCGCCAACGTAATAAGCATCATAAGTATCTAAAAACTCAGCACTTTCTTTTGGACATTCAGGAATTTGATCGTTTCCACGATTAACAAAATACCAGTTTAATTCAGAGTTTTCTGGAGCTAATTTATATTTAAAGCTATAACTAGTGGCAGAAATAAGATTAAATGCCATTAAAATTAGCAGAGAAAAGATAAAAATATTTAGAGTTCTCTTTTTCAATATTAAAACCTCCTATTAAGTCCTTTAAATTTATTTTTAGTAAAAACAGATAATATAAACATGGAAAAATTTAAAAAGTATTGACAATAACTATATTTAGGTATAAAATGGTAAAAAAGTAAAAAAATAAAAGAAGGTAGGAATATGTTAAAATCAAAATTTAGACTAAGTAGTTTAAGAAAAAAAATAATAAAATGATAGCCCTATCTCAATTATTTTATATATGATTTGTATTATGTAAATTATGAGGCTATGGCTATTTATGCCATAGCCTTTTTATGCTTATATATAATGTTGTAAAAAATAAAAGGCTATGGTCACAATCCATAGCCTTTTATTTTTTAATATTAGAAGGGAAGATGTAGATGGTATTTGAGAAGAAGGTAGAATGATTAATTAATAATCAAGGGGGTAACAAAATGAAAAAAATAATAAAATATGTATGCAAACATAGATTTGAATTGTTTAAAGGAACATTATGTATGCTTGCTATTATAGGAGTTGACTTATGCAGTCCATATTTACAAAAAGTATTTTTAGACCAAGGAATATTGAATAAGAAATATAATCTTATAGTACCTATTTTAATATGCTTTTTGTTGATTTCTGTATTTAAAGCACTTTTTGGCTATGTTAAGGAATTTTCATATGATAAAGTTAGTAGTCTTGTACAAGAAGATATAAAAATAGATTTATTCAATCATATCCAAAGTCTTGAATTTAAGTTTTTTGATGGTATGAATACTGGAGAACTTATGTCAAGAATCGGAGAAGATGTTGAAAATATATGGGACACAGTTAGCTTTGGACTTCGGTTATTTATAGAAAATATAATATATTTTACTTTATCAGCAGGTATCTTATTTATGCTTGATTGGAAACTGACAACTATATGTATTCTAGTAATGTTACCAATTTCATTTATAGGTATAAAGCTGGAAAAGGAGTTTGGCAAGTGCTATGAAGAAATCAGTGATAAAACAGCTGAAATAAATACCACCGCACAAGAAAATATTGCTGGTGTTAGGTTGGTAAAGGCTTTTGCTAGAGAAAGGCATGAAGTAAATAAGTTTTTAAAGATGAATCAGGAGTACTATGATTTAAATGTTAAACAGGCAAAAGTTTTAGGAACTTATTTTCCACCTATAGATTTCCTTACAAATGTTTCTCAGATGATGATGATAGTTATTGGGGGAATATTTGTGATGAATGGCAGTATGACTCTTGGAACATTGGTTGCTTTCAGTGGATATATAGGTAATTTGATTTGGCCAATGCGACAGCTTGGAAGTCTTATGGACCTTTTATCAAGAAACTCTGCTTCTGCAAAAAAAATCTTTAATATTATAGAGAGACCTTCAAAGGTTGAATCAAAAGAGGATTCTTATAAGGGAGAAGAAGTTAAAGGAGATATAAGTTTTAAAAATGTGTTTTTTAAATATGATGATAAGATGATTTTAAAGAATATTAATTTGAATATAAAATCTGGTAGTACAGTTGCAATTATGGGACCAACAGGTTCTGGTAAAACTTCATTACTTAATTTGATTGGAAGATACTATGATGTAACAAGTGGGCAAGTACTTGTTGATGATATTGATGTTAGAGATTATAATCTTGAATTTCTAAGGAGAAATATGTCTGTGGTGCCACAAGATACTTTCTTATTTTCTGATAGCATAAAGAATAATATTAAATTTAGTAATGCTAATGCATCTGATGAAGAAGTAAAAAGAGCTACAAGTATTTCATGTTGTAATGAATTTATAGAAGATTTAGAAAGTGGCTATGATACTGAAATTGGTGAAAGAGGACTTGGACTTTCAGGCGGACAAAAACAAAGAATTTCCATTGCAAGAGCTCTTTTAAGAAAAGCTCCAATATTGATACTGGATGACTCTACATCTGCTTTAGATATGGAAACAGAGCATAAGCTTCTTGGTAATTTAAACTGCATGAATAAGAATTGTACTACATTTATAATAGCTCATAGAATTTCAGCAGTAAAAAATGCAGACATGATACTTTATCTTGAAGATGGTGAAATTAAAGAAAAAGGCACCCATGATGAACTTATTAAGAAAAAAGGTAAATATTACAATATCTATTGTGAACAATTTAAAGATTTTGATATGGTGGAAAAAGAGGTGATATAGTGCTTAACAATATAGAAAAAGATGAAGAAATAGTTCGAAGAAGTAAGAAAGAAATTATTATAAGGCTTATGGCTTATCTAAAGCCGTATAAAGCTAAATCAATGATAGTAATATTGCTAATGATATTGGTAATGCTATGTAATGTTGTGAATCCATATTTATTACAACAAGCTATAGATGTACATGTGGTTAATAAAGATATTAATGGTATATTGTTAATTGGTGGCCTTTTATTAATTATAAATATATTTGCTTGGATAGCATCAAAAATAAGATGGACTATGATTTCAAAAATAACTAATAATATTTTGGTTAATATAAGGCATGAGCTTTATGAACACATACAAAAGTTATCTTTTGATTTCTTTGATAATAGACCTGTTGGGAAGATACTGGCAAGGGTAGTTGGCGATGTAAATGCATTAAAGAATTTATTTAATCAGAGTATACAAACGTTGATACCTGAGTTACTTAGTCTTATTTGTGTAGCAATAGCTATGTTTATTCTAAATATAAAATTAGCAATGGCTTGTATTATTTTGTTACCTTTTTTAACAATAGCTATGTTTTACATTGAAATACATTCTCGAAAAAGATGGGAAGTATTTAGGAATAAAAGATCAAATCTAAATGGATTTACCCATGAGGATTTTTCAGGTATAAAGGTAGTACAAGCTTTTGCAAATGAAAAGAATACTGAGAAAAATTTCCGTAAAATGGTAAAGGGGCAAAAGGAGGCATTTCTCAATGCAGTAAGGCTTAATGATTGTTTCTGGCCTTTAGTTGAATTATCATGGGGAATAGGAACACTCATTGTTTTTGCTGTAGGATACAGGCTTATTTTATCTGGTGAAATACAAGTAGGAAAACTTATTGCTTTTTCAATGTATACAGGAATGTTCTGGAGACCTATAATGAATTTATCTAGTTTTTATAATACTTTGATAACAAATTTTGCTGCAGCAGATAGAATATTTGATATATTAGATCAGGAGCCAGATATAGAAAATATAGGTAAAGCACCTAAAATGAATAGAATTGAGGGAAAAGTTGAATTCAGGAATATTGATTTTTCATATAATGTAGGTGGAAAAGTTTTAAATAATATTAATTTTAAAGTTAATCCTGGTGACAAAATCGCTTTAGTAGGAGCAACTGGATCAGGAAAGACCACTATTATTTCACTCTTAAGTAGATTTTATGATCCAACTGATGGTGAAATATTGGTTGATGGTAAGAATATAAAGTATGTAGACTTATATAGCTATCGAAGCCAGATGGGAATTATGCTACAAGACACATTTTTATTTTCAAGCACTATAATGGAAAATATAAGATATGGAAGATTGGATGCAACTGATGAAGAAGTAATAAATGCTGCTAAAGCTGTTAATGCCCATGAGTTTATTATGAAATTGGAAAACGGCTATGATACTGAAGTTAATGAAAGAGGTTCAAGATTATCTCTAGGTCAAAGGCAGCTTGTGTCATTTGCCAGAGCACTGCTTGCTAATCCTAGGATTTTAATTCTTGATGAAGCGACATCCAATATTGATACACAAACAGAGATGTTGGTGCAAAAAGGAATTGAAAAGCTTATTAAAGGAAGGACTTCTTTTGTTATTGCCCATAGATTATCAACAATACGTGATTGTGATAAGATTTTAGTGATTTCAGATGGTGAAATAATTGAAGCAGGAACACATGATGAATTGTTGAGAAATAAAGGCATGTACTATGACTTATATAGTGCACAATACGAATTTTTAAATGAAGGTGCTTAGATGTAAATGAAGCTTCAAAATAGAAGCTTCATTTTTAAATTTATAATTTAAATGCTATAATAATATTATTGTGTTGAAATAAAATTGTATCTAGAGTATAATTTTAAAGTATTAGTTAAGGTAAGAAAGGAATGTACATAGATGAGATTAGGAATTGTAGGATTACCAAACGTAGGAAAAAGTACATTATTTAATGCGATAACAAAAGCAGGTGCAGAATCAGCTAACTATCCATTCTGTACTATAGAACCAAATGTTGGTGTTGTAAGTGTACCAGATAAGAGATTAGATGTATTAGAAAAAATGTATAATACAAAGAGAAAAGTTTATACTACTGTAGAATTTTATGATATTGCAGGTTTAGTTAAAGGAGCTTCAAAAGGTGAAGGATTAGGAAATAAATTCTTATCTCATATCAGAGAAGTTGAAGCTATTGTTCATACAGTAAGATGTTTCAATGATGAAAATGTTGTTCACGTTGAAGGAAGCGTTGATCCAATAAGAGATATTGAAACAATTAACTTAGAATTAATATTTGCTGACTTAGAAGTTCTTGAAAGAAGAATGGAAAAAGGAGTTAAGCTTGCTAGATCAGGCGACAAGAAAGCAAAGGCTGAATATGAAATAATGGAAAAAGTTAAAGCTCATTTAGAATTAAATAAGCCAATAAGAACTTTAGAAGTTAATGAAGATGAAGAAGCATTCATTAAGAGTTTATTCATGATTACTTCTAAGCCTGTACTTTATGCATGCAACATATCTGAAGATGATATGATGAGCGGAAACTTAAACAATGAATATGTTCAAAAGGTAAGAGAATATGCAGAAGCAGAAAACTCAGAAATAGTTGTTGTTTGTGCTAAGCTTGAAGAAGAACTTTCAGGTTTAGAAGATGAAGAAAAAGCAGAAATGTTAGCAGAATATGGTTTAACTGAAGCTGGATTAGATAAGCTTATAAGAGCATCTTATAGACTATTAGGATTAATAAGTTACCTTACAGCTGGAGTTCAAGAAGTTAGAGCTTGGACTATTAAAGAAGGTACAAAGGCACCTCAAGCAGCAGGTAAGATACACACTGATATTGAAAGAGGATTTATCAGAGCAGAAGTTGTAGCTTATGATGATTTAGTTGAATGTGGTTCAGAAGCACAAGCTAAAGAAAAAGGAAAATATAGACTAGAAGGTAAAGATTACGTTATGCATGATGGTGACGTAGTTAACTTCAGATTTAATGTTTAATTTTTTAAATTTCTTTATAACTCTACATGAATTTATATTCATGTAGAGTTATTTTTTTGATTAATTAGTTTTGCTGTCAATAAATATAGAATAAATACTAAATAAATCTTGAAGGATACGGTAATTTTATATAGAATATATAGTATAGTGGTTAAAATGGTATAATGTAGTGATTATGCACATAGGAAATAAAATCAGTTCAATATAGGAAGAATATGCAGAAGTAGAAAAGGTTATAGTAACTATAGAAAATGAAAATAGTAAGTATATGGAGTAAAAAAATATTGTATGTATGTTTATATAATAATACTTAAGCTCTGTAGCATAAAAATGGACAGCTAGGATAGAAGGAGTTAATTTTATGGAATTTAATCATGTTTCAGTTTTGTTAAATGAATGCCTAGAAGGATTAAATATTAAGGAAAATGGTATTTATGTGGATGGAACCCTAGGCGGCGCAGGACATTCAAGTGAAATTTTAAAGAGACTTTCTAAGGAAGGAAGACTGATAGGAATCGATCAAGATACCGATGCACTAAAAGCTGCAAAGGAAAGACTGAAAGATTACTCTAATGTTACATTTGTACATAGTAATTTTTCAAATATAGAAAATGTTTTAAACAATTTAAATATTGACGGTGTTGATGGTATACTTATGGATTTAGGTGTATCTTCTTATCAACTTGATGAGGGAGAGAGAGGATTTAGCTATATGAAAGATGCTCCCCTTGATATGAGAATGAATAGGGAAAATGATTTTTCTGCATATAATGTGGTAAATGAGTATTCAGAAGAGGACCTATATAGAATTATAAGAGATTATGGCGAAGAAAAGTTTGCTAAAAGAATTGCAAGTTTTATTGTAGAAAATAGACAGGAAAAAAACATTGAAACAACTTTAGAACTTGTTGAAATTATAAAAAATGCTATACCTGCAAAAGCAAGAAGAGAAGGACCACATCCAGCTAAAAGAACTTTCCAAGCAATTAGAATCGAAGTAAATAGCGAACTTTCTATATTAAATAAAACTATAGAAGATGGTGTAGAAAAGCTTAATAAAGGTGGTAGAATGGCAATAATAACTTTCCATTCTCTTGAAGATAGAATAGTAAAAAATAAATTTAGAGATTTAGCTGTATCATGTAGATGTCCTAAAGAATTCCCAGTTTGTGTCTGTGGTGAAAAAGCAAAGGTAAAAATAATTTCAAGAAAAGCCATAGAACCTACGAAAGAAGAGGTGGAGATAAATCCAAGAAGTAGAAGTGCTAAATTAAGAGTTATAGAAAAACTATAATTCTAAATAATAAATAAAATGTAGGGATGTGAATAAAATGGGTGCTAGGGAATATAATTATACAAGAGGAAACACCGCACTTGTACCTGAAAGAAAACCGCAGTATGACAAAAATAAAAAGCAAAAAATCAAAGAAGAGTTACGAGCAAAGAAAATTAAGAAGCTTAAGGTGAATTTAATTTCAAATGTGGTGGGGATTTCAGCTTTAGTTTGTATTCTTGGTGGAATAACCTTAGCAATTGATGGATATGTTTATGACAGGCAAAATGAATTAACACAAATAAAGGAAGAAGCAGAAGTATCATCAGATATTAATGATGCGTTAAAAGTAATGCTATTAAAATATTCATCTTTAGAAAATGTTAAAAACGTTGCTGAAAATGAATTAAGCATGGTATATCCTAACAAGGACAATACTATAATGATTGATATGTCTAAAGATTATTTTTCACATATTAATGAAGAAGAAAATGGAGAAAGTTTCCTCGATAAAATTAAGAGTATTTTTAATTAGGGAATGCAAGTGATTTTTTCCTTATTTGAAAAAATATAACTATCCATTCTCTAATTATTTAATGGGGGAATGGAAGTGAAAAAAAAGAAGTTTAAGGATCGAGCATTGATTCAGAAGAGATTAACATTAGTAGTATGGACGATTGTTGTAGTATTTTTTATATTAATGGTAAGGTTGTCCTATATTATGATTGTTAAGAGGGATGAATACTCCTCTAGAGCTGAAGAACAGTGGACAAGTGAAGTAAGTATCGATGCAAGAAGAGGAAGGATACTAGACAGAAATGGTGTAGAGTTGGCAGTTTCTGCAAATGTTTATAGAATTGATTTTGATTTGAATTCTGTTAGGCAGTACTTGAAAAATAATTCATTAACTAATGCTGATATTGCTGGTAAAATTGCTGATGCTGTAGCAATGGAAGAAAGTAAGGTTATGGAAAAACTTGAAACCAAGCTGGCTAGTGGTGCTAATGCTGGATCTGCTACCTTAATAAGAAGAATCGAAAAAGAGGCTGCTGACAAGGTCAATAACTTAAATATTGATGGTGTAATTGTTTCACCAGATACAAAAAGATATTATCCTAAAGGTGAATTTCTGGCTCATGTACTAGGAAGTACTAATGTTGATGGACAGGGACTTACAGGAGTTGAACTTCAATACAATGAGCATCTATCTGGTGTACCAGGAGTAAGAATTTCTGAGATTGAGCGAAATGAAGAAAATTTATCTTATACTATATCTAATTTTACAGAACCTATAGATGGAAAGGATGTTACTTTAACAATTGATTCAAAAATACAAGCTATTGCAGAAAAGGTTGCGGAAAAAGGATTGGTAGATAATCAAGCTAAAAGAGTATCTATTATGGTTATGAACCCTAATAATGGCGAAATACTAGCTATGGTAAATAAGCCGGATTTCGATCCTAATAATCCTTTTGATGGTTTTGAAGATTTTTCAGGTGAAACTGATGGAGAAAAGCTTCAAAAGATGTGGAGAAATAGCTTGGTAAATGATACTTTTGAACCTGGTTCCATCTTTAAGGTTGTTACAATGGTAACAGCTTTAGAAGAAGGTATAGCTTCAGAATCAGATACTTTTGAGTGTGGAGGAAGTCTTCAAGTTGGCTCACACACCATTAAATGTTGGAAAACTTCAGGACATGGTAGTCAAATCTTACCTCAGATTTTACAGAATTCATGTAATGTTGGATTTATGAAGCTAGGTGAAAAAATAGGTAAAGAAACATTAAATGAATATATTAAAAAGCTTGGATTTGGAAAAACTACAGGAATTGATTTACCAGGAGAAGCATCTGGTATAGTGAAAAAGACTGAAAATATTACAGAATCAGATTTAGCAACTATTTCATTTGGACAAACCAATACGGTAACTGCCATACAGTACATGCAAGCATTTAATGCTCTAGCTAATGGTGGAAGTTTAATACAGCCTCATATAATGAAAGAAGTATCACATTATAATAGTGATGATACTAAGGTGATAGATGAAACTTATGAACCGGTGATTTCTAAAAATGTGTTGTCAGATAAAAGTACAGCCACATTAAGAGATTATTTAGAGAGAACAGTAAATGAAGGTGGTTCAAATAAAAGTTATATAGAAGGATATCATATCGGTGGTAAGACTGGAACAGCTCAAAAAGTTAATTCAGTTACTGGTGGATATGAAAGTGGGAAATATATTTCTTCTATGGCTGCAATGGCACCGGTAGATTCACCGGAAATTACTGCTTTTGTAAGTATTGATGAGCCAAGCAATGGAGCGTATTATGCCGGTGTTGTAACTGCACCGCTTATGAAAATACTTTTGACAGACATATTCAATTATATGGATTCAGAGTTTTCTGAAGATTATAATGCAGTGGTAAGAGATGTTTTAATTCCGGAAATTCGTGGGAAATCTATAGAAGAAGCAAAAAAAATTTTAAAAGATGTAAATTTAGAGTATAATATAGAGGGTAGTGGGGAGATTGTAACAAATACTCAGCCATATCCAGGTTATACAGTGAAAGAAGGAACCAAGATAACGATTTATACTGGAGATGCAGTAGATAATAATAAGGTATCTATGCCAGATTTAACAGGATTATCAGTAACTTCAGCTAAAGATATCCTTGATGATTTAGGTATAAAATATAGCCTTGAAGGTGATGGTTTTGTTATTGATCAAAGTATTCCTGCGGGTGAAGTAATAACCACAGGTTCAAATGTTAGGTTAACTCTTAGTGATGATTATGGAGATTAGCTTTTTTCATTTTTAGCATGTGGATTTACACATGCTATTTTTTTAACGCTTAGAAAACTATAAAATTTTTAACATAGGGAATACCAATAAATTAGCCATTTCTTATATACAGCATTACTAATGCGTTAAAAAGAAAATTATAGTGCCCCAAAAGAACCTTAAAAGAAAAATAAATTAATTAAATTTTTGTAAGGACTTATTTTTCTTTTAGAACCTTTTGGTTGGCTAACAAAAGTTGCTTCCTTCGCTGAAGCGTGGCGTCAGCCACTTTTGTATTGGGAAGCATTATTGCTGCTGCAAAGTAAACATTTAATGATAATTAAGGAGAGATAGAAGATGAAATTATTAGAGCTATTAAATGGTGTGGATTATAAGGTTTTACAAGGAAGCGATGAAAAGGAAATTAATAAAATACAGTATGACAGTAGAAAGATTGCTGAAAATGACTTATTTGTATGTTTAAGTGGATTTGAAGTTGATGGGCATGACTATGCAGTTAATGCTATAAATGCTGGAGCTACAGTAGTTATGTGTGAAAAAGATTTAGATCTTAATACTATACCAACGGAAGTAACAGTGTTAAGAGTTAAAGAAGGTAGAAAAGCATTAGCTACTATGTCTGCTAATTTTTATGATCATCCAACAAAAAAATTAAAGCTTATTGGGGTTACTGGTACTAACGGTAAGACTACTAGCGTATATATCTTAAAATCAATACTTGAAAAAGCAGGTGAAAAAGTTGGTCTTGTAGGAACTATTGCTAATTACATAGGAGATGAAAAAGTTAAATCTGAAAGAACAACACCTGAATCATTAGAACTTCAAAAGTTATTTAAAGATATGGTTGATAAAGGATGTAAATACTGTGTAATGGAAGTTTCATCACATTCACTAGAATTAGATAGGGTTTATGGTTGTAACTTTGAAATAGGTATTTTCACTAATATAACAAGAGATCACTTAGATTTCCATAAAACATTTGATAATTATTATAATGCTAAATTTAAATTATTTGAAAGAAGTAAAGTTTCAGTTATAAACATTGATAATAGCTATGGATATAGAGTATTAAACGATGTTGATAAATTAGGTAAGAAAGTAGTAACTTATTCAATAGAAAACTCAAGTGATTTTAGAGCAGAAAATATTAGGTTAGAAGAAAAAGATATAATATTTGATTGCAATAGCACTTCATATAAGTTTGTCTTACCAGGTGAATATAATATATATAACGCTTTAGGAACAATTGCTGCTGCAAAAGAATTAAATATTTCAGAAGAATGCATTAAGGCAGGACTTTTAGATGTAGTTGTACCTGGAAGATGTGAAAGAATTGGTGATAAATATGATATACCATATGAAATAATTATTGACTTTGCACATACACCAGATGGAATGAAAAACATTTTAGAAACATTAAAATCATTTGCTAAGAATAGACTAATAGCTGTTTATGGAAGTGGTGGAGATAGAGATAAAATTAAAAGAGCTGAGCTTGGTAGAGTAGGAAGTGAAATTGCGGATCTTGTTATTATTACTTCTGACAATCCAAGACATGAAGATCCAATGGCAATTATTAAGGATATTGTTGTAGGAATAGAAAAAACAAATTATCTAGCAATAGAAAATAGATCTGAAGCTATAAGATTAGCTTTAAAGATGGCTGAACCAGGTGATGTTGTTGTTTTAGCTGGAAAAGGGCATGAAACATATCAAATTAATAATGAAGGTGTAATTCACTTTGATGAAAGAGAAGTTGTTGATGAAATATTATCAGGAAAGTAGAGGAAGATAGATGGAATTTTCATTTGAAGAATTAGTAAGGGCTCTTGAAGGTACTGTAGTTGTTAACAATGACAATAAAAATTTTAAAGGTACGTGCATAGATAATAGAAAGGTTACTGAAGATTGTATATTCTTTGCAATTAAAGGTGAAAGATTTAATGCTAATAATGTAGCAATAGATGTTCTTGAAAAAGGAGCATCTATTGCAGTGGTAGATGAAGTTAATTTTAAAAAGGAAGATGCTGAAGGAAAAGGTATTGTAATTAAAGTGGATAATACAGTTAAAGCAATGCTTAAGTTAGCTAATTTCTATAGAAGAAAATTAAATCTTAAGGTTATTGGAGTTACAGGTTCTTGTGGTAAAACTTCAACAAAGGATTTAATTGCAGCAGTATTAAGTACAAAATATAATGTATTTAAAACAGAAGGTAATTTTAATAGTGAAATAGGACTTCCACTTATGATATTACAGCTTACATCTGAACATGATGTGGCGGTGTTAGAAATGGGGATGAGTGATTTAGGTGAAATTAAAAGATTGGCAAAAGCGGCAGAACCGGATATGGCTGCTATCACTAATATAGGTCTTTCTCACTTAGAAAATTTAAAGACTCAAGACAATATACTTAAAGCTAAGATGGAGATTACAGAATACTTCACTAAAGATAATATACTAGTGGTAAATGCTGAAGATGAAAGACTTAAAAAATTAAATTCTAATGATTATAAAATTGAAAAAATTGGATATAATCATGAATATGATGTTTACGCATCTAATATTATATTAAGAGAAGATAGTGTTAAGTTTACTGCTAATTGTGGAAATGATAAATATGATTTTGAATTGCCTATGGCAGGTAAGCACAATGTATTAAACATGATGTTGGCTATAGATATTGCCAGAAATTTAAATGTATCACTTAAGGAGATGAATGATGGTCTTGCAAATTTAAAGGCTACATCTATGAGATTAGAAGTTGAAAAAACTGATAAGATTACTATTATAAATGACTGCTATAATGCAAGCCCTGATTCTATGAAATCTTCTATAGAAGTATTAATGACTAAAGCTGCAATGAGAAGAGTTGCCATACTAGGAGATATGTATGAACTTGGAAGCAAAACTAAAGAAGCACATGAAGATGTAGGTTCATTTGCAAAAGGTAAAATAGATTTATTAATAGTTATTGGTGAAAATGTTGATAATTATGAAAATGGATTTGGTAATGAGAATATTAGAAAATTTGCTTCAAAAGATGACTTTTTTAAAGAAGTAGATAGTTTAATTAATAAAGATGATGTTATATTAGTTAAGGCATCTAGAGGAATGAAATTCGAAAAAGTAACATCTAAGTTAAAGGAATTAAAATAAAACGAAGGAGGTGAACTGCTGCTGAGCAGTTTATATGGGGGAGAATATAATAAATCTTATAAGTTCTAAATTAGGAATAGGATTGATATTATCTATAATCCTTTCACTGGTGTCTGGTCCAATAGCAATTCCTCTATTAAGAAAGTTAAAGTTTGGTCAGAATATTAGGGAAGAAGGACCAGAAAGTCATTTGAAAAAGGCAGGTACACCAACTATGGGCGGAGTTATCTTTATTTTATCATCCGTAATAGTTATGCTTATTTTAGGATATAAATTTAATGATAAAGCAATGATTGCCCTATACTCATTAATTGCTTTTGGTTTTATTGGATTTTTAGACGATTTATTAAAAATTCTTAAAAAGCAAAGCGAAGGGTTAAAGCCAGGACAAAAAATGATATTATTATTAATATTTTCTATAGCTTTGGCCATTTATGGATATTACAATTTAAATACTAATTTGTTAATTCCTTTTACATCATTTGAAATGCCGTTAGGAATTTTATATATTCCTTTTGTTGTAATAATATATGCAGCTACAACAAATGCAGTTAATCTTACTGATGGATTAGATGGATTAGCTACATCAGTATCTATTTTAGTTTTAACTTTCTTTACAATTGTATGCTTTATGATGAAAGAAACATCTCTAGCAGTATTTTGTGTAGTATTGATAGGCGGACTTATAGGATTTTTAAAATATAATGCTTATCCTGCAAAAATTTTTATGGGAGATACAGGATCACTTGCAATTGGTGGTGCCATTGCTACTATTGCAATAATATTAGAACAGCCTTTATTAATTATAATAGTAGGAGGAGTTTATGTATTTGAAACTTTATCGGTAATAATACAAGTGACTTCGTTTAAATTAACTGGTAAAAGAGTATTCAAAATGGCTCCTGTACATCATCATTTTGAAAAATGTGGGTGGTCAGAAGTAAAAATAGTTACAGTATTTTCACTTATTACTGCAGTTTTATGTTTAATAGGATTCTTAGCATTGTAAAATAGGAGGAATGTCTGTGATACTAGATAAGAAAAATCAAAATAAAAACATAGGAAAAGTTGATTTTGGAGTTTTATATACAATACTTATATTATTGGCAATTGGTGTTGTAATGATATATTCAGCAAGTTCATTTTACTCAATGTTTCATTATAATGATAGTATGTTTTATTTAAAGAAGCAGGGAATTATGGCTGTTATAGGCTTGTTAGCTATGTTTTTTATGATGAATTTTGATTATCACAGACTAAAAAAAATAACACCAAAATTGTTGATAATTACTGTTCCGTTATTAATAGCAGTATTTTTTTTCCCGGCAGTAAATGGTGCTAAAAGATGGATTCAACTTGGGGGACTTTCATTTCAGCCATCAGAGTTAACTAAATATGTGGTAGTATTATTTCTTGCTTTAAGTATTGATATTAAAGGTGATGGGATAAAAGATTTTTGGACTGGAATAGTACCATATCTTGGCTTATCAGGTTTTTTTGCAGCTTTAGTTTTAGCTGAAAAGAATTTAAGTATTGCTGCAATAATTATGATTGTTACATTTATCTTACTTTTTATCTCAGGTGGAAAGATTAAGCACTTGTTTGGAATAGTACTGCCAGGGTTGCTGACTTTAGCAATATTTTTTATTTTTAGTTCTGATTACAGAAGAGCTAGAATGCTTAACTTTATTGATCCTTGGAAGGATGCTGCTGGTGATGGATATCAATTGATTCAATCATTTTATGCTTTAGGATCAGGAGGTATTACTGGACTAGGTCTTGGTCAATCAAGGCAAAAAACATTATATATGCCTGAGCCACATAATGATTTTATCTTTTCAATAATTGGTGAAGAACTTGGATTAATTGGATGTCTAATTATTATTTCTTTATTTATAATTTTCATTTGGCGTGGTGTTAGAATTGCTATTAAGGCTAAAGACACATATGGAAAATTATTAGCAATGGGAATTACATCAATTATTGCAGTGCAAGCTATTATAAATATAGCAGTTGTAACAGGTTCTATGCCAGTTACCGGTGTTCCAATGCCGTTTATAAGCTATGGTGGTACATCCCTTGTTATAAATTTGACGGCAATGGGAATCTTATTAAATATATCTAGACAGATTGAAAGCGATGTTAGATAAGAAGCTAAGGCCCCTATTATAGGGGCTTTTTATTATGTAAAAAATTATAATGAAAATTATACAGTAAAATGATATTATATTAGTATAAACTAGGATAAGGATGTAAAAAAAAGCAATGAATGAAGTAAAAGAATACATTAAGATTAAAAAGAAAAAAAAGGCAAGAAAAAAAATTTTTATGATTTCTACAATAGTATTAATAATATTAATTATTTTCTTTACTAAATCACCATTATTTAATTTAAAAACAATTACAGTAGAAGGTACATCTAATATTTCAGCTGAATCAGTTCTAGAAAAAGTTAACACTAGACTGGGTAAAAATATTTTTACCTTAAATAGACATAAAATGATTAAAGATATATTAAATGAACCATATTTTTTATCAGCAAAGATAAATATTAGTGGACTAAATTCACTAAATATAAAAATTACTGAAGAATCACCTGTTTTTTATACAAAAGATGATAGTAGTTATTATATATTTAATGACAAAGGTGTACTGATAGAGATTGCAAATAATATTGAAGGAAGAAACTTAGTTGAGATTACTGGTGTAGCTACAGAGGAGCTTCAATTAGGAAATAAGATAATCAATAATGAACATATTATTGAAACGCTAGAAATTATCTATCCATATATTGCTGAAAATAAAGAAAGTATAAAGTTTGATAGATTTGATTTGTCTAAGCTATATGATATAAAAGGATATATTGGAAATTTAGAAATATTATTTGGAGAAATAAATGATTTTCATAAAAAAATTAATGATGTATATAATATTATCTTAAATGGAAATGTAGGTATCACAAGTGGATATATTGATGTAAGTATAAAAAATATGCCGGTAATTAAGAAGAGTGAAGAGTAGGAGGAATTAATTTGAAAAGAGTTGCATCACAATTAGTTGTAGCTGTAGTATGCGGATTTTTAGGATTTTTATTAACGTATCAATTCAAATTGTTAAATACAAAGGATGAACTGACTAACTCATATGAAAATTCAGATATCTTACAAGAAGTAGAAAGTCTTAAAAAGGAAAAAGAAGAGCTTGAAGAAGCTAATGCTACTTTAAATGAAGAAATAAAGGCTCTAGAAGATAAAGCAACCAGCGAAGGTGAATTAGAAGCTGAGATTAAGAAAAAGCTGGATAATGCTAGAATGCAGCTAGGGCTAGTGGATGTAAAGGGGCCAGGGATTATCATTACATTAACGCCTAAAACATCTATATTTGGTACTAATACATCAGATAGCATTAGGACAATTACAGAAGATGAACTAGTATATTTAGTAAATACATTGTGGTATTCAAGAGCAGAAGCTATATCTATAAATGATATTAGGATAACTCCTCAAACTGGTATAAAAAATGCAGGTTCATCTATATCTATAGGTTCAGCCGGTAGAGTAGATCCAAGCAGTGAAATCGTAATTAAAGTTATAGGAGATAAATCAAAATTGAATGTTGGTGTTAGCTATGGAGGGTCTTTAGAAACCGGAGCATTAAAAAATTATACAAATGATGTTAAGAGTAGTGATGAAATAACTATTATAAAAACAACGCAAACTTTAAGAAGTGATTATTTAATACCAGTACAATAGGAGTGAGATTTATGATAGCATTTATAGGATTATTATTGGGAGTTTTTTTAGGATTATTATTTGATATTAATATACCTGATAAATTTTCACCATATATGTCAGTGGCAGTATTAGCTTGTTTAGATTCAGTTTTTGGCGCACTAAAGGCTAATCTTAGTAATAAGTTCCAACCTGATATTTTTATTTCAGGCTTCTTTGGAAATGCTCTTCTTGCTGCAGCTTTAGCATATCTTGGAGATAAACTTGGAATTCCAATTTATATTGCAGCGGTAATAGTTTTTGGAGGACGTATATTTGATAACTTTGCTATAATCAGACGTATTTTATTAGACAAATATAAAAATAAGCAAAGGAGGGAGTAGATGAAAAACTATAAATATAAGTTTTTTATCTTTATAGCATCGCTTATTATTGGATTTTTAGGATCTATTAATTTTAATATAAATTCTATGTCATCGTTATTTAAAATGAATGCCCAAGAATATAAGAATGCTTCAGAAGAAAGAAATATGTTATATGAAAGTATAAGTGATTTAAAGGAAGAAAATTATAATCTAAAAGATCAATATAATAGTTATATTAATGATGAGAATGATTCAACTAATATTGTTGAAAGCATGAGTTCTCAATTAAATGATTATTATACAATTGGGGGACTTACTGAAGTAGAAGGCCCTGGAATTGTAGTTAAAATAGAAGATGGAGATTACGACATACATACCGATAGTCAAGAAGAGGTAAATAGAAGAACTCTACATGATATTGATGTTGCCATGGTAATAAATGAACTGAGATATATTGGAGCTGAAGCCATAGCTTTAAACAGTTATAGAATCCTAAGCAATACAGGTGTAACTTGCAATTGGGCTTTTATTGGCTTTGAAGATGAAAGCATGGAGATGGCTCCTTTTTACTTTTATGCCATTGGAGATCCTGAACAATTAGAGACAGCTATCAAAGCAGAAGGAAGTTATATTAATGAACTTATGATAAGAAAGCTTAAGATTGAAGTAAACACCATGGAAAATATAATCATTTCACCTACAAATAAGATTTATGATTCTGTATATATGAAGAGAAATGATAAATAATTAATAAAATCTTGAAAAGTATATTAAAAAAATACGAAAAAAATGTTATAATTAGAAAGTGTTAATAAAGGAAATATATCCTTAATAAAGAAAATAATATATATACTCTTATAAGGGGGTGATTAGGATTAGTATTAAAGAAAAAGTTAAGGGCTACTTGGAAGAAATACCAAAAGGTGTAAAACTATTAGCCGTTTCTAAGACTAAGCCCATTTCTGATATTTTAGAAGCTTATGATGTTGGAATACGTGATTTCGGAGAAAATAAAGTACAAGAGCTTTTAAGTAAGAAAGACGAATTACCTAATGATATTAGATGGCATTTAATAGGAAAATTGCAGACTAATAAAGTTAAGTATATTGTTGGGAAGGTTTATTTGATACATTCACTGTCAAGTATTAAATTGCTTAATAAAATTGAAAGTGAATACGAAAAAAATAACCTGGTAGCTAATGTACTAATGCAAATAAATATCGGAAGAGAAGAAAGTAAGAGTGGAGTATTAGAAGAGGATATTGATGAATTAATTTTAGCAGTTGAAAAATGTAATCATGTTAAAGTTAAAGGCATTATGGTTATTATTCCTAAAGGTGATGAAGTTTCCAATAGATATTATTTCAATAAAAGTAAACATATTTATGATGATTTAAGTAAGAAGAATTATAAAAATATACAGATGGAAATATTATCAATGGGCATGACTTCTGATTTTAAAATTGCCATACAAGAAGGAGCAAACCTAATTAGGATTGGGTCGGGAATATTTGGAGAAAGATAGTATAAAAAGGAGAGATATAGTATGTTTGGAAAGCTAAAGGAGATAATAGGATTAGGTGAATATGATGAGGAGTTTGATGAATTAGAAGAAACAGAAGAAGAGCAAAGTGAAATAGAACCAATAATTCAAAATACTCATGGTACAAAGGTTGTTAATATTCACAGTAATAATACTGCAAAGATAATGGTTGTAAAGCCAACAGCTTATGAAGAATCAAGAGAAATTGCTGAGGCTGTTAAAAGCAGAAAAATAGTAGTTATTAATACAAATAGTTTAGAAACAAAAATAGCTCAAAGACTAGTTGATTTTGTAAGTGGTGCGGCTTGCGTATTAAATGCAGAATTACAGGAAATAGAACAAAGAGTATATCTTTTATCACCTCAAAATGTTGAAGTATCAAATGAATTAAAAAGTGAAATAAGTTCAAAAGCATTATTTAGTTGGAATAAGTAGGGGGCGGTTTAGATAGGAGTTATTCGTAATTTTCTTAGCATACTTGTGAATGTACTTAATATTACTATTCTTGCAGAGGTAGTATTTTCATATATTCCTAATGCAAGAGAAATGAGTATATATAATATTTTACGTTCTATCAATAATCCTATTTTAGAACCTATAAGAAGGCTTCAAAGAAGGTTTATTGGAGATATAATAATTGATTTTTCTCCAATTATAGCAATTTTGCTTTTAAACATGATAAGTGGAATTTTAATTTATTAAGTGGTGTACTATGATATCAAAAGAAAACTTATTGAAAAACTTTGCAAATGAAGATAAAGATTCTGTTATCAGAATTTACAATAATTTAATATTAGCCAAAAATAAGGATATACCTGTATTTTCAAAAAATTTCTGTTCACCAAATATTTGGAGCTATTTTGTTGAAAACTTCAATAAAAATGATTTTATTGTTGAAGCTGATGGAGCTTATGATGAAGCAGATAGAAGAATAATATCATTTAATAATAAGTATTTTTATGAATATCCTTTTATTTGTCTTAAAATTACTAATAAATCAAAATTTAAAAATTTAACTCATAAGGATTATTTAGGTTCAATAATGTCGTTAGGAATTGAAAGAGAAAAACTAGGTGATTTACGAGTAGTTGAAGATTATGCTGTAGTTCCAGTATATGAAGATATAGCAAGCTATATTATAACTTCTATGGAATCTGTAGGCAGATGTCCTGTTAAAATAGAAATTATTGATAAAGAACATTTGCCTCAAAGTGTTTTTGAAGAAATAGTAATTAACATACCTTCATTAAGAATTGATAATTATGTTTCAAAGCTTGCAAATGTATCTAGAGCTAAGGCTATTGAACTAATACAGAACAATAAGGTTTCAGTGAACTATTGTAAGATTAAAGAGAAAAGTAAAGAGGTACAGGAAAATAATGTAATAACTATTTCTGGAGTAGGAAAGTTTCGTACTGGAAGTATTGTTGGCAATACGAAATCTGGAAAATTTAAAGTAGTTATAAAAAATTATATATAGATGAGGGGATATAGTAATGAAATTAACTCCAATGGATATAAAGAACAAAGAATTTAAAAAAGCCATAAGAGGATATGCTGCTGATGAAGTAGATGAATTTATGGAAGAAATAGTAGAGAATTATGAAGAAATATTCAAAGAAAATTCTAGGCTAAAAGATACAGTAAGCAGAATAAGAGAAAAAGTTGAGCATTATGAAAAACTTGAAGATACAATTCAAAATACATTATTATTAGCACAAAATGCGGCTGATCAAGCAAAAGAAAGTTCGCAAAAGGAAGCTGATTTAATAATGAAGAACGCTAACGAAAGTGCTCAGAAGGTTTTAGATAAAGCTCATAATGATGTGATTGCTGTGAATGATGAGTATGAAAAGGTTAAAGAAGAGTTTATTAAGTTTAGAGCTAAGTTTAGAAATTTCATTAATGCACAGCTACAAACTTTTGATGAACTTGAAAAAGATTTAACTAAAAATTACAATGTTTCAGAGACAGTTGAAGAGTTAGAGTTAAGTTCTAAGGATATACATATTTCTGAAGAAAAGCTTGACGCAGTTGTTGAAGAAGATAATTCTAGCGAAGAAATGAAAGAAATAAAAAGTTTTTTTGCCAATAATTAATAAAAGAGACCTTTAGGTCTCTTTTAAATTTTATATAATTAGAGATAAGTTATTGAGGATAACGATTTAATATATTATAATGTTCAGAGAATTAATAAAAAATGGAGTTTTTGAAATGGATAATTTAATTTTTAATGTTACTGATGAATTTATAGGTGAAAGAATTGATAAATATCTTTCAATGCAAATTCAAGGTAAATCAAGATCTTTTATTCAAGGCTTAATTACAGATAAAAAAATCGATATTAATGGATCTGAGATAAAAAGTAACTATAAATTACGTAAGAATGATATAATAAATGTTATTCTACCAGAACCAATTGAGTTAAATGTAACTGCCGAAAAAATAGATATAAATATTATTTATGAAGATGAAGACGTTGTAGTTGTAAATAAAGAAAAAGGAATGGTTGTACATCCTGCACCAGGTAATTATAACGGAACATTAGTTAATGCCCTATTGTATCACTGTGGGGATTTATCGGGAATTAATGGAGTTATTAGACCTGGGATTGTCCATAGAATAGATAAAGATACTTCTGGAATTCTCGTAATAGCAAAAAATGATGCTGCACATAATTTTTTAGCAGAACAATTTAAGGATCATTCAATTAAAAGAGAATATTATGCATTAGTTGAGGGAAGATTTAGCAAGAAAGAAGGCACTATTGATAAGCCATTAGGACGTCATAAAAAGGAAAGAATAAAGATGGCTATAGTTGAGGATGGGAAAAGGGCTGTAACTCATTATGAGGTTTTAGAGGAGTATAATAAGGGTGTTACACTGATAAAATGTACCTTAGAGACTGGAAGAACTCATCAAATAAGAGTACATATGGCATCTATAGGGCATCCACTAGTAGGGGATTTGGTATATGGCCATAATAAACAAAAGATAAAGATAGAAGGGCAAGCGCTACATGCTAAAACCTTAGGATTTATTCATCCAAGCACAAGGGAATATATGGAATTTAATTCGGAATTACCAGATTATTTTAATGATATACTAACAGAGTTAAGAAAATAAGGGGGCAATTATTATGACTAAATTAAAAGCAAATTTATTAGATGATAAGGCTATAAAAAGAAGTTTGATAAGAATTTCTCATGAGATAATTGAAAAAAATAAAGGAGTTAATGACCTTGTCTTAATAGGAATTAAGAGAAGAGGCTATCCTTTAGCAAAAAGAATAGCCAACAATATTGAACAAATTGAAGGGGTAAAAGTACCAGTAGGTTACGTTGATATTTCATTATATAGAGATGATATATCAGAGATAAAAGATTTACCAGAAGTTAACTCAGTAGATTTAGGAGTTGAAGTAAAAGGAAAGAAAGTTATACTAGTGGATGATGTTTTATACACATGTAGAACAGTGAGAGCAGCAATAGATGCAATTATTGATGTAGGAAGACCACTTGGTATACAGTTAGCTGTATTAATTGATAGAGGCCATAAGGAACTTCCAATTAGAGCTGATTAT
>FR883402.1:146461-161720 GCA_000435835.1 Clostridium sp. CAG:221
TGTTGCAGTAGAAATTGAAGAAATAGATGGCAACGAATGGGTAAAAATTTACGAAGCTTAAGAGGAGATAAAAATGGAATATAATTTAATTGCAACTACCACATTTGGTTTAGAAGGAATAACTTCAAGAGAATTAAAGGCTCTTGGATATGAAGATTTGAAAGTTGAAAATGGAAAAGTTGAATTTGTTGGTGACGAAATGGATATAGCTATAGCTAATGTTCATTTAAGAACAGCTGATAGAGTATTTATAAAAATGGCAGAATTTGAAGCAAGAAGCTTTGAAGAGCTTTTCCAAGGAACAAAGGCAGTAAAATGGAGCGAAATAATACCTGTAGATGGTGTTATGCACGTAGTTGGAAAGTCGGTTAATTCAACTTTACATAGTGTTCCAGACTGCCAATCAATAGTTAAAAAAGCTATTGTAACAAGTATGAGTGAAAGCTATGGTGTAAATACATTTAGTGAAGATGGACCTGTATATAAAATTCAAGTGGCTATCTTAAAAGATAAGGTAACTTTATCAATAGATACAAGTGGATCAGGTTTACACAAAAGAGGATATAGAGAAGATGCAGGGATAGCTCCTTTAAAAGAAACTTTAGCAGCAGCCCTTGTTTTAATTTCAAGATGGAAAGAAGATTATGTCTTAATTGATCCTTTCTGTGGTTCAGGAACTATATTAATTGAAGCAGCAATGATTATGCAAAACATTGCACCTGGATTATGTAGAAACTTTGTGTCAGAGACATGGCCTACAATAGGGGCAGATATTTATGAACAAGTTAAAGAAGGTGCAGAAAGATCTATAAAGAATAAAGATATAAAGCTTATTGGTTATGATATTGATGGAAGAGTATTAAAAGTAGCAAGATCTAATGCTGAAAAAGCTGGAGTTGCAAAATATATTGAATTCCATAAAAGAGATTTTAAACAATTCTCTGCTTCAGAACACAATGGATTTATTATAACAAATCCTCCTTATGGTGAAAGACTTGGTGATAAGGATGAAGTTGAAACATTATACAGATATCTTGGTGGCAATAAAAGAACACTAGAGAGATGGGATTTTAATATATTAACTTCATTTGAAGGTTTTGAAAGACCATTCGGTAGAAAAGCCACTAAAAATAGAAAGTTATATAATGGTAGATTAAAATGTTATTACTATCAATATTTTGATAATAATTTAATTAAAAATGATGGGGATACATTATTAAATCATATATAGAAAAAAGGAGCTAAAATGGCTCCTTTTTTACTCTTTAACTATATTTAATTCTGTATAGCTTTTAGGATCTGTAAGTAGAGTATAGTTAGTATGATAGATAACCATACCAGGTTTAGCACCTGAAGGCTTTTTTAAGTTTTTTACTAAAGTATAATCCACAGGAACTTTAGTAGAGTTTTGTGCTTTACTATAGTAAGCAGCTAAAGCAGCAGCTTCCTCTAAAGTTGAATCTGGTATATCAGTGGCGCATATTATTACATGTGAACCAGGTATATTTTTTGTATGAAGCCATAAATGATTTTTGCTTGCTAATTTTAAAGATAAATAATCGTTTTGAATATTATTTTTACCTACATAAATATCTATTCCATCAGATGAAATAAAATGTAATGGCTTTGAAGGCTTACTTTTTTTTGAATTTTTATTTTGCTTTCTTTTTCTAATATACTCTGTTGTAATTAGTTCATTTTTTATATCTTCAATTTCTTCATAGTTATCTGCATTTTGTATATTTATTAAAACTGAATTTAAATATAGTAATTCTTCGGAATTTTTTTCTAATTGTTCTTTAGCAGCTTCTTCAGATTTTTTTAGTTTATTATATTTTTTATAATAGCTTTGAACATTTTCTGATGGAGATTTATTAGGATCTAAATCTATTTTGATATCTTCATAGTTTTCACTATAGAAGTTCTGTAATGTTATCTCTGAATCACCAGGATTTATACTATAGATAAATGATGTTAATAAGTCACCTTTAATTTTATAAAATTCCTTTGTTTTACAGTTTTCAAGCGTTGATGCAAGTTTCTCACCTTTTTTCAAGCAACGTTCAATATTAGTATGAAGTAATTTCTGAATATTTACAGATCTGTTTTTTAATCTTTCTTGTTTATCTTTTTCTTTATAGAATTTATCAAGTAAAGCATTAGGATCAGTGAAATTTATACTTTCACATTCAGCAAAATTATTTAACTTCACACAATAGAATTCTAAAAAATCTCCATTTTTTGCATAGATACTATATTGTAAGTTATCACTTAATTCATTGATAAACTTTGAAAAATAATCATAAAGTATAGTTGTTGTAATTTCATCCTCAGAGCTATTTGTAAGCAAATCTTTATATAAGTTTTTAGATAATATATTACTTACCCCAGTGAATATTTTATTAAATATTAAATCATTTAATTCTAAATTATTATTAGAGATAAATTCAGTAAAATCTTTAAGCTGGAAGTTGAATGGGTTAAGCTTTGGAGAAACCGGTGGATAAGTATATGTTACTCCAGGATAAAGAGTTCTAAAGCTATTAACATCTGAGCCAACGTGTTTAATACACTCCATAATCTTATTATCTCTTTCGCGCACAAGAGATAAATTACTGTGACGTCCCATTATTTCAACAATTAAATAATAAATGCTATTAAAACCAAGTTCATCAGAAGCTTCTATACAAATCTTAATAAGTCTATCTCCATCAATTTGCTCAATACCTAAAATCTTTCCACCTATGAGATATTTTCTTAATACCATTGTAAACATAGGTGCTTGAAGAGGATTTGGTTTGCTATCTTCTGTAATATGAATACGTGGATATTTAGGAGAGGATGATATTAAAAGTCTAATATTTTGCCTGTCTTTTCTAAGTGTTAATATTATTTCATCTTTCTCAGGTTGATTTATTTTATCTATTTTTGAATTTATTATTGATTTTTTTAAATCTTTGACTAAACTATATAAGTAGATACCGTCTAATGCCATAAGTGTCATCCTTTCTTTATGTTAATATCTAAGGTAAGTATAACATTTATTGCAATATATATTCAATGGATTATTGTCGTTAGAAAGTATAAGTAAAATACTAGTATTAGAGAAGGGTGTAGTATGAAAAGGCGTTTTTTTTCAGTTTTAATGACAATGTTTATAACCATAATTTCACTTAATGGTTGTAACACTAATAAAGAAATAAAAGATGATGAACAAAATCAAGCAAAACAAGAAATACAATTAGATAATGGAGCATGTATTAATGAGATAAGTGGTGGGTATAATATTCTTAGTATTAGAGAAAATGAGTACACCAGTATAAATAATGAAAGGTTTATTTTAAGCTATAATAAAAATTCAGGTTCATATTTATACATAAGTAATAAATCATACTATATTCATTATAATGGTTCCGATATTGAACTAAGTGACAAAAATGTACAAGCACCTTTGTTTTCGCCAGATGGTAAGTATTTATTTTATTTCTCAAAAGACCAGTATCTACAGCCTGTAATATATGATTTGAAAAATTCTGAAAGGCTTGAGCTTAAAATTAACAGTAGTATTTCAGGAACATATGCTACATGGTTTGGTAATGATAAAATAATTTACTATGGAGTGAAAAAGGACAGTAAAACTAGCGGTATGTTTTCATATGATTTAAAAAGTAATCAGGAAAAGTTGGAAGAAGAAATAAGTGGTGGATATGTAAGTTTTATAAAAGCTTTTAAATCAAAGATCATTTTCTTTATGGAGAAATATAACGGAGAAAAATCTTTAAAGTCGTTAGATTATAATGGTAATGTTGAAGTTATATCTGATAATGTTGCAGAAATCTATGATATTGAAATGATTGATGATAGCATTTATTTATTAGGCAGAATGACTGATAATGTCTACTCATTATATGATCTATCAAAGGATAAAAGATTAATCTTTGATTTTCCAAGCAAAGTAATGTTTGAAAAAGGACTAAGTCATACTGATAAGGGTGAAATACTTTTTATTGGTAATAATGATGGCAGTACTAGTGAAAAAATTTATGCATGTTCCGATAATAGTATATATGTGATAAATTCAGATTCTGGTGATTACACATTTATAGAAATCAATTAATAGTCAAAAAGCAGTTTAGAAAATTTCTAAGCTGTTTTTTGATTATTATTAGTAAAAAGTGTTAATTATTAGTATCAGGAGGAATTATTATATGAAAGAAGTAATGCTGAATGATATTGATATTTTAATTGCAAGAAAAATAAGTAAAAGCAAGGCAGAAAAAGCTAATATTCTTCCCTTTAAAGAAGATGAGGGAAAAGTGTATATGCTTTGTGTATTTCATGATGAAAATATATGCAAAGAAATGCAATTTCTTTATGGTTGTACAATAAGTGAAGTATTCATAAATAACGAGAAGTTAAAGTATTTGATAAATAAAGTTTTCTTTTCTCAAGATAATAATAAAATCGAAGATGAAATAATAGAAGAAGCCATTGGTAAAAAGGCTTCAGATTTACATTTAGAACCCTACAAGGACATAGTATATGTAAGAGTTAGGATTGATGGAATCCTAAGTCTTTTATATATAATAACTAAGGAGGAGTATTCCACTATAATATCAAGAATAAAAATAAATTCTGCTTTAGATATTACAGAACATAGAAAGCCACAAGATGGAAAGATAACAATGGATATAGATGGAAATACATATGATTTACGTGTATCTATCATTCCAGTGGTTTTTGGTGAAAAAATAGTATTAAGAATTTTATATAACAATGGATTTAACTATTGTTTAGATAACCTGAAGCTGCTTCCTAATCAAAGACTTGAACTTGAAAAAATAATAAATAGGAATACTGGCCTTGTTATAGTAAATGGACCTGCTGGTAGTGGTAAATCAACCACATTATATACAATATTAAATCATGTAAATAGAAGAGAAGTTAATGTTGTAACCTTAGAAGATCCAGTGGAAGTTATAATAAATGGAGTTAATCAAATGATGGTTAATAGTAAAGAAGGAATAAGCTTTGCTGATGGCCTTAGAAGCGTAATGCGACAAGATCCTGATGTGATAATGGTTGGAGAGATAAGAGATGAGGAAACAGCTGCTATGGCTGTGAGAGCTGCTTTAACAGGTCATAAGGTATATACAACAATTCACTCTACAGAACCAAGAGAAGTGTACTTAAGGTTAGAGGAAATGGGTATAAAAAGTTATTTGATAAGAGAATCTCTTGTGGGAATAATATCTCAAAGACTTATTAAGATGCTATGTGATTCCTGTAAAGAAGAAGAAATTATAACGTATAAAGATAATAAAGTAAAAATATATAAAAAGGGAGATGGCTGTGAAAAATGCAATTTTACTGGCTATTTAGGTAGGGCATTAATAATATCAGTTAATGAAATTAACAAGGATTTAAAGAAAAAACTGGTGAAGCTTTATGATAATAATACCATATTAACAAATATTCAAATGGTGGATAACTTAAATAATTTACTGCTAACTGGTAAGATTTCAAGGCTTGATTATATGGAATTTATCGATAGAGAGGAGTTAGATTTTGACTATGAGGGAAGTTTCAAAGCAGAAAGCTAATTGGAATAGTTTATCAGTAATTGCCGATAATATAGCTAAGTTATATGGAGATGGTCTTCCTTTCGTATATATTTTTGAGTTGTTATCTGATTTAGATATAGGAGATAAATATAAAAGAGCACTGTTTAAAATAAAAAGGAAAATTAAAAATGGTGCTTCTTTAGAGGATGCTTTTAGAAGTGAAGGGTGTATATTTCCTAATTTTTTTGTAGAAATGGTAGGCGTTGGTGAAAAGACAGGTAATATAGGAGAAGTGTTAAATGGATTAAGTTTATTTTATAGCAAGATGGCTTTTATTAAGAAGTTTTTAATTAATGCCTTATCCTATCCTCTAATAATATGCATAAGTTCCTTAGGCGTTATGATTTTTCTAAGTATAGCAATTATACCTAATTTTAAAGAGGTTTATATTTCTTTAGGAAAAGATGTGCCAGAAAGCTTTAATTTTATTATTAATCTAAAGACTTTTATTTTTAATAATAAAGGGTTAAGTTGTGTATATTTTTTATTATGGGGAGTGGCAGGTCCATATATAATTTATAAGGTGTTTTTAAAAGAAAAGTTTTTGAAACTTCTTTGTTTAATTCCTATATATAAAAGGTTCATGGAGTACATAAACATTATGCTTTTAGCTGTGGTGGTAAAGAGCGGAGTAAACTTAATAAAGGGATTAGAGTTCTGCAGTGAAATAAAATTATTAGGAAATAATAATATGGTTGTGAGGGAGATAAAGAATAAGATTATCTCTGGAAATGGATTAAGTGATTCCATGGCTGAAACAAAAATTTTTTCTAAATATACTTTAGCACATATAAAACTTGGGGAAGAAAGTGGATCTTTAGATGAAAGGCTTATGCAAATTGAAAAGTTTCTATTTAATAATATTCAAGAAGATCTAAATAAAAAGATAGCAATGATACAGCCACTAATTATTATGTTTATTGGCGTTTTTGTATGTATATTTATAGTGGTGTTTATCTTACCTGTATTTGGAGAACTAATATGAAGACTCATTACAAAAAAGCATTTTCTTTATTAGAGCTTCTCATAAGCATGTCTATAATCATAAGTGTATTTTCTTTGGGATTTAAAGGCAAGAGGGTTTTAGACCAAACTATTAATAACATAAAGGCACATACAGCAGTAAGTAATATGTGTGATTTTTTAAGCTATAGTAAATTTTATTGTAATAAAAATAATTCATCGGTAATTATTAATTGTAGAAATAACGGATATGCAGAATTTATAGATCCAAGCAAAAATTTTTCTAAGAAATTAGAATTACCTAAAGGCTTTAATTTTATTACTAATTATAATATAAATTGTTCAAATGAAGGGGTTTTATCATCAGGAAGCATGTATATATGTGATCAATATAATAATCTTTATAAAATAACCATATCTGTTGGGGTTGATACAATAAATGTATATTATGGAGAATAGTTATGATTAGAAAAAAAGGAAGCCTTATAATTGAAAACATGTTGGCAAGTGCAATAATTATGCTACTACTTTTAGTTATTTGTCAATCAGTAGTATGTAAAGGTAAATGGCAGGAAATGAAAAAAAAGAAAGATGAATTTGAAAGAATTACTTATGCAGTAGAAGAGGAACTAAAATATAATTTAAGCATTGAGGAAGTAAAGGGCTTAGCATATAACAATATTATTTCTTTAGATAAAGATAATATTTTAAAACTTTTAACAATAGAGGGATTAGAAATGATTCAAAAAGGCAATGATATTGTAATTGTCGTTGAAGATATGGATAAAGATAGAATTAAAATTAATATCTGTTTAAGTGAAGAATGTTATGGCAATACTGTAGAAAGTAAAAGAAGTTTTGTAAAGGATAGGACAATGAATGAGTATTACAAGTAAAAATGAAGGCTTTACTTTATTGGAAATAATAATTTCACTTGGAATTTCAGTTAGTTTGTTATTGGTAATAATAAAGATTAATGCTGATATTATTGGTGACTATTGTAATAATTCTGAGGAAAGCATTTTAGAGGATAATTTTGATAATGCCATGCTTAATTTAGATAATTTAATAAATGGATATCTTGTAAGTGATATAAAGGTTGAAAACAATAAGATTACCATTAAATACGATGTTGATTTGGAAAAAAATTATTATAAAATTAAAAGCATTTATTTAAATAATAATAAGCTTATGATATCTACTATTAATCATGATTCCAATGGAGTCAGTAGCGGACAAAATGTAATATTAAATAATGTTAAAGAGTTTAATGTATATATAAAAGAAGCTCTAATATATTTTGAAATAATTACAGATTCAGGAGAGAGCAGGATAAGATGTATATAAGAAAGGTAGAAAAAGAGGCATTTATACTAGTTGAAACAATGATATTAACAGCAGTATGCATTTTAGTTTTAAGTATGTATGTAAAAAGCATTATATGGGATATTGAAAAAAGTTCATTATATTCAATGAATGAAGATTTACTTTATATGGATGAAGCTGAGCTTAAATTCATTGATGATGTAGAAGAAGAAATTAATAAAAATCAAGAATTAAAGGATAAAATAAAAGATAATGAATTAATTAAAGAATTAGAATATAGGTATACTGATGATGATTTGAGCTTTAAGATTACTAAAGGTAGGATATTCCTTATTAAAAGTGAAAATAAAAATAAGCTATATAGAAAATTAAAAACTATTAACTTAGAAGAAGAGATAATAATTATTCCTGATTATTATAAAGCATACAATTTAACATATTAGGAGCAAGGTAATGATTAGTAAAAAATTGATTTTATTTAAGCAGTACTTTTTGTATGAAGGTAAAAAGTATACTATAGATGAATTTTTTAATAATATTAATGAAATTTATAAAAATCTAGAGATAATTATAGCAGAAGATGAAATATTTATTTCACAGTATAAACTAAAGGATAATAATGTAACGTTATTTTTAGACAATATTATGTTGAATAATCAAATTAATAATGAAAATATTTTAACGGATTACTATTATAATAAAAAGAAAAAACTATTATATTTATATTCATTAAATGAAGGAAAATATATTAATAAAATTGCCAATGATAAAACAATTGTTAAAGTTATTCCAATTCAATTTTACATAAGAAATATTTTAAAGATTATTTTATATAGAAAGCCAAAGGTATTGATAATTACAAAGATAGATAAAAATATATATGCAATTGTTTGTGAAAAAGGATGCATTACATATTCAAATATAATAATAAATGATAAAGATGTTTTAAATAATGAAATACTTAAGTTTTCTAAAGATATTGAAATTATTCTTGATAAAGAAGTTGAAGATTTTCTTGTAGATGAAATTAAGAAGTGTTATAAAATAAAGATTAAATCCATAGGGAGGAATATTAGTGAAAAAATATATAAAGTATAAAGATTTTTTACCATCTCACTATGTAGATAAAAATATAAGTAAAAATAAAAAAAACAATAAAAAAGCCATTTGGATGCTGGTTATATTAAACTTTTATATGTTACCAATGAATATAAAAAGCATTTTTCAGGAGAATAATTCCAAAGAAGTTGTCAATGATACATATTATGATGAAAGTGAAAAGCTTATAGAGCAAATATCAGAATGGCTTAAGGTAACATCTCTAGATATTGATTCAATAGAGGCTACAGGAAATAAAGGAATGATAAGTGTGCTTAATAAGGATGTATTATGTGAGGTAGAAAATCAGGGATATGAAATAATTAAAATTACCCAAGATAATTCTATTTATAAAGCAAATATAATTAAGGATGATTAGGGAATGAAAAAGGAATTAAAAGAATCAATTATAATTATAACAACAGTTACTTTTACCATAATACAACTTATATTTTATATACAGTATACTTTAACAGCTAATAAATCAACAACTTCACAAGTAACAAACGTATCTGAAATAAAAGATGAAGAGGTTAAATTTACAACTATTAATGATGAATTAAAAGTTTTAGATAATAGTTATATAAGTGATGCAAATTATATTGGTGATAGATGGAAAGTTAAAATTGTATTGGTAGGTAATTCAGATCAAATTACAAATTCATTAAATAAATTAAAAAATATGGAAAAATATACAATAAATGAATATAATATTGATGGCGAGAAAGGCAATATTGCAGTTAAATTGGATTTAATTAGGAAAAAATAGAGCTTTTTTTACTCTTATTACCGAAATAATTGCATTTCTTTAGTAATTTTGATAGAATGTTTTTGTTGTGTCATAAAACAACGAAAAACGTTATGACTATTAATTTATTTTAAAGGTCATAATAACTATGAATTCAAATTATTTTGGAGGGAAATATATGATATCAGCAGGTGATTTAAGAAAAGGTACTACTTTTGAGCATGAAGGACAAGTTTACACAGTTATCGATTTCTTACATGTTAAACCAGGAAAAGGAGCTGCGTTCGTTAGAACTAAGTTAAGAAACGTTATATCTGGAGGAGTTACAGATACAACTTTCAACCCAACAGCTAAGCTTCAAGAAGCAATAATAGAAAGAAAAGAAATGCAATATTTATATTCTGATGGAGAATTATACTACTTCATGGATCAAGAAACATTTGAACAAATTCCATTAAACTATGAAAAAGTTGAAGAAGCTATAAAATTCTTAAAAGAAAACATGTTTGCAATTATCAAATTCTACAAAGGAGAAGCTTTCTCAGTTGAAGCACCAAACTTCGTTGAATTATTAATTACACAATGTGATCCAAGTGTTAAAGGTAATACAGCTACAAACGCTATGAAACCAGCAACATTAGAAACTGGAGCACAAGTTAACGTTCCAATGTTCGTAAACGAAGGAGATACTATAAGAGTAGACACTAGAACTGGCGAATACATGGAAAGAGTTTAGTTATAAAAAGCTAAGTTATATAACTTAGCTTTTTATTTTAATATTCAATATTATTCAATTTCTTTTGTAAAATGTTTTTAACTAAAAAATACGGGTATAATTATTAATATAATTATTTTTCAGAAGGATGTGTAAAAATGAAGAAAATTTTTGATGAAATTAATGATTTAAGACAAGTTATTAATGACATAGATGATGAAAAATATAAAAATGTTTTATCTACAATAAATAATGTTGTAAATGATATGGCATTAAAGATTGAGGAAATAATAGTAAAGCAGGAAGCTATTGAAGAAAATATGGAATACATAGGCGATGATTTAACAGATATGAGAGAAGAGATGTTTGAGGAAGTTTCATTTGATGATTTAGAGAATTTAGAAGATGAATATGAAGAAATACACTGCCACAACTGTGGTAAGCCTCTATTTGTTGAAAGAAAAGCAATAGAAAACAATTCTTCAATTCCATGTCCTTTCTGCAATAAAAATGCAAAATAGAAAAATATAAAAAAAGAAGTGATAATTAAAATTTATCACTTCTTTTTTTGTGGAATAATTTACATAAATATATATTGAAATGAATATTAATTTAATATGTGAAATAGTAATTACATGACTAAATTTAGTGATGGAAGGAAGTGAAGTGAGTGGACAATTACATCGAAGTACTACAGGTTTTACCGAAAAAAATTATAGAAATAATAGAAGGAAAAGTTGATACTAAGAAAATTCAAGAAATAAGAATAAAAGTTAATAAGCCAGTGATAATAAATACTGCTAATGAAGAATTGGTACTTGATTATTTAGTTTCAAAAGAAGAATTGAAATATATCATAACAAAAATATCTAGCTACTCCTTGTATGCTTTTGAAGAGGAAATGAGACAAGGATACATTACTTTTAGAGGTGGACATAGAATTGGTCTAGCTGGACAATGCGTAATGGAAAATGGACGAGTTAAGATTTTAAGAAATATATCATCTATTAATATTAGAATATGTAAGGAGGTAATAGGAGCCTCTAATAAGATAATGCCGTATATATCTAGCTTTAATAAAGTATACAATACACTTATTGTATCGCCGCCTAAATGTGGCAAGACTACAATTTTAAGAGATATAGCAAAAAATATATCAAATGGATTTTCACGAATAAATCTTAAAGGTAAAAAGGTAGCAATAATAGATGAACGAAGTGAGATAGCAGCTTGTTATAATGGAGTTCCTCAAATGAATGTGGGTATTAGGAGCGATGTTTTAGATAACTGTTTAAAAACAAATGGAATAATAATGGCAATAAGAAGTTTATCACCAGAAGTAATTATCTGTGATGAAATAGGTACAATGCATGAAATAGAGGCGTTAAGCATGGCATTTAACTCAGGAGTGAAAATGATACTTACAGTACATGGAATTGATTTAGAGGATGTAAGTCGCAGGAAAAGCTTAAAAGAACTTATTGATGAAAATATACTTGAAAGGATCATTGTCTTAAGTTGTAAAAATGGGCCAGGAACCTTAGAAAAAGTCTATAAGGTACAAGAAGGAGGACAAATTAAGTGTTTAGATATTTAGTTTTAGTATGTATTTTTATAATTTGTTCATATATTGGATTTGTTATTGGAGAAAATTACAAGAAGAGAAGCGTTAATCTAAAGGAATTTCAAAAGGCAATACTGTTGATGAATAATGATGTAATTTATACTAATATTCCACTTATGGAGGCTTTGTACGATGTAAGTGAAAAAGTATCTGGTGAATTATCTCAAATGTTCAGGGAAATTGCATCTACTTTAGAGAAAGGAGAAGCCAATAGCGTATTTGATATTTTTAATAATATATATGGTAAATATGAGAATGATTTGAGTTTTAAAAAAGAGGATTATAGCATAGTATCAGACTTCTTTAGAACACTAGGTGAAACAGGGGTATTTGGGCAAGAAAAAATCTTTAAACTGGCTTCAGAGCAAGTAAAACTTAATTATCAAGAAGCTTTAAAGGAAGCTAAAGTTAATATAAAGATGTACAGGACTTTAGGGGTATGCGCAGGAGCATTAATAGTAATATTTTTTATATAAAAGGGGGAAGTTAAATGGTATTTGATGTAGGTGTATTATTTAAAATTGGTGCAATGGGCATATTGCTTATAGTAATTGAACAGCTATTAAAGGCTAATGGTAAAAATGATATTGCTGTATTGGCTAATTTGGCAGGCATAGTAATTATTTTAATTACTATAATAGGTATGGTATCCACATTATTTGATACAGTAAGAGCAATGTTTACGATGTAGGTGAGGTAAATGGAGATAATTAGAATAATATCTATAGCTTTTATAGCATTATTTTTATATATGTTTGTGAAAGAAAAAAAATCAGATATAGCTGTATTGATTATTTTAGCGGCCAGTATAATGATTTTGCTATATATGATTACTCAGCTTGGACAAATAGTATCATTTATAAATTCAATTGCAATAAAAGCAAATATAGATATTGTTTATATAGAAATTATTTTAAAAATACTGGCAATTGCATATCTTGCTTCATTTTGCAGTGAAATATGTAAAGATGCAGGAGCTGGAAGTTTAGCTTCAAAAGTAGAATTTTCAGCTAAAATAATGATTCTTGTATTAGCTATACCAATATTAATGGCAGTACTTGACTCAATTCTTCAGATATTATAGGTGATTTAATGAAAATGAATAAATACTTAAGATATTGGTCAATTATTTTATTATTTATAGGTTTGTTATTTTTTTGTGATAATGGTCAGTTAGTTCATGCTCAAGATAATAATAGTGTAATATCTAATGATGAAATAAATGATGATTTGGAAGGATTATATGATTATATAAGCACTATGAAGAGTAATTTTGAATTGATTAATGATTTGGATCCAGTATCATATATAAAAAATTATATAAGTACAGGAAAGGGAAATTTAAGCTTTAGTAAGATTTGTGATGCTGCTTTCAGTCTATTGTTTAAGGAAGTAAAAACAGTATTATCTATGTGCATAATTATTGTAGTGATTGGCATAATATGTTCTCTTATCAAGAATCTTCAAAGTGCATTTTCATCAGAGAGTATATCGGAAATCGCTTTTTATGCCTGTTATGCATTAATGATAATTGTCCTTACAAGGACCTTTATAATTTCCTTAGACTTAGCAAAAGATATAATAACACAAATAAGTGGTTTTATGTCTAAATTGCTTCCTATATTGGTAGTTATGTTAGGTGTGGCTGGAGGTTTTACAGAATCTGCAACAATGGATCCTATAGTCTTAGGAACAACAATAATTATACCTAAGATATATCTAAATATAATTCTACCACTGATACTGATTACATTTGTTTTGCAATTTACCAATAACATTTCAACAGAACCGAAGATTTCTAATTTATGTAGCTTGGTGAAAAGTTCGGTATTATGGATTCAAGGGTTGATTTTGACAGTATATATAGGACTTTTGACGGTAAGGGGAATTACAGCATCAACTATTGATGCCGTAACACTTAAGACTGCCAAATTTACAATTGATAACTTTATACCAATTGTAGGTAAAACTTTTTCTGATGCAATTGCTTCTGTGGCAGGATACTCATTAATAATAAAAAATGCTATAGGATCAGTAGGACTTTTAGTATTAATACTTATAATACTATACCCAATCATAAAGATATTCTTATCATCAATAATTTTAAAAATCTCATCATCTTTATTAGAACCTATAGCAGATAAGCGAATTACTAAAGCAGTTTTTTCCGCAGGCGATTCTTTAATTTTAATATTATCTAGCGTATTATGTGTAAGTTTAATGTTTTTTGTATTAATTGCAATGATGGTTTCAGCAGGTAAATTTGTAATTGGGGGATAGTTATGGAATATATTAAAAGCTTTATTGAAACATTAGTAACTATAATAATTTTATTTTCTGCAATTGAATTAATTTCTCCAAACAATTCAATGAAAAAGTATATTAAATTTGTTTTAGGGTTGATTTTAATAGTAGTAATGCTAAGTCCAATAATAGATTTTTTTACAGAAGGTGAAGATAAGATTGTATCTACTATAAAAGAATATGAGAATATTTTAAGCACAGATACTAAGACAAGCTCCGATGTTGCTGTATCAAATGAAGTGGAAGATGTCTTTATAGAAAATTTAAATAAAAATTCCGCCGCTGAATTAGCAGAGGCATTTCCAGATTATACTTTTGTGTGCAATATAGATTGCAATATAGATTTAAGCAATTATAGTTATAACATAAGTCATGCTAAGATAGGTATTTCCACTGGTAAAATTCAGGATGTAGAGAAAATAGAAAAAGTTGAAATATCTAATGATAATCAAACTGAGAGCAAGGTATACAGTGATGATGAACAAAAAATAGTAAGCTATGTTTCAAATATGCTTGGGGTTTCAGAGGAAAAAATAGAAATTTATACTGTGAGTTAATTAGGTAGGTGATTGAATGGATAATAAAAAATTAAGCGATAACTTGAAAATATTAAGCAAAAATAAAGGATTTATTAATGCTTTAATATTTTTGTTAGTTGTTTTATTTCTATGGCTAGTTTTAACTAGTTTCAACAAAGTTAATTTTTCCAATAACAATAATGGCAATAATGGAAGTAATACTAATGGAGCAGCTGAAGTAGATGCAACTTTAAGTAATGAAAGTAAGGTAAGTTCAAGTTATGAACAGGCACAAAAAGAAGAATTGGAGGAGATTTTAAGCAAGATTGAAGGTGTAGG
>FR883402.1:161756-174077 GCA_000435835.1 Clostridium sp. CAG:221
GGGAAGGTTTCTGTTATGATTCGTTTTGAAAGTGGTGAAGTAAAAGTTCCAGCAGTGGATAGTTCTAATCAAATTTCAAAAACAGTAGAAGATGATGGAAACGGAGGGACAAGGACAACAGAGCAGGAAAGTCAGGGAGATACAGTAGTAATGAGTTCAAATGGTAGCAGTAGTGATCCATTTATAACTAAGGTATATAATCCAGCAGTAACTGGGGTTATTATCACTGCAGAAGGTGCTACAAGTAGTAAGGTTAAATATGAAATACAGCTAGCAGTTTCAAAACTATATGATATAGGTTTAGACAAGGTTAATGTATATCCATCAAAAAATTAGCATATAATTTGTTAGAAAGTATATGGGAGGAGTATATATGACAAAAAGACAATTTGCAATTATATTTACACTGATGGCTTTAATTGTTTGTGTAGGTGTACTAGCATCTAAACTTAATAAGGATGGATTTAATGATCCAGGAGATTTAGGTGCAGTATTACAACAAAATGATGATGAAATAACAGATGAGGAAAAGGAAACATTAAGCACACAAGATTATTTCTATAATATGAGAGCAGCTAAAGAACAAGAAGATTCTCTTTATGTTGAAAATCTAGAATCTATTAAGAATGATGAAACTACTTCTCAAGAGCAAAAAGACATAGCAAATCAAAAGTTAATAGATAAGACTAATATAAAAGCTCAAGAAAGCAGTGTAGAACAAGATATTAAAAATCAAGGATATGAAGATGCAATATGTATGATAGATAATAATAAGGTTAAAGTTTATGTAAAGGTTGATGAGGATTTAACTAAAGAAGAATCAGGTTTAATTCAAAAATCTGTTGAAGATATAACTACATTAACTGATATTACAATACTAGCAAAGAAATAATGCATTGTCATAATTAATGTATTTTGTTATAATGTACCTATGATAAATGAGGTGTGCTAAACTGTATACCTTGAGGAGGGTGAAGTATGGAAAATATTAAGGACGAATCTACTTTAGGCGTAGTTAGAATATCTGATGAAGTTGTAAGTGTTATAGCTGGCATAGCTGCTGAAGAGATACAAGGAATAGTTGAAATTCCAACAGGAGTTGGCAATAATATATCTCAAATTTTAAAAGGTAAGAAGACTACAACAGGTAAGAGTGTTAAAGTAACCTTAGGTGAAGATGCTGCAACTATTGAATTAACTGTTGCTGTTGAATATGGAATAAATATTCCTGAAGTGATAAGTTTAGTTCAAGAAAATGTTAAGAAGACAGTTGAAGCTATGACAGGGTTAAATGTTGAAGCAGTTAATGTTAATGTTCAAAACATATATGTTCCTAAAAAGGAACAAAACTTAGAAAAAGAAGTTTAATTGATGACCCTCTGAAATTCAGAGGGTTTCTCATTGCATGAGAGAAATATATTAACTTTTAATAGACATAATGTTAATATTATTGTAATATACATATGTTTAATTAATATGATAAAAGTTTATAATAAAACTAATATATGATGTTTAGAGGACACTTAGGAGGAAAATATGAAAAGAAAAAGATCAAGGGAAATTGCAATGGAATTATTATTTAGCATGGAAATAAGCAAAAATTCTTATGAAGAAACTATAGAATGCTTTGTTGAAGATTACGAAATGGATTTAAAGACTATAGATTTAGAATACATTAAAGAAGTAATGAAATCTGTTGTAGATCACAAAGAAGAAATTGATGAAATAATAAAAAATTCATTAATTAACTGGACTATAGATAGAGTTTCTAAAGTTAATTTAACAATAGTAAGATTAGCAATTGCAGAAATGCTTTATATTAATGATGTTCCTGAGGTAGTTGCTATAAACGAAGCAATTGAGCTTACTAAAAAATATTCAGATGATAAGAGCGTATCATTTGTTAATGGAGCTTTAGATAAGGCATTTAAAAATATAAAATAAATATAAGTTGTTGGGGAGTTATAGAGAATGGGAGAAATAATTAACGTTATAGATTTAGCTAAGAAGATAAAGGGGCAGATTATTGAATTTGTTTCTCAAAGAGAAAATAATGGGAAAATGATACCTAAGATAGCATCAATTGTTGTAGGTGAAGATGGTGGATCTATTTTTTACATTAATAGTCAAGAAAAGGTAGCTAATTCTTTAGGAATACTATTTGAAAAAATATTATTAGAAGAATCTACCACTGAAGAAGAATTAATTAATGAAATTATAACATTAAATAATAATGAAGAAATTCATGGTATTATACTTCAATTACCACTACCAAAGCATATTGATGAGAAAAAGGTAATATCATATATATCGCCAGATAAGGATATAGACTGTTTAACTTATATCAACCAAGGTAAATTATATGCAGGTCACAAAAAATTCATACCGTGCACTCCTAATTCTGTGGTAACAATCTTAGATAGCTTAAATATTAATCTTCAAGGAAAAGAAGTAGTTGTTATTGGACGTAGCAATATTGTAGGTAAGCCTGTGGCTGCTTTAATGTTAGAAAGAAACTGTACTGTTACTGTCTGTCATTCTAAGACTAAGGATCTTCAAAGTGTATGTCAAAGAGCAGATATACTTATTGTAGCCATTGGTATACCAAATTACATCGATTCTTCATATGTAAAAGAAGGTGCAATTGTTATAGATGTTGGTACATCTTCTTTAAATGGAAAAATAACTGGTGATGTTTTACTAGATGATGTTATTGGAAAATCATCTTATATGACAAAAGTACCAGGTGGAGTTGGTGCATTAACAACTACACTTTTAATGAAAAATCTTTGTGAGGCATTGAAGTAATTATGAAAATTAAAACATTATCTGTATCAGAATTAAATAATTATATAAAAAAAATATTAGATAATGACTTTATATTAAACAATCTCTCTGTAAAAGGGGAGATTTCTAATTTAAAATATCATTCATCAGGACATATATATTTTTCTCTAAAAGATGATAATGGCAAGATAAACTGTATTATGTTTAAAAATAAAGCATATGAATTGACTTTCAAGTTAGAAGATGGGATGAATATCATAGTAAAAGGAAAAGTATCAGCTTATCAAGCAAATGGAACCTTTCAAATCTATTGCAATGAAATTGAAAAGGAAGGCCTTGGAGATTTATACATACGATATGAACAATTGAAGAAGAAATTAGAACTCCAAGGATATTTTGATTTAGAAAATAAAAAACCAATCCCAAAGGATCCAGTAGCTATAGGCATAGTTACTTCAGCAACTGGAGCTGCCATTGAAGATATAAAAAATGTTATCAGAAGAAGAAATAAATTTGTTGATCTTTTCTTATATCCAGCACAAGTTCAAGGAAAGGATGCCTATAAGACTATTATAGAGGGAATTAGGTATTTTAATAATAAAAAGAATGTTGATTTAATAATTATTGGTAGAGGTGGAGGTTCCATTGAAGAATTATGGAATTTTAATGAAGAAGCTCTAGCTGAGGAAATTTTCCACTCAGAACTTCCTATTATTTCAGCTGTTGGTCATGAAATAGATTATACAATATCTGACTTTGTAGCAGACCTTAGAGCTTCTACTCCTTCTCAAGCAGGAGAACTAGCTGTTCCTTTAGATAGTGAGATTTATTCTGCTATTAGTGAATATGAGAATTATTTAAATAAGTATATGATTAAAAGATTTAATGATGAAAAATCTAAAATTGATAATTTCTCTAAAATATTAAGTTTAAATTCACCAATGAATAAGATTGTAAATAGTTATTTGGAAGTAGAAAGAGTTAAAGAAAAGCTTGATAATTTGCTTAATAAAAAAATAGCCATTGAAAAGCAAAAATTGATTTCATTGAATAACGTATTACAAGCACATAGTCCTTTAAATATTTTATCTAAGGGTTATGCTATAATAGAAGACGAAAATGGAAATATACTAAAAGAAACTAAAGATTTTAATAAAGATATGAATGTTAAAATAAACTTAAGTGATGGAATGATTAAGGGGAATTTAAAATTATTGTAGAGGAGGAGAATGCTTTGGCAAAAAAAGAAAATTATAATGAAATGCTAAACTTATTAGAATCCACTATTGAGACTTTAGAAAACAACGATTTAGGTCTTGAAGATGCTATGAAAGAATATGAAAAGGGAAGCAAATTAGTTAATAAATTATATAAGACTCTAGCTAATTTAGAGGGTAAATTTATAACACTAAAAGAAGCTTCAGATAGGGTAAATGATAATGAGAATTAAACAATTGAAAGAATTAGTTGATAATTATCTAAGTAACTACTTTAAGGATAAAGGTTCATATAATTCATTAATATATGACGCTGCCAGTTATAGCTTAAACGTTGGTGGTAAAAGGATACGCCCTATATTATTTATGCTGGTATACTTTATGTACAAAGGTGAAGATAAAGAAATAATTGATATGGCAGCAGCTATTGAAATGATTCATACTTATTCACTTATTCATGATGATTTACCATGTATGGATAATGATGACTTAAGAAGAGGAAAACCTACTAATCATAAGGTATATGGAGAAAATATCGCAGTTTTAGCAGGAGATGCTTTATTAAACGAAGCAATGATTTTACTTATGGATTTCTCAATAAAACATGGAAAAGATGCACTTGTTGCTGCAAGAGAAATTGCTTATGCTGCTGGTGCAGATGGAATGATAGGTGGTCAAGTCGTAGATATCATAAATGAAGGGAAAAGAATTTCTAAAGAGGAATTAAATTATATGCACCTAAAGAAAACTGGAGAGCTTATTAGATCTTCTATAGTTGCAGGTGCAATTTTAGCAGAAGCAGACAAAAGTGAAATAGATTTGTTAAATAAATTTGGAATGAATTTAGGATTAGCATTTCAAATTAAAGATGATATACTTGATGTAACTGGAGATGTAGAGAAATTAGGAAAGAATACTTTAGCAGATGTGAATAAATCAAATTTCATTACTATGTACGGATTAGAAGAATGCAAGGTAATGTGTGAAGACTTAACAGCTGAATGTATTACTATTTTAGACAAGATTTCAGTTAACACAGATATCTTAAAAGAGCTAACTATAGAACTTTTGAAAAGAGATTTTTAACAAAGGAAGGATATTTATGTCAAAGTTATTAGACAAGATTAGTTCACCAATTGATGTTCATAAGTTTAGTAATAAAGAATTAACAATGCTTTCCAATGAAATAAGAGAATTCTTAATAGATAATGTCCTTAAGACTGGGGGACATTTATCATCAAATCTTGGAGTAGTTGAGTTAACATTAAGTTTATATAAAAATTTTAATTTAGAGAAAGATAAGATTGTATGGGATGTTGGTCATCAAAGCTATGTTCATAAAATGTTATCTGGTAGAAAAGATAAATTTAATACACTAAGAAAATATAAAGGAATTAGTGGATTCCCTAAAATAAGTGAAAGCAAATATGATGCTTTTGGTACAGGACATAGTAGTACCTCTATATCAGCGGCTTTAGGTATAGCAAGAGCAAGAGATATTCTTAAGGAAGATTACAATGTAGTAGCAGTTATTGGTGATGGTGCACTTACAGGTGGAATGGCCTTAGAAGCCATAAATGATGTAGGCTTTAATAAAAGTAAGATGATTATCATTTTAAACGATAATCAAATGTCTATCAGCAAGAATGTTGGAGCATTATCTAATCATTTAAATATGCTTAGAGTTGCTCCAAATTATAATAAAATTAAGAATGAAATAAATGAAACACTTAATACTTCAGTAGTTGGTAAAAGTGTTGCAAACTCAATTCATAAAATAAAAGATAGTATTAAAAATTTAGTTGTTCCTTCAAAGATGTTTGAAGAAATGGGGCTAAAATACATAGGTCCAATTGATGGACATGATATTGAGTTAATGAATGAAGTATTAACACGAGCAAAACAAATAGATGGACCAGTTCTTATTCATGTAATAACAAAAAAAGGTAAGGGATATGAGCTTGCAGAAGAGAACCCTAATAAATATCATGGAGTTGCTGGTATAAGCGATAATACAAAAAAAACTGATGTGAAACCAGGTGTAAAATATTCAAAAGCTTTTGGAGATTTTGTAGTTGCAGAAGCAGAAGAAAATGAAAAACTTGTATGCTTAACAGCTGCAATGCCTGATGGAACTGGCCTTAATGAATTTGCTAAGTTGTATCCAAATAGATTTTTTGATGTGGGAATAGCAGAAGAGCATGCTACTACTTTAGCAGCAGGTATGGCTAGTGCAGGACTTAGACCGATATTTGCAGTATATTCAACATTCCTACAAAGAGCTTTTGATCAGATTATACATGATGTGTGTATTCAAAATATGCCAGTGATTTTTGCAATAGATAGAGCAGGCATTGTTGGTGATGATGGAGAAACACATCAAGGAATATTTGATTTATCGTATCTATCTTTAATACCTAATATGACGGTTCTTGCTCCTAAGCAAGTGGAAGAACTACCAGTAATGATGAAATGGGCCCTAAAAGAAAATAGGCCTATAGCAATTAGATATCCAAGAGATGGAGATATTTATCATAACTTAAATCCACTAAGTGAAATAAAATATGGAAAATGGGAAAAGATTATAGATGGTGATAAAGTAGCTATCCTTTCTGTAGGTAAAATGGTGCAATATGCAATGCTTGCCCATGAAGAACTTATTGATGAAGGAATCAATCCTACAATTATTTCGGCTTCTTTTATAAAGCCTTTAGATTTAGAAATGTTAAAAGAATTAGTTGAAAATAATTATGATATTATTACAGTTGAAGATAATATTGGTAATGGTGGATTTGGAAATTATGTTATAGAAGCATTATATAATTTAGGCTTTAGAGGTAAATTTAAATCTCTATCATATAAAGATGAATTTATTCCACATGGAAAAGTTGATTTACTTTACTCAGACTATGGATTAGATTCAACTGCAATAAAGAATACTGTTGTTACAATGATTAAATGATAAAGGAGAAACAAATGGCAGTTAAAAAGGAAAGATTAGATGTACTTTTAGTTGAAAAAGGTATATGCACTTCAAGAGAAAGAGCTAAAACAAGTATTATGGCTGGTTTGGTTTATGTAGATGGACAAAAAGTAGATAAAGTTGGAGAAAAAGTAAGTGTTGAAGCTGACATAGTTTACAAAGGAGAAAAAATGCCTTATGTAAGCCGTGGAGGATTTAAGCTTGAAAAAGCAATGAAGGAATTTAACATTGATTTAACTGATACTGTATGTATGGATATTGGTGCTTCAACAGGTGGATTTACAGATTGTATGCTACAAAACAATGCAAAAAAAGTATTTTCAGTGGATGTTGGTTACGGGCAATTTGCTTGGAAGCTAAGGACTGATGAAAGAGTAGTTTGTATGGAGAGAACTAATATAAGATATGTAACACCAGAAGATATCGGTGAAAAACTTGATTTTGCTTCAATAGATGTATCTTTTATCTCTTTAAGAACTATTATGCCAGCTGTAAAAGAATTATTAAAGGATAATGGATCCGTAGTTGCATTAATTAAGCCACAATTTGAAGCAGGAAAAGATAAAGTAGGTAAAAAAGGTGTTGTAAGAGATAAGGCTGTTCATAAAGAAATTGTTACAAATATAGTTAACTTCTTAATTGATAATGAATTTACAGTGCTTGGATTAAGCTTCTCACCAATTAAAGGACCAGAAGGTAATAGAGAATACCTAGTTTATTTCACTAAGGACAAGGAAAGAGAAACTGATTTTAAATTTGACGTCATTGATCAAATTATTGAAGATTCACATAGCCAGCTGTAATATAGCTGGCTTTAGGTGTATTATAAATTATTAGGGGTGAGGTTATGAAGCATGTTTTAATAGCTTTAAATCCTTCTAAAGATAAAGACGGAGTTATATTATCCAATGTTATATCAAAGGTATCACGTAAATTTAATGGTGTTAAAATAAAAGTTTTAAATAGTTATGAACTTGCATTTAATGAAATAGATGATGATACTGACCTTGTAATTGTTTTAGGTGGAGATGGAACTATACTTAGTGTAGCACGAGACTTAAATGGATATAAGGATATTCCTATATTAGGAGTTAATATTGGTAATTTAGGCTTCCTGTCCAGTGTAGAATATGGGGAACTTGAGAGTTCATTAGAAAAAATAAAAAAAGGATTATATACAAAGCAGAAGAGAATACTATTGCAATGCAATACTGGAAAAAATTCTAATGTGTTAAAGGCTTTAAATGATGTAGTTATAGCAAGAGGAACTTTATCAAGAATAATTAAATTTGATATATATATTGATAAGAAACTATATATATCATTTAAGGGCGATGGGCTTATTGTTGCCACACCAACTGGCTCTACGGCATATTCTTTTTCAGCAGGAGGACCATTTATTTATCCAGATGTTGATGTTGTTACAATAACACCTATCTGCCCACATACAAAGGCAATGCAGCCAATAGTATTAAATAGCAGTTCTGTCATAGAAATCAATGTGGATAATAATAACGAAGAAATATACCTAACTGTTGATGGACAGAAAGTCATTAAAAAAGAAGATGATGAAATTATTACTATTACCAAATCTGAACATTGTGCGGAAATAATCCTTCTTGATGATTATGATTATTTTAATGTTTTAAGAAAAAAAATACTATATAACTCAGAAAAAGAAGAAGGTGAGTAGATGAAATCAAAGAGACATAATAGAATCTTAGAAATAATTAATAAAAAAGAAATAGAAACACAGGAAGAATTAGCTGAAGAGTTAAAGAAGAGTGGTTTTGAAGTTACTCAAGCTACTATTTCAAGAGATATAAAAATATTAAAGCTTTTAAAGGTACAAAGCATATCAGGTAAATATAGATATGTGGCTCCCACTAAAGAAGAAAGAAATATAAATGATAAACTTTTTAGCATACTTGCTAATTCAGCAATATCAGTGGAAAAGGTTGATAAATTTGTGGTGGTAAAAACACTTACTGGTGCTGCATCTGCTGCTGCTGAAGCTATAGATAGCTTATATTCAGAAGATATTGCTGGTACAATAGCTGGTGATAATACAATATTCATTTTAATAAGAACTGATGAAAAAGCTTTAGAATTAATAACAAAAATTAGAAAAATAATTTTATAAATTTAAAAGGTGGGTTATAATGCTTGTTGTTTTAAATATAAAGAATTTTGCTTTAATCCAAGAATTATCTGTTGAGTTTGGAGCTGGATTCAATATTTTATCTGGAGAAACCGGTGCTGGTAAATCAATTTTAATAGATACCATAGATTATGTATTAGGTGGAAAGTTTTCTAAAGATCTTATTAGGTATGGCGAAGATAAAACATATGTAGAAGCTATATTTGATATTGAAAATGATGAAATTTATACTTTACTAAATGATTTAAACATAGAAGCAGATGAGCTATTAGTTGTATCAAGGGAAACAACTATTTCAGGAAAAAGTATAATTAAAGTAAATGGAAAAACCATAGTATTATCACAGTTAAAAAAGATTAGAGAAAAGCTTTTAGATATCCATGGTCAACATCAAAATCAATCTTTATTAAGCAAAGGAACACATATATTATATTTAGATGAATATAATTCTGAAAATATAAGTCCTTTACTAGAACAATTTGAAATATTTAAAAATAGATATTCAGAGATCGAAGATAAGATTAATGAATTAAAAGGTAATGAAGACAGAGAAAAGCTTCTTGATTATATAAAATTTCAAATAGAGGATATTGAAAAAGCAAAACTTAAGCCAGGTGAAGAAGAAGATTTACGAGAACAATATAATATTTTAGCAAATGCAGAAAAGATATCTTCAAGCCTTATAAATTCATATAATTATTTAAATAATAATCCACAAGGAAATTCGGTTTTAGAATTATTATCTAAAGTTATTTCTGAGCTTTCGCATTCAGAAATGCATTTGGAAAAAATTAAAGATAAAAGAGTACAAGTGGAAGAAGCATATTATTTACTTGAAGAATCAACAAGAGATATTAGAGATATAGCTAATGAAGTATATTATGATGAAAATGAACTTGCAGCAATAAATGAGAGAATATATGAAATTAGTTTATATAAGAAAAAATATGGTAATTCCATTGATGAAATTCTTCAATTTTTAGAAAAGCTTAAAAATCAATATGATGAATTTATTAATTCAGAGGAAATAATACTGAAATTGAAAAAAGAATTAAGTGTTATTGAAAAAGAAATGAAAGATATAGGCTTAAAGCTACATGAGTTTAGATGCATGTCAGCTAAAGATTTAGAAGTAAGAATTAAAGAAGAATTATCATATGTAGGACTAGAAAAAGCTATTATCAATATAGATGTAAACTTAAGTGAAGAAGCCAATAGTAGAGGATATGATGATGTTCAATTCTTAATTTCAGCAAACCCTGGTGAACCGCTAAAACCACTGGAGAAAGTATTATCTGGTGGTGAATTATCAAGAATAATGCTTGCGTTAAAATGTGTTTTTGTTGATAAAGATAAAATACCAACGTTAATATTTGATGAAATTGATACTGGAATAAGTGGTGCCATAGGAAAGCGTGTTGGTGAAAAAATGTATCAAGTATCAGTAAAGCATCAGGTTTTATGTATTACACATTTACCACAAATTGCAGCATTATCAGATAATCACTATTTTGTTTCAAAAAAAGTTGAAAATGGTAAGACATTTACACAAATAAGAATGCTTAATGAAGAAGATAAGGTTTGTGAAATTGCAAAAATGATTGGTGGAGATAACTTAAGTGATGTTGCCATCGATAATTCAAGAGAAATGGTTAAATTAGCTGATATTAAGAAAAAAGAAATAAAAAATGAATTTATTTAATACATAATACACTAATTTACTGCAAAAAATAAAATCATGGAAATTCTCCATGGTTTTATTTTTTTATATAAAATTTTTTGCTTATATAATTTTTGACTTTTATAACAAAGTTACTATAGCATATAAAAATAGCTATAGGGAAAATTAAAATCAGAAGCAAAGGAGGAGATAAAATGATAAAAAAACTTATTAAAAATTTTAGCATAATAACTGCTCCAATCTTCATTCTGGTTTTAATTGGAGTTTATAATAATAACTCAAAAGACGATAAATTATATACACAAAACCAAATGCAAGATACAACTTCATATGTAATGAATGATTTACAAAACACTGACTCTATTGATTGTTATACTAGCTTAATCAATTCTAAGGCATTAACAACTTTGCATAAAGAAAAGAGAAAAGATATTGAAGTTTATCCTGGTGGAATAAGCATAGGTGTTAAGATAAATAATAAAGGTGCTTTAGTGGTAGGTTACTCTGATATATCAACACATGAGGGATTAAGTGAAAGTCCAGGAAAAGTGGCAGGCATAGAGCTGGGAGATATAATAGAAGAGGTAAATGGGGAAAATATTGAAACATGTTCAGATTTAATAAGTAAGGTTAAAACTTGTAGAAATGATGAAATGACTGTAAAAATACTGAGAGGAAACTCTGAAATAACAAAAAAAGTTTCTTTAATAAAAGAAGACAATGAATATAAAATTGGATTATGGGTAAGAGATTCTACAGCAGGTATAGGTACATTGACTTTTTATGATAAAGATAGCAAAACTTTTGGTGCTTTAGGTCATCCTATTACTGATGGAGATACTAATGTGTCATTTAATATAAAGAGTGGTACATTGCTTAGATCTTCAGTATTAAGTATTAAAAAAGGAGAAAGAGGAAATCCAGGAGAAATAAAGGGATTATTTATCAATGAAAATGAATCAATAGGTAACATCGAAAAAAATACTAATTCAGGTATATATGGTGATGGCTCAGTAGAATTAATTAATCCTAATTTTAATAAAGCAATGACTGTGGCTTATAGAGATGAAATAAAGGAAGGGCATGCACAAATAATTACTACGGTGGAAGATGGTGGTGCTAAAGCATATGATATTGAGATATTAAAGCTACTTCCTCAAGATGAGCCTGGATCAAAAAGCATGATTATTAAAATTGTGGATCCAGTTTTATTGGAAAAAACAGGAGGTATTGTTCAAGGTATGAGTGGTAGTCCTATAATACAAAATGGTAAAATTATAGGTGCTGTAACTCATGTCTTAATAAATAAACCTGATGTAGGATATGGAATATATATTGAATGGATGTTACAAGATGCAGGTGTAATTAATTAAATAAATACTGCTATTTCATTTAGTAGCCTTTCTTCAAAGTATAGGAAAGTATAAAATTTTCGATGGCTGAAAGTTAGATGCTATCTAGCATTCAGCCTTTAAATATGTTAAATTTATTA
>FR883403.1 GCA_000435835.1 Clostridium sp. CAG:221
CCATCGAAAATTTTATACTTTCCTGTACTTTAAAAAAAGACCGAGCGTTTCGCTCAGTCCTTTTACTTCTCGTCTACTTCTTTAGTTTTTCCTGAATTCATAATTAGATTATTAAGTCCCTTAAGCTCTCTTACTGTAAGATCTCTCCATTGACCTTTTTTAAGTTCACCAAGATTTATATTCATTATTCTGATTCTTTTAAGCTTAGTAACATTATATCCTAATGCTTCACACATTCTTCTGATTTGTCTGTTTAATCCTTGTGTAAGTATTATTCTAAATGTATTAGGACCTTCTTTTTTTACATAGCACTTTTTAGTTACTTGCCCTAATATTCTTACACCATTGCTCATCCTTTTTACAAATTCGTCATTAATAGGTTTATCTACTTTAACTATATATTCTTTTTCATGGTTGTTTCCAGCTCTTAATATTTTATTAACTATATCTCCATCATTAGTTAAGATAATTAACCCTTCAGAGTCCTTATCCAATCTGCCTACAGGAAATATTCTTTTTTCATGATTAACAAAATCAACAATATTTCCACGTACCTTATGCTCTGTAGTACATGTTATTCCTACTGGCTTATTTAATACTATATAAACCATTTCCTCAACCTTGCTTATAAGTTTGCCATTTACCCTTACTTTTTGGCCTTTTTGCACCTTAGTTCCCATAACTGCTTTTACACCATCAACAGTAACCTTGCCACTTTCTATAAACTTATCAGCTTCTCTTCTTGAGCAAAATCCTGATTCACTTATATATTTATTAAGCCTTATACTTTCTCCTCTATCATTATGTACTATTATTGGATCTTTCTTTTTATTTGATTTCATATAAACCTTCCTTTAGTTAAATTGTAAAATCATCATTGGTTATTATTATTTTAAGTTTGACTCATACCCTGCATTGTTAAACTTAACATTAATTCCTTCTTCTGAAACATACTTGCTTGTATCACCTAAAATACCATGTTTAATGGCGTTTCCTGTTACAGTAATCAATACCTGCCCTTTACTTATCTTTTCCTCTTCATTACAATACTTTATTAACTTAAAAATGGCAGAATCTATATCTCTATCCTGAACTTCCACTTCTTCTAACATGCTTCCTGCACTACTTACATTAGATTTACTTCTTACTACCCTGTTAAAAGCATTAACTTCTAATGTTATCTGTTCATCAGCTTCAAAGATTATAGTGGTAACTCCCTTAAAGTATTTATATGTTCCTACAGATATTCCACATATTATAAATAGTATTAATATTCCAATATAAAACTTTTTATTTTTAAACTTCTTTTTTATATTTACGCTTGCTTCATCACCTATATTTTTATCATTTATCTTTGCTTTAATGAATTCTCCACTGGATGTAAGAATAATTGCTTTTGCTTTTCTTTTATATAAAACAACACCTTTCACCTTTTCTGACTCATCCTCTAACAATGATGACTCTTCTAGTTCCTCATCAGGATATTCATTATTTTCACATTCTTTTTCTTCGGAATTAAATTTAGCTATATTATCAAAGATTATAACATTATTATCTCTTTTTTCTTCAATCTCTTCTTTCTTCTCAATTATCTTTAAGTAATCTGAAATATGTTTATAGTTATAATTCCCTAATATTAGAGAGTATACTATTATATACTCTCGCCATTTTTGTAAAAATTGCCTTGGCTTAAGAACTGCTTTAGCTATCTTGTTAAGAGGAAGTTGTTTTTTTTCATAGAATTCATTATATATTTCTGCATTTTCAGAAATATACATAGCTATGTTTAAAAGTTCATTTCTTAAATCTAAACTAACTTCTTCCTCTGCTAAATCTCTTAATATTATGTTATAATCCTCTAATTCTCTAATAAACCCTTCTACCTGATTTTTTCTTTCTTCAACTATTTCCTTGCCAACTAGTACTAAAGCTGGAGCTAAAGAAAAGCTATATTTGCCCTTTTTATATTCACTCATTTTTTCCACCTTTTATAAGTCTTCTGTTGATTGTAATGTCCCTTTCACAATGACCCTTTGCTTTGATCCTACTGTACATGTAATTAATGTAATAGTAGCGTTTTCTGTAGCATCTAAAACTTCCACCTGATCTGGATTTACAATATAATTTTCTTCTATTACATAAGTATATTTCTTATCGTGTGTTTTAACTATAATTTTATCTCCTGCTGTAACTTTATATAAATTTATGAATGCATCTGTATAATCAGACACTCTATGTCCTGCTATAGCAAAATTACCAACTTGTCCAGGTGCAGCTGAATCTGGAAAATGACCTAAAAAGTATTGTAATACATTATCACTGATTCCTTCTACTAATGCTTGAGATAAATTAATACTTGGTATTTCAATGATTGCTATTGGCTTATATCCATTTATTTCATCTAAATTTACCGATTCACTTGACTCAGTAGCCCCTTCAGTGGAAGTCCCTTCTGAAAAACCATTTTCAAATAATTTTACTATTTCTTTTTGTTTCTTAAGTGTTATAATTTTCTTATAGGCAACATCACCAATTATTACCACACCAATAATAATTAATAAGATTCCTACTACTCTTCTAAACTTATCCATATACTCCTCCCATTACCAGTTATAATTTGTTACATATATAAATTTTATTACATATATTATATCATAAAGGTTTTTAAAAATAATTACTTATCATAAGATAATAGTATAAAGGGGTGTGGTTTTATGAAAAGAGATAAAAAAAATATAATATATGTTGATTTCACTTTTACTAAGAAAAAAATTAAATCAAAAACTCTGATAATTTTATATAAAGTAACATTCTCATTAATTAAAATTTTACCATTACCTAAGTATAATAGAAGTAGTAAACGTTTAAATAATGCTGTAAAGAGAAAAACATCAAATTATTAATTAAAATCCCATTACTATTTATAAATTAATATATCTGTTTTATAATTTATATGAGGTGATGAAATGAGAATAGGAATGGGATATGATGTCCACAAATTAGTTGAAGATAGAGATCTTATTTTAGGAGGAGTTAAAATACCGTATTCCCTTGGATTATTAGGTCATTCAGATGCAGACGTATTGCTTCATGCCATCATGGATTCCTTATTAGGTGCTGCTGCTTTAGGCGATATAGGAAAACATTTTCCTGATAGCGACCATAGATATAAAGGCATATCAAGTATTGAGCTTTTAAAACATGTAGGCTCATTATTAAAAGAAAATAATTGGCTTATAGAAAATATAGATTCTACTATAATTGCACAAAAGCCAAAGATGGCTCCACATATAGAAAATATGAGAAAAAATATATCAGAAGCTTTAAACATAAATATTGATCAAATTAATGTAAAAGCAACTACAGAAGAAGGGTTAGGCTTTACCGGTGAAGGCAAGGGAATTTCTTCTCAAAGTATCTGCCTACTTACAAAAAAGAGCAGCTAGTTTATCTAGCTGCTCTTTTTCTATTGTAATAGAAAATTGATATTAATGCACATATACCCATTAAATATGGATAGAATAAGAACTTCATTATTTCAAATGGTGATACTAATGCTATACCAGCTGCTGATATAAGCTGAGCACCATGTGGTATAATTCCTTGGAATACACAGGAAAACATATCTAATATTCCAGCTACTCTCTTAGGCTCTAATTCAAATTCATCTGAAATATCCTTTGCTATAGGTCCTGTTGAAACTATTGCTATAGTATTATTTGCTGTGCATATATCAACAAAACTTACTAAAGCAGCAATGCCTAATTCTGCATCTCTCTTATTTTTAAATTTCTTTAAGCCAATATTTAAAATAAAATCTATTCCGCCATTTTCCTTTATAATTGCTATTGTTCCAGCAATCATTAAAGAAATAATAATAAGCTCACTCATTCCCATAGCTCCACTTGCTATAGATGTACATAACCCAACTATATTAAAGCTTCCAGAAGCTAATCCAATAATTCCAGCAATAACTATTCCTGCTGTTAAAATAATCATTACATTTAATCCACAAAGTGCTGCTATTATTACTGCTAAATAAGGAACTATTTTTATAAAGCTATATTCTAAAGTATCAATTTCAACCATTCCAGCATTTTTTGTCATCATTATCAAAATAATTATTGTTAATATAGCAGCTGGCATAACAATCTTAAAGTTAGTTTTAAACTTATCTCTCATTTCACAACCTTGAGTTCTAGTGGCAGCAATTGTTGTATCTGAAATTATTGACAGGTTGTCCCCAAACATTGCTCCACTTACAACAGCAGCTGTGGATAAAGCTACACCAACTCCTGTTTTGTCAGCAATTCCTACAGCTATAGGAACTAATGCAACAATTGTTCCCACTGAAGTACCAACTGAAATAGCTATAAAACATGCAATTACAAATAGTCCGGCTATTAAAAGATTCTTAGGTAATATTGAAATCCCTAGATTTACTGTTGATTCTACAGCTCCCATATCCTTAGCTACTTGTACAAAGGCACCAGCTAATATAAATATAATAATCATTAATATTACATTACTTTCACCTGCTCCTTTGCAGAATGTTTCTAATTTTTCATTAAAGCTTCTCTTTCTATTCATTACTAAAGCACTAATAGCTGCTATGGAAAATGGTATTATAACAGATACCCCATACATATCTCCAGCTACTATTGATAATCCAACATAAGATATTAAAAATATCAATAACGGCAGTAATGCACTTATACTTCCTTTTTTCATTGGTTATTCTCCTTAATCTTTTTATTTTTTGTATTAAAAAAAGCCTCAGTATGATACTGAAGCTTATAAATTCTAAACTAATATATACTCTTCTTATCTACTTGGAATTAGCACCAACTTTTATTCAATGATGAATTATGAATAATGAATGATGAATTACAAAAAATTTCGCTGAAATTTTCACTTTAATTCATAATTCTTAATTCTTAATTCTGCATTTGCAAAATAGGTTGCTGGGCTTCACAGGGCCAGTCCCTCCACCACTCTTGATAAGTTATTCTTTTTACAATAGTATTTTAACAAGACATTATTACCCTTGTCAATGTCAATATTTTTACAATAATATAAATTACTTTTTATAACTAAAAGTTAAAATAAAAACGTTGTGAAAACTAATCACAACGTTTTTATGGTGCGCCATCACGGGTTCGAACCGGGGACACCCTGATTAAGAGTCAGGTGCTCTACCAACTGAGCTAATGGCGCTTATAGTTTACAATAAAATTATAACACTTTGAAATTTTACTGTCAACAACACTATATAACTTCTGTTAAATATTTCAATAAAATCTTTCTAAAAGCTTCTCCTGTTATCTTATCTTTATCTGCTGTACTACAGATAATTTTCCAGTCATCAATACTTTTGCTAGACATTTTCTCAAATTCCTCTACAGAACTACTCATATAGCTAGAATTAATAACAAACTCTCCAAGCTCCTCTGGGGTATTAAATATCTTTAAATATAAGAATTCTGTACTATCACCATACCAAGCTTTATTAAAATCCCTAACGAATTTTTTAAGCTCTAATAATATTTTATTTCTAGGTAATGACCATAATTTCTTAATTCTCTCTACTTGTTTCTTCATTTCAAGTGATTCTTCCTTAGTAATTCTATTTCTTTTCTCCCCATCCTTAATTATCTCTTCCACAGGCTTTAAAGGAATATAAGAAATCCCCTGTTTTCTACCATTTATCCATATATAAAAAGCTTCTTGCAAGAATGAATACTGTATATATCCAAGAAGAGCCATTTCATCTGGAAAGTAACTCCATATATTTTTTAATCCATTGAATTTTGAAAAAATTAACGTGTGTATATATAAGCTTTTTTCTGTTGGAAGTTCATTCATGAACATATGCCCTCTAATAGTTTTATTTTCACTTATAAGGTTTTCCCAATATTTAAAAGAATCGTATTTATTCTTCATAGCTATCACCTTTCTTTTAAAAATTAATATAATATACTATAAACTATATTTACCACTTCTACTATAATTATAACCGTTTTTTTATTTAAATGTAAAAATTTTATGAAAACTCTAATTAATTTCCGAATTGAATGTTAATATGTTTCGTAATATAAATTAATTTATATAGATAAAGGGGGCAAGAGTTTGTATAAGTGTAGTATTTGTGGAGAAAAAGCTGATGTGCATCATATTGTTTATAGAAGTGAGGGTGGTTTTGATATAGAGCTCAACTATAAGTATCTTTGTGCTCTTCATCATCGTGGAAAATGTGGTCCCCATCAAAACAAAATGATTGACTTGCAATACAAGCTTGAATTACAGCAAAAACTATACGAGATTTTACCAAAAAAGTACTACTGGCCTAAAGAATTATCAATTATACTAGGAGTCCATAATGGAGCTCTTAAACGATTATTAAAAGATTTAAAACTATATAAGGAAGGCTTTAAAAAGGATGATATTATTTGGAAACTAATGGGATGTAGATTATATAACTACGAATCCTTAGACGAATTAGCCTTTGACTTATTAGAGTTAGACTATATTTAAACTGCTATTATAATATATTTATTAAAGAAAAGAGGAAGCTTTCAAGCTTCCTCTTATATGTTATATATTTTTCTTATAAAAATAAAAAATGCATAAACCTATTCCTAGGCTTACGCACTCCTACTACGCTAATATTTATATATACATATACTTTTTATTCTTACATAATTATTTTATTACAATATTTTAACTTTTTTCAATACTTTTTTCTTTTTAATTTTATAAATTCATAACAAAAAGGAACTTCATTAGAAGCTCCATCAGTTATTCTTCATTCATCACTGTTAATTCTTAATTGGATAAATGGAGCGGTAAACGGGACTCGAACCCGCAACGTTCACCTTGGGAAGGTGACACTCTGCCAATTGAGTCATTACCGCTTAAATGGTGCAGGTGAAGGGAGTCGAACCCTTACACCGGTTGGCGCTAGATCCTAAGTCTAGTGCGTCTGCCAATTCCGCCACACCTGCTTGATGATTTAATTTTACCATTTATTGTAAAGTAATGCAATATTTATTTTAACATTTTTTCAATATTGACATATTTTAATTTGATACATATAATTATCTTAAATATGAAAATACTATGATGAGAAAAGTAAACTAAAGGTATATTTCCAGAGAGAATCTGCAATAGCTGGAAGCAGATTTAAATGAAATTAGTTGAAAACTAACTCGGAGTGACTCTAATCCAGTCCGTTTGTCATCACGTTACGATGATTCTTAAGTGGCCTATTATTTTAGGCAATTAAGGGTGGAACCACGGGAATATATGCTCTCGTCCCTTTTCTATAGGAAAAGAGACGATGAGCTTTTTTTATTTTTAAAATACATAATGAAAGGACGAAAAAACATGATTAAAATAACTTTAAAAGATGGATCTGTTAGAGAAGTTGCTAAAGGTTCATCAATCTTAGACGTTGCAAAATCAATTAGCGAAGGTTTAGCTAGAAATGCACAATGTGGAAAAGTAAATGGAGAAGTTAAAGATTTAAGAACTATATTAAATGAAGACTGTGCTCTTGAAATCTGTACATTTGATAGTCAAGAAGGAAAAGATGCTGTAAGACACAGTGTTTCTCACGTATTAGCTGCTGCTGTAAAAAGATTATTCCCAGAAGCTAAAATAGCTATAGGACCATCAATAGAAAATGGATTCTACTATGACTTTGATACAGAAAAAGCTTTCACAGCTGACGATTTAGTTAAAATAGAAGATGAAATGAGAAAAATAATTAAGGAAAATCCTGCTATAGAAAGATTTGAACTTCCAAGAAACGAAGCTTTAGAACTTATGAAGGATGAGCCTTACAAAGTTGAATTAATAAACGATTTAGCTGAAGATGAAATAATATCATTCTACAAAATAGGTGATTTTACAGATCTTTGCGCTGGTCCTCACGTAATGTCATTAAAGAATATAAAAGCTGTTAAATTACTTAGAAGTGCTGGTGCTTACTGGAAAGGTGACGAAAAAAACAAGATGCTTTCTAGAATTTACGGTACTGCATTCTTAAAGAAAGCTGATTTAGATGCTTACTTAGAAGCATTAGAAGAAGCTAAAAAGAGAGATCACAACAAATTAGGTAGAGAACTTGGAATCTTTACAACTGACGAAAAGGTTGGTCAAGGTTTACCACTATTCATGCCTAAGGGAGCTAAGATATTCCAAACTCTTCAAAGATGGATTGAAGATGAAGAAGAAAGAAGAGGATATGTTTTAACTAAGACTCCTTTCATGTCTAAAAATGATTTATTCAAGGCTTCAGGACATTGGGATCACTATAAAGATGGAATGTTTGTTTTAGGTGACGAAGAACAAGATAATGAAGTTATGGCCTTAAGACCAATGACTTGTCCATTCCAATTTACAGTATACAATGCAGAACAACACAGCTACAGAGACCTTCCAATCAGATATGCTGAAACTTCTACACTATTTAGAAAAGAAGCTTCAGGAGAAATGCACGGTCTTATAAGAGTAAGACAATTTACATTATCTGAAGGACATATAATCTGTACTCCTGAACAATTAGAATCAGAATTTAAAGAAGTTATTGATTTAATTAACTATGTTATGAGTACTTTAGGAATTGATGGAGATATATCTTACAGATTCTCTAAATGGGATCCAAGCAACACTGAAAAGTATATTAACAACCCAGAAGCTTGGGAAGCTACTCAAAACCAAATGAGAACTATATTAGATCACTTAAATATAGATTATGTTGAAGCTGAAGGTGAAGCAGCATTCTACGGACCAAAGCTTGATATACAATTTAAGAACGTTCATGGTAAAGAAGATACTATCATCACAGTTCAAATTGACTTTGCTTTAGGTGAGAGATTAGGAATGTCTTACATTGATAAAGATGGTAACAAGAAAATACCATTCGTTATTCATAGATCATCAATTGGATGTTATGAAAGAACTATTGCTATGCTTATAGAAAAATATGCTGGTGCATTCCCAACTTGGTTAGCTCCAGTTCAAGTTAAGGTATTACCTTTATCAGATAAGTACAATGACTACACTGCTAAAGTTGTAAGTGAATTAAGAAACAATGGAATCAGAGTTGAAGCTGACTACAGAACTGAAAAAATTGGTTATAAAATTAGAGAAGCTAGACTTGAAAGAGTTCCTTACATCTTCGTTGTAGGTGAAAAAGAAGAAGCTAACAATGAAGTTGCTGTAAGAAGCAGAAAGAATGGAGAAGAAGGTCCAATAGCTTTAAATACTATTGTTGCTAGAATTTCTGAAGAAATAGCTAAAAAAGAACGTTAATCTTTATCTTAATAAAAATAGATCATGACAAAAGTCATGGTCTATTTTTTACTTCTCTTTTATTTTAATAATTCTCTAAGCTGAAATAATGATTTAATTTCATATGTAGGCTTAATATTTGTATTATTAATATATTCATTTGGATTATACCAACATGTATCAATTCCTGCATTTATACCACCTTGTATATCTGAAGTAAGGCTATCCCCTACCATTAATACTTTATTCTTATCATTATAACCTATTTTATCAAGAGCATGATGGAATATTTCTGCATTTGGTTTAGATATAGCGACTTCTTCAGAAATTATTATATCTTTAAAATATTTTGCTATTTTAGATTTTCTTACTCTCTTATCTTGTACCTTAGTAAGTCCATTAGTGATAATTATTAGTTTATACTTTTCCTTCAGTTCTTCCAATAGTTCTATACTTTCATCATATAAAAAGGAAGCTTCTGATAAATAATCCATATATAACTCTGCTATCTCATATTCATCTAATTTAATTGATAATTTGTCTGCTAATCTTCTAAATCTTTCTACCTTAAGCTTTTCCTGAGTTATAAGTCCCTCTTCAAATTCTCTCCAAATCTTTGTATTGATTTCATGATATATTTTAAAATGATAATCTTCATCATATTCTATTCCCATATCAATCATTGCTTTTCTAAAAGCTTCTCTCTCTGACTTTTTAAAGTCAAACAAAGTTTCATCTGCATCAAATAATATTACTTCATACTTCATTTCTTTCCCTCCAGCATTTTCTTATTTTATTATTTCACCATAATAATTTATAATACTTTCTTCTATAGGAGTACAAAAGTGGCTTCGCCACGCTCCCTTCGGGAATT
>FR883404.1:0-52178 GCA_000435835.1 Clostridium sp. CAG:221
GTTGGCTAACAAAAGTTGCTTTCTTCGCTGAAGCGTGGCGTCAGCCACTTTTGTACTGCATAAATTTTAGTACAAATGGCAAATAATAATCGTAAATATATATAAGAGAGGAAGTTATTATGGAATACACAGAAAGAATGAAAGAAAAATATATGGCAAAGGTAGATAAGATAAATAAAATAGATGATGAAGGTACAAGAGTTCATTTAAAATTAAAATTGATGGCAGATGTTATCAATGAATTATCTAAAAATTAGATAGGAAAAGCTGGAAAAGTATTTTTCAGCTTTTTTAATTTAGTTTTTAAAAAATAAAATTTTTAGAAGGATAATAAACATAAAATGAAGAATTAAATAAATATGGTTGTAGTAAAAATTTTTGATTAAATATATAAATTAATTCATATAATTAAACTTTTGATAATAATATATAATAGTTAGAATTAAAGAGGGTGATTGATATGATTAATAATAAAAAGATTATAGAGAAATATCACAAGAAAATGGAAACGATTAACAAGATTGAAGATGAATTCACCAAATCTCAAAATAAAATCAAGTTAATAATTGATATGATGATGTATGAAAAAAATAATAAAAAATGTAAAAAAGAAGCTTGAAATAAAAAAAGCAGTAATTAATTCTTTTATAGAGTTAATTATTGTTTTTTTTATTTTTTAAAGATTGTATAATAAAAGTGATATATGATAAATTATAAATTATACATAAATGATATTATGAGGTGGTGAATTATGGCTGTTGATTTATTAGGGATAATTCAGAATATGTTTATGGATAAATACAGTAGAACAGATATAAATGGCCAATTTGCTTCATATTTTAACAGAATTATAGGTGTAAGTAATAAGGAAAATTATGATAATATTCTTAGTACATTAAATAAAAAATGTTATGAAAATAGCAATGTATCATTAATTTTTGATGGTGAGATACCTTTAAACGGTGAAATGGAGCTTATTGAATACATTTATAATGAACTTAACTCTATGAATATATTTAATATAGTTAATGAAGAAATAGTTATTTTTGATGATTTAGCAATAAATACAGCTTTTTTAGAGGCTTTACAGTATGTAATTGAATTATCTGTAAAAAACGAAAATTTCTTTAATGATTCCGTAAGAAATAATTTTATAACTAAACTTATAGTATGGGCATATTCATGGATTAAAAATCTGGATTATAAAAATTCCATTAATCCTAAATGTATATATTATGGAAAGATAAATAAACATGAAATATATTTTTTAATAATGCTTTATAAGATGGGATTTGATGTTTTATATTTAAATCCTTTAAAAGAAGGGCACTGGACTGAGGTGGATACTGATAATTTAAGTAAATGTTATGTGGAAAATAGCATTACAGATCTTGAAAGTTTTAATATTAAGGCTCATAGAGGTCATGAAATAGAAGTTATTGAAACAGTAGCAAAGCAAATTGAAAAAAGTATTCATGAAGAATTATTTTCTAATACAGGAATGTATAAACCATGGCAGTTTAGAAAAGGATTTACTAAAAGTGTATTACTAGATACAATTTTAGAAGATATATATATTTATTGGAATGAACCAGCTAAGCTTAGACCAGGATTTAAAGTTGAAGATATGGTAGTTACAGTTCCAAGCATTTTTTATAAAATTGATGGACAGTATTGCAGTATTGCTGAAAATCAGAAAATACTAAAACATTGTTTAAATGCACCAAATACATTGTTTTTTAATGGAGGAAATATTTCCAGAGATATATCAGTATCTAATGATATGTTCGAATTAATGTTTTGTCAGTTAAGTGATGGTACATTTGATGTGGAAGAAATAAAAAAGAGTAGAGTTTATACATTAGGAAAGTATAATGAAGAGTTGCAAGATTTACTATTAAATAAGTTTAACCAGTTTATTAAAGAAAATAAGATATTAAAGATGAGTTTTGATAAAAAGCTATCTTTAAAGCTTTTAGCATTAATTTTATATCTAAATGAAAGCATAATAAGAATAATAGATAATTTCGATTTTGTTTTTTCTATACCAAAGATAGTTATTTATTTAAATGGTGAAGATACTATTAATGAATGGATGGTTATCTTATTATGCTATTTACATAATATAGGTATTGATATAGTTATTTTTAATCCATCAGGATCTTTCAATATAAATAAATATATTAAGGAGAATAAGATTGTTATTAATAGATTAGAAGAAATACGCTATGATTGTAAATTTGATGAGATAATAAATTATAAGCAAAGCTTTTTTTCAAGGATTATGAATAAGTAATTAATAAAAGAAAGTAAGGAGAGAATAATAGTGAATGGAAATAATTTTAATAGCATGATGAATATGACTGATAACACTATGTTTGCTACTGAAAATAGCATGGCGGAGATCACTAATAATTTAGAAGAATATAAAGAAAGATTAAGGTCTCTTAAGGAAGTACAAGATCTTACAAGTGAAATAGAAGTACAAAATCCAAATTCAATTGTTCAATTTGGTCAAAAAGCTAGTGAAAATATATCAAAAATTTCTGATGAACTTTTAAATTCTATGAAGGAAATAAAAGCTGAGGAAACAACAGAAATGTTAGTTAATTTAACAAAAATAATGGATAAGTTTGATGTTAAAGAAATTAAAAATATAAAACAAGAAAGTTTTGTTTCTAAGATTTTCAAAAGTGCAGGAAATACTATAGCTAGATTATTCCAAAAATATGACACCATGGGATATGAAGTGGAAAAGGTTTATGTATTATTAAAGAAATATGAAAGCGATATTAAGGAATCAAATAATAAATTGAAGAGATTATATGATGGCAACATGGCTTATTATCAAGAATTGGAAAAATATATAGTGGCAGGAGAATTAGCTTTAGAAGAAGTTGAACAATACATTTATCAAATTCCTCTAAATAATACTATCAGTGAAGAGGAAAAGAATATGATGGTACAAAAGCTTGAAATGTGTAAAGAGATGTTAAACCAACGTATATATGATTTAAGAATTGCTGAAAATGTAGCAATACAAGCCGCTCCAATGTTACAAAGCATGCAAATGTCTAATTTTAATTTAATGAGAAAAATAAATTCTTCATTTATTGTAACACTTCCTATTTTTAAACAATGCCTTGCACAAGCAGTTTTATTAAAGCGACAACAAATTCAAGCTAAGTCATTAAAGCAGTTAGATGATAAAACAAATGAACTTATCATGAGAAATGCAGCTAATACTTCTAGACAATCAGTAGAAATAGCTAAAATGGCTTCAAGTAGCTCTGTTGCCATTGAAACTTTAGAAAAATCATATGAAACAATAATGAGAGGTATTGAAGAAACAAAAGCTATACAACAAAGCAATGCATTAGCAAGAAAAGAAAATACAACTAAGCTTGAAAGTATAAAAATGACAATGAAAAAAAGTATTTCCTTATAAGGGTTGAAAATTAATTCTTAAAGTGGTAATATATACTACATAAAGAGGAGAAAGAAAAGAGGTGCATTGAATATGGCAATTAATTTAGGATCTATGATGGGAAACAGAAGTGGAGAAGTAGTTAATGCGTTGAATTTGCAAAAAAATCAAATTTTAGATTTAACTAAGAAAAATCCAGGCTTAGAAAAAGTAATTTTAGGAGCAGGTTGGGATATAGCAAAGAATGGTTATGATTTTGATTTAGATATTGCTGCTTTCTTATTAAATAGCAATGGTAAAGTACAGAATATACCGCAAGATGTTATATTCTTTAATAATATGGAAGCTCCAGGTATTGTCCTTGAAGGAGATAACAGAACTGGTGCAGGTGATGGTGATGATGAAAGAATAACTATAGATTTATCACAAATTAGAAGTGATATAGCAAAAATAGTTTTTGTAACTACAATTCATGAAGCGCAAGCTAAGAGACAAACATTTGGTATGGTAGAAAACTCATATATAAGATTATTAGATGCTAAAAATAATGAAAAAGAAGTATGTAGGTTTAATTTGAAAGAAGATGGTTCTACTAGTACGTCAGTAATATTTGCCGAACTATTTAGAGATGGTTTTGAATGGCAGTTTAAGGCTGTAGGCGAAGGGAAAATGGCAGATTTAAATGGTATTTTATCGCTTTACATGTAAATAAATAAGTAAAAAAAATATATATATAGGAGAAAAAATTATGGGAATTAATTTAGGTGGAAATTTTGGTATGTCAAATAATGATTCAATGCCAGTTTTAAATTTACAAAAAAATGATATATTAGATTTAACTAAGAAAAATCCAGGATTAAAGAAAGTAATTTTAGGTGCTGGTTGGGATATATCAAGAAATGGAGCAGATTTTGATTTAGATATTGCAGCATTTTTGTTAGATAGTAATAATAAGTTCAACACTGTATCTAATGTAATTTTCTTTAACAATCCAAATGGACAAGGAATTACACTAGGTGGAGATAATAGAACAGGTGCTGGTGATGGTGATGATGAAAGAATATTAATAGACTTACAAGCAATTGACTCTAATATAGCAAAGATAGCATTTGTAGTTACTATACATAATGCACAAGCTAAGAGACAAACATTTGGAATGATAGACAATTCATATGTAAGACTATTAGATGCAGAAAATAATGAAAAAGAACTTTGTAGATTCAATTTAAAGGAAGATGGTTCTACTAGTACTTCAGTTATATTTGCTGAATTATATAAAGCAGGTTCAGAATGGGAATTTAAAGCTGTTGGTGAAGGACGTATAGCTGATTTAAATGGTATTTTAGCATTATATGCATAATAGATAAAGGAGAATTGAGGATGTTATTAAATTTACAAAAAAATGATATATTAGATTTAACTAAAAAGGATCCTTCTTTAAAAAATGTGATTTTAGCAGCAGGTTGGGATGTAGCAAAAAAAGGTTTTTTTGGATTAGGTAAAGATTTCGATTTAGATTTAGTTGCGTTACTTTTAGATGAAAGTGGAAAGCTAATAGCTAAAGATGGAATGGTCTATTTTGGTAATAAAAAAAATAATGGAATATTTCTGCATGGAGATAACTTAACAGGTCATGGAGATGGCGATGATGAAAGAGTTTCAGTTTCATTAAATAATCTTCCAACAAGATGTTGTAGAATAATGTTTGCTGTTACAATATATGAAGGAAAAGCAAGAAAGCAGTCTTTTTCAAAGGTGAAAAATGCTTATGTTAGACTATTAAATGAAGATAAATCATATGAGGAGATATGTAGATATAATTTAACTGAAGATGCAGGTAATAATACTTGTGTTAAATTTGCAGAGCTTCGTAAAGAAAATGGTGAATGGCAATTTAAAGTTGTAAGTGAAGCTTTGGAAGCATCTATACAAGAGTTATATAATAGCTATAGATAACTATAATTATTAAATAGTTAACCAAGTAATAAGTAAAGTTTTACATATTTTTAAGAACTAGGAGGAAGTAAAGTGTTGCATGGATTAAATGATGAAGAAGTTTTAGAAAGTAGACAGAAATTTGGTGATAATAAAATAATTGAAGCAGAGCCAGAAACATTCCTAGATAAGTTTAAAGATGCATTTGGAGACCCAATGATAAAATTACTATTAGCCATTGCGTGTATAATGGCTATTATGGCTTTTTTAGGCTATGCTGAATGGGGAGAGCTTATAGGAATAGTTATTTCTGTATTATTAGTTACAGGTATATCAGCTAAAACTGAAATGTCCAGTGATAATGAATATAGAAAATTAAAAGATGGAACTAAAAAAGAACTTTGTAAAGTTTATAGAAATGGTAAAATAGTTGAAATAGAAGTAGATGATGTTGTAGTAGGTGATAGAATTATCATACAAAGTGGAGATAAGATTCCAGCAGATGGAGTATTGTGTTCAGGAGCAATTGCAGTAGATAATTCAGCACTTAATGGAGAATCAGAAGAGTGTAAGAAGTATGCTATTCCTAATGACTTTATTTATAGAGAAGTTGCTATTACTGGAGATACATTTGTAGACAAGCATTCTTTATTTAGAGGTGCTGTTGTGGTAAATGGTGAAGGTGTACTAGAAGTCAAAAAAGTTGGTATGATGACTATGATGGGTGAAATGGCTAAGGACATGCAAGATGATGATGTAGAAAGCCCATTAAAAGTTAAGCTTTCTAAATTAGCTGATAGTATATCAAAGTTTGGATATATAGGAGCAGTGGTTATTGCAATAACTTTAATGATTCATAAAGTTATAGTAGCTGGAGGAGTATCTCCATATTTTGATCTTGGTATGATGTATGTATTTAAAGACTTATTAGAAGTTTTAATGTTAGCAGTTGTTATTATAGTTATGGCTGTTCCAGAAGGACTTCCATTAATGATTGCCATTGTTTTAATGCAAAATACCTCTAAGATGCTGCAAAATAATGTATTGGTAAGAAAGCCTATAGGTATTGAAACAGCTGGTTCATTAAACATACTATTTTCTGATAAGACAGGGACAATTACTAAAGGTGAGCTAGAAGTAGTTGAATTTTTTGATGGAGATTTAAAGGATAGCTATCAATCTAGCAATTATATAAAAGAATATATGGGACTTTGTATTGGAAAAAATACAGGTGCTATGTTTGATAATAATGATAAAGTTATAGGTGGAAATGCTACAGATAAAGCTTTATTAAAGTTTTTAGGTAAAAATGAAATGAACTCATTAAATGATATAAAAGTCATTAAGAGTCAAGGTTTTAACTCTGCTAATAAATATTCAGGTGCTGAGCTTGAAAATGTTACAGTATATAAAGGTGCGCCAGAAAGATTGCTTGGTAAGGCTACTAAGTATATCAATGAAAATGGACAAGTAGTACAAATAGATAAAGATAAATTAAATGCTAAAATAGATGCATTAGCTGATAAAGCAATGAGAGTTTTATCATTTGCTTATTCTCAAAGTGAATTGGTTGAAGATACATTACCAGATGATTTAGTTATTGTAGGTTTTGTTGGAATAAGAGATGATGTAAGACCAGAAGCAAAACAAGCAATTAAAGAAGTACAAAACGCTGGTGTACAAGTTGTTATGATTACAGGTGATAGAAAAGAAACAGCTGTAGCTATAGCAAAAGATAGTGGATTAATTAAGAGCGATGATGAGTTAGCATTTACTTCTGAAGAATTAAATAAGATGACTGATGATGAAATAAAAGCTGTTATTACAAAGATAAGAGTTATTGCAAGAGCATTACCAACAGATAAATCAAGAATGGTAAGAATTGCACAAGAGCTAAATCTTGTTTGTGGTATGACTGGTGATGGTGTTAATGATGCACCGGCATTAAAGAGAGCAGACGTTGGTTTTGCAATGGGATCAGGTACTGATGTTGCAAAAGAAGCAGGTTCAATAGTTATCTTAGATGATAATTTTAAATCTATAGAAAATGCTATTTTATATGGTAGAACTATTTATAATAACATATTAAAGTTTATTAAATTCCAATTAACTATAAATGTAGCAGCAGTTGCAGTATCAGCTATTTCGCCTTTCTTTGGTGTTGAAGAGCCATTAAAGATTACACATATCTTATGGATAAACTTAGTTATGGATGGATTAGGTGCTTTAGCTTTAGGAGCTGAGCCAGCTTTAAAGAAATATATGAGTGAAAAACCTAAATCAAGAACTCAAAGTTTAGTGAATAAAAACATGATGTCTCAAGTTTTATGTGCAGGGGCATGGCTTGGAGTAATAAGTTTTGCATTCTTAAAGCTTCCGTTCTTTAAAGAATTCTTTGAAAATGAAGGACAACACTTAACTGCATATTTTTCAATGTTTGTTTTTTCTGCTGTGGCCAATGGATTTAATGTACGTAGTGAAGGTATTAATATATTTGACCACATAAAAGAAAATAAAGGTTTTATAAAGGTAATGTTAACAATTGTTTTAGTTCAAATAATTTTAACATTTGTAGGTGGGGAAATATTCTCATGTACACCTTTTGGAATTAAAGGATGGTTAATTATTATAGTTATGTCATTGACAATGATACCGGTAGATATGTTAAGAAAGATAATAATGAAATCATCTAAAAAATCTATAACATATGAAAATAATGTTGAAGCAGTATAACTGAAAATAAATTAATGAAAAAGACTATTTCTTTTGAGATAGTCTTTTTTATTAATTTTCAATTGAAAATATTTATATATTTTGTTCATAATTATATTTTATATTATAGGTAATCGATAAATGGGCTGGAAAAACCTCTAGATGTCAGCGCAATAATTTTATAATATGAAGACCTTACAAGTAAGAAAGCTTTTTTTATCCATAATTTGATATACTGATGGAAATTAGGAATTGAATCAGCATCAAGACTATTATCTTTAATATATGATTTTATATCAAGCAATTTAAAGTAGCTTTCTTTGGAAAATGGAATATAGAAGCCAGGTATGCTTTTACATATATCATATACCTCATATTTATTGTAATTTATTACTCCTGCAGTATAAGCTAAAATCGTTAGTGTATTACGGATTATATAGCCAACTCGCTTAATTAAGGTAGCTTTTGAAACAGTCTTAGTATTAAAGTCATAAGATATGTTTCTTAACTTCTTATAATTTGAAGCAATATCATTAGTCATGTTGGTATATAGTCTAAGATTATATAGGCAGTATTCGAAAAAACCGCTACGAGAATAAAGGATTAAACCTTCTAGCTTGATACTCCAGAGAAAACTATCGCCATATAAGCATAAATCATAAATTTCATCGGTAGTATAAATTGATATCCATGAAGGAGGAATTTGCATTTCTTCAGCAATATTAAGTTTAGTTATTAATTTTTCATTATAGGAACAGTTATCGATTACTATTAAAAAATCAATGTCGCTATGGATATTATTATCACCACGAATAAATGATCCAAAAACTATAATACTTTCTATGGAGTAGTCTTCAGGAGTTACATTATAAATTTTATCATTTAAAGTAATTTCCATATATTTTACTCCTTTAATTTATAAATATAAGGGATTTTTATATTTATATTATATGTAATGGAAATATGATTGTCCTCTATCATATAAAAGTTATAATGGGGAATTAGTTTTTAAGATGAAAATAATTAGATAATATTGAAGTTTTGTGGTAATAAATGTATAATTATAATAAAAAAGGTAAAAGGGTTGATTTGCGTGGATAAGTGCAGGTATGATAATAAAATTATTTATATATTTGATTTTTTTGATGAAAATGAACAAATATCTTCTGAACACGTGCAATTGTTAAAAAATGCAGGCAGTGAGGGTAAGCTGATTTGTGATTATTGTGGAGAAAAACTAAGGTTCAACTATGGGAAAGTAATAAAGCCTTATTTTTCTCATGTTCATGACAATGGCAAAGGAATTTGTAAAGCACTAAAGGAAAGTGTAAGTCAAAAAAAGATCAAAAGAGTTTTTTATGAGAAAATGCTTAAAGATAATTTTGAAATTTATGGAGAAATAAATTATAGATTTAAAAATGGATTATATACTGATTTATATTTTGAATTTAAAGATGGTGAAAAAATAGCCATTGATTATATAGATGATATACATAAATTAAATAGAATGGAGAAAACCATATTCTTTAATGCTGAAAATATAAAGTATATTAAAGTGGTAAATGTAAAAGTTCCGTTATTTAAAGAGATACAAGGTGAAAGTAATCATGGATATTTATATAGTTTTGTAGATTATGATTATAAGCATTTAATTATGTTAGATGATATAAAAAATGAAATAATACTCTTTGAAGAAAAAACAAATGATGAAAGTGATAACTTTTTTAATGAAATATTATTTCAAAAATATAATTTAAATGAAATTAGTTTTAAAGGTATTGGAAATTTTAAAATTGATAATTTTATTAATGGTGATGAAAATGATAATAAATCTGAAAAAGTAAATAAATTTAAAGTTATAGTAAAGGATAAGGGAAAAGAGAAAAGTATTAATGCCATTAAAGAAAATTATCAAATTTCTATGTTTTAAATAGGTAATGTTTTTAATACTAACAATAAGTGGTTCATAAAAATCTTCCTTAATAATATTTAATTTGTAAAACCATTGTGGTAGATAAATAATAAAAATATTTTATTAAAATGGTTCTTTAGTATATAATATATCTAAAATATGTTAAGGATATTTAATGTATACTATAAAAATATTTTAAGGAGTGGTTTTTTGTTTGGTTATGTTACTCCGCTTAAGCCAGAATTAAAGATAAGGGAATATGAATCTTTTAAAAGTTATTATTGTGGAATATGCATGCATATAAAAGAAAATTTTGGTAATATACCAAGAATGTCGCTAAATTATGATATGACTTTTTTAGGGTTGCTGCTAGATGGATTACATAAAGAAGAAAGGGAGCTAAAGATACAAAGATGCATAGCTCATCCATTAAAGAAGAAGCCTATGATAATTAACAATAAAGCTTTAGCTTATGCTGCAGCAATGAATGTTTCCCTTGTATATTATAAATTATTAGATGATGTTGCTGATGATAAGAGTATAAAAAGTAAAGTAAGTTCAATGATATTATCGTCATATAAGAGTAAATTTAACAGAAATGTTACAATGATAAATGATATAATAGAAGAAAATTTGAAGAAATTATCATATTTAGAAGTTGAAAAGAAGTTTTCGTCTATTGATGAAATAGCTCATCCCTTTAGTGAAATTGTAGGGAAGATATTAAATTTATACCCTGAAAAATTTGAAGGTGATAGTGAAGAAGTAAGAGGTAATTTATATGAACTAGGATATTCACTAGGAAAATGGATATATCTTATTGATGCTCTAGATGATTTAAAAGAGGATATGGAAAAAAATAAATTCAATCCTATTGATTACTTGTATAATACTGATAGTAAAACATATGAAGAGCTAATGGAAGAAATAAGGGATAGAATGGAGTTTACAATTTTCAATTGTGGATATACATGTAGGAATGCTTTAGAAAATCTTCCTATTAAACGTAACAAAGAAATATTAGAAAATATTATAAGCTTAGGTATGATGGACAAGTACACGAAAATAACTACTGAATGTGAATGTAATAAGAGGAGTGGTAAAAATGAATCCATATGAAGTGCTTGGAGTTAAACCTGGAGCGAGCCAGGATGAAATAAAATCAGCATATAGAAAATTAGTAAAACAATATCATCCAGATCAATACGTTGATAATCCATTAAAGGATTTGGCAGAAGAAAAGCTTGCAGAAGTAAATAGAGCTTATGAAATGCTTAAAAATACTTCTGGAAGTAGCAATACTTCTTATGGTAGCAGCAGTTCTTATAATAGCAGTAGTAATACTTCATATAATAATGGAGGAAGCTATGGTTCTGATGTAGCACAATATGCTGAAATAAGAAGAATGATACAAAGTGGTAATAATGCTGCTGCAGAAAGCAGATTAAACGGTATAAGTAATAGAAATGCAGAATGGTATTTCCTATATGGAATGGTAATGTTAAATAAAGGTTGGTTTGACGCAGCTATGAATAATTTAGAAACTGCTTGCAGAATGGATCCAAATAATTTTGAATACAGACAAAATTTAAACAATCTAAGAATGAGGACTAGGAGTTATACTAATACATATAGAACTACTGGTGGAAATGCTGATGCATTTGATTGCTGTATGAACTTATGGTGTTTAGATAGCATATGTGAATGTATGGGTGGCGACTTAATTGGTTGTTGTTAGAAAAATTTAGGGGGAATAAAATGAAGTCGGGAAATATAACATTAGGTGGAATTCTTATAGCACTAACTATAATAATATTATATTCAGCATCTATATTGCCTGTAAGCACAATTTCGGTGTTGACTATTGCATCAGCAATAGTTCCTGTATGCATAATTAGAAGTGATGTTAACACTGCAGTGATGGTTTATTTAGCATCTAGTATTATATCGGTATTTTTTATTCCATTAAATATATGGCTTTTATATACTCTTATTTTTGGAGGCTATGGTATTGTAAAATACTTTATTGAAAGATTAAGAAAAGAGAAAGTGGAAATTCTTTTAAAGTTTATTTATTATAACGTAATATTTATTTTGGCAGTAATATTAGCAAAAGCTATTTTAGGAATAGATGTATTGTTAGCTGCTGAAAAGATCATTTCTAAATATATTGCAGTTGGTGGAAGGCTACTTAGCGGAGTGTTTTATTGGGGTATTGGAGCAATTGTATATTATTTATATGATTATGCTATGACTTTGATTATTACTTTCTATATGGAGAGAATCCACAATAAAATTAAGTAATGGTAAAAGATTAATTGAATTTTTTCGATTAATCTTTTTAAGTTTGGAGGATGAAAATGGATTTTAATAAAATACATCATGTGGCAATTATATGCTCAAATTATGAGATATCAAAAGAATTTTATGTAGAGAAACTTGGTTTTGAGATAATAAGGGAAATATATAGAGAAGAAAGGCAATCTTATAAATTGGATTTAAAGCTTGGAGAGTCACAGATAGAATTATTCTCTTTTCCTAATTCACCAAAAAGACCAAGCTATCCAGAAGCTTGTGGATTAAGACATTTAGCTTTTGAAGTTGATGATATTGAAGAGGCTGTAAAAGAGCTTAAGGGTAAAAATATTCAAGTTGAAGAAATAAGAATTGATGAATATACAGAGAAAAAGTTTACCTTTTTCAATGATCCAGATGGACTTCCATTAGAATTATATGAAAAGTAGTAGTATTCTTAAAATTACCATGTATAAATTCTATTACTTCATCTAATCTCTTGTTGCAAATATGGCTATAGTTTTTTTGCTAAATCCCATATTTAGTGCAATATTTAATTCTAATCATACAAAAATGATGAAAGCTTTAATTATTGGATATTTAAGTATAGAAAAATTACTATACTAATAATATGTGTATAATATATAATGATTTATATTAAGAATGAGGTGTAGCATGGCTAAAGAAAAAATGTTAAAAACAAATGCAATGAGGATTTTGGATTCTAATAAAATAAATTATGAGATTCTTATGTATGAAAGTAAGGATGGGAAGATAGATGGTATATCTGTAGCTCATAAGATAGGTATAGATGAGAAGGAAGTATTTAAAACTTTAGTAGCTCAAGGAACAAGCAAAGAATTATATGTATTTGTTATACCAGTTGCAGAAGAATTGAATTTAAAAGTAGCAGCTAGTATTACAGGAGAAAAGAAAATAGAAATGATTAATGTGAAGGATATGCTTAAATATACGGGATATATTAGGGGAGGTTGTTCACCTATTGGATTAAAAAAGAATTACAAGACATATTTAGATAAGAGTTGTAAAGTATTAAAGTACATTATTGTAAGTGCAGGTAAAATTGGATATCAAATAAAGATATCACCTAATAATTTATTGAATGTAGTATCTGGAGAAGTAGAAGAGTTAACTAAATAATTATTAAAGGGACTGTTGAAATAATTGTGTAATATCAATTCTATCAGCAGTCCATTTAAGTATGATCTATAAAATATCAGTTATTTTTATCTATTAATAGCATAATCAATAGTATCAATTTTAAAAATTTTCTTGTATTATTTTATTAACTTAATATGCTCCTTTATTCCAAAGACATCTTTTTCTGTATCAGCTACTTTATGATTCAAGAACTTAACATCTGATTTCAATTCTTGTAACTGATTATAAAGTAGATTTCTAACTTCTTTACTAACTATTTCACCTAATTTACAAGAAAGATTATTCATTGCTGTAATATTAGCTATTTCATAGCTATTTTCTTTAGTTATTGCGCTCACATTAACTTCAATTAAATTATCAGTTTGCTCTATAACACTATCTAATTTTTTTTTTAGTTTTTCTTGAGAAAGTTCAAGAGTGGTTAATCTTTCATTAGTTTTAATGTGTTCTGTCTTTAGAGCATTAATATCATTTCTTAAGCTGTTAATTCCGTTAAGTATTTCATTTAATATTTGTTCCATAAATTTCACCTATTCTATTTTTAATTTATTAGAATGAGTATAACATATTAATTAGAAAAGTTATAGTTTTTTAAATAAAGTATTTGACATTCTTGTTAAAATAGTAATAATAACCATAGTATTGGCAAATACTATGGTTATTATATTTTACCTTAAAGAATGTAGAGGTGTTTATGATGATAAAAACACGATATTTCAATTTAATGAAGGTATATGATGCAACTGGAAAATATCTAGGTTCAGTGCAGGATATTGCTATAGATTTTTATAATGGAATGGTTACGGGATTTATTATAAATAGCTTTAGCTTAAATAAGAAAAAGAATTATATAGACGTATGTGATGTTATTTCCTTAGAAAATGTAATGATAGCAAAAAAGGTAAGTAATTTTTCAGGAATGAGACTAAAGGAAATTCAATCAATTGATATTGTTAATGAGAAAAATGTATTAAAAGGTGTTCTAGAAGATTTGATAATTGATGAGCGAAGCTTTGAAATAAGAGGTATTATAATGTGTTCAGGTATATTTGACCGAATGTTTAGAGGAAAGGAAATCTTGCTTATAAAGCATTGCATTTTATGTGAAGCTTATATTCTCTATAAAGAAAATGAAGGTGTAGTATTTAAGACTTTACCTCATATATTTAGGAGTGTAGATAAATGAGAAAAGATAAAAGAAAAAAGATAATAAAGAATGCAATAATTGTAGCAATACTTTTTGTATTGGTTTTAAGTTATTTATATATTGAAGGAATAAGAGATGTGGTAAATTTAGTTGTTATATCCTTTATTGTTTCATATACTTTAAAGCCTATAAGAGATTATATTGTGGAAAAGTATAGGCTTTCTATAAAGAAAGCATCAATGATTATAGTGTTGTTTTGTATAGTATCTTTCATAGCCATAATGTATTTTATGGTTCCTTCATTGTTAAGTGAAAGTAGGAATATAGGAGGTATGTTGGATAATTTAGAAAGCTATGCTATTTTAGCAGCAGAAAAATTTGACCTTGATCAAATACCACTATTTGAGACAGCATATATTCAAATTGGTGATAAGATTAACACCATACTTACTAAAGAGGCAACAGGTCTATTTGACAATATCATTGCTATTCTAGAAAATCTAATAGGACTTGCAATAGTGCCTGTAGCTGCATATTATTTTTTAGCTGACGGAAATGTTTTGTATAATAAAGCATTGCTTATTTTTTCCACAGAAAAAAGAATAATTGTCAGAAAAATTAATTCTCATATAGATAGGGTTTTAAGTAGATATATAATAAGTCAAATAATATTGTCATTAATTATAGGTATACTTACTTTTATTTTGATGATAAGTCTTAGATTGAAAATGCCATTGGTTTTATCAGTTGTTAATGGGGTAGTTAACATAATACCTTATTTTGGTCCTATAATAGGTGGTGTGCCTATTGTATTTATTGCAATGACTTCCTCCATAACAAAAGGGATAATAGCTCTAGTAGGAGTATTTATCATTCAACAAGTAGAGGGAGATTTGTTAGCACCAAAGATTACTGGGGATTGTATAAGTATGCATCCAGTAACTATCATATTGCTTTTAATTTTAGGGGAAAAGATTGCAGGGGTAGCAGGTATGATTTTATGTGTGCCTATAGCTGTAATAATTAAAGTTATATATGATGATATTAATTATTATTTATTTTAATCATATAATTGACAGAATTCTAGAAATACAATATAATTTTCCTATAAAATAATTGTATAAATTATTTGAAAAATGTTTATAAAATTCAATAATATATTAAAGCTATGATAAGGATGAGTAGATATGATTTGAATATATTAGAGAGGAAGTGGTTGGTGGAAACTTCTTATTCTGCATATTGAAGCTACCTTGGAGCTTATTTTACTTTAAGTGATGCATAATTTTTATGCATAATTAGGGTGGTACCGCGGAAATATAGTTTTCGTCCCTTGCTGTTAATATAGTGAGAGATGAAAGCTTTTTTTATTATATAAAAACAAAAAAATGATGATTTTAGAAGATTATTAGTGAAATGTAAAGAAGAATATTTCTTTAATTCATTACTGATAATTGGTAATTCATCATTTCATAAACTGGAGGTAATTTACATGAAATTCATGGGAGCAAATGAATTAAGAGACACATTTACAAGTTTCTTTGAACAAAAAGGTCACTTAAAGATGGAAAGTTTTCCACTAGTGCCTAAAAATGATAATAGTTTATTATTAATAAATGCAGGTATGGCACCATTAAAGCCATATTTCACAGGTTTACAAAAACCACCAAGAACTAGAGTTACTACATGCCAAAAGTGTATAAGAACAGGTGATATTGAAAATGTAGGTAAGACTTCAAGACATGGTACATTCTTCGAAATGTTAGGTAACTTCTCATTTGGAGATTATTTTAAAAATGATATAATTCCATGGTCATGGGAATTTGTAACAGAAGTATTAAAACTTCCTAAAGAAAAATTATATGTAACTATATATTTAGAAGATGATGAAGCATATGATATATGGACTTCTAAAACTGATATAGATCCAAATAGAATATTTAGATTAGGTAAAGATGATAACTTCTGGGAAGTTGGAACAGTTGGTCCATGTGGTCCATGTACTGAAATACATTTTGATAGAGGAGAAGGTTTAGCTCCAGTTACTAATGTTGATGAGTTTGTTGCTGCATCTGATGCTGATAGAATAGTTGAGTTCTGGAACTTAGTATTTATACAATTCAACAAAGAAGAAGATGGAAGCTATAGTCCATTAAAGAACAAAAATATAGATACAGGTATGGGATTAGAAAGAATTGCAACTATAATGCAAGGTGTTGATAACATATTTGAAATAGATACAGTTAAGAACATATTAAATAAGGTATCAAGTCTTTCTGGTGTTGAATACGGAAAAGATAGCAACTCAGATATTTCATTAAGAATAGTAACAGACCATGTTAAAGCTGTAACTATGCTAATATCTGATGGAGTACAACCAAGTAATGAAGGAAGAGGATATGTTTTAAGAAGACTTCTAAGAAGAGCTGCAAGACATGGAAGATTACTTGGAATAAAAGGATTATTCTTAAAGGAAGTTGTTGATGCTGTTGTTGAAAACTATGGTGGAAACTATCCTGTATTAGTTGAAAATAAAGATTACATCACTAAGATAATCACTTTAGAAGAAGAAAGATTCAATGAAACTATAGACAGTGGAATGAACATATTAAATGGTTATATTGAAGAATTAGAGGCAGAAAAATCAAAAGTATTATCTGGTGAAAAAGCATTTAAATTATATGACACATATGGGTTCCCTATTGAATTAACAGAAGAAATCCTAGAAGAAAAGGGAATGTCTGTTGATAATGACGAATTCAAAAAAGAAATGGAAGCTCAAAGAGAAAGAGCAAGAAGTGCAAGAGGAGAAACTTCTTATATGGGAAGTGAAGAAACTCCAATCAATAAAATAAAGGCAGATGTTGAAACAGAGTTTGTAGGATATGGTTCTACTGAAGGAAAAGGTAATATACTAGTACTTGCAACAGATGATGCTTTTGTAGATGAATTAAAATCAGGAGACAAAGGTTATATAGTAATTGATAAGACTGTATTCTATCCTGAAATGGGTGGACAAATCGGTGATAAGGGTATAATTGAAGGAAGAAATGGTAAAGCTTATGTTGTAAACACAAAGAAAAATGTTTCTGGAAAGATTATTCACTATGTTGAAGTTAAAGAAGGAAGCTTTAGTGCAAGTGAAGAAGTTAATTTATTTGTTGAAAAACAAAGAAGAAGCTTTATAGCTAAGAATCATACGGCAACACATATGTTACAAGCTGCTTTAAAAGAAATAGTAGGTTCACATGTTCATCAATCAGGTTCATATGTAGATAATGAAAGATTAAGATTTGACTTTACTCACTTCCAAGCTTTAAGTTCTGAAGAACTTCAAAAAGTTGAAGATTTAGTAAATGAAAAAATCATGGAAGTTGCAAATGTAGAAACTAATCTTATGACTATTGAAGAAGCTAAGCAAAGTGGAGCAACAGCTTTATTTGATGAAAAGTATGGTGATAAGGTAAGAGTTGTAGCAGCAGGGGAATTCTCAAAAGAACTTTGTGGTGGAACTCACGTTTCAAATGTAGGAGAAATAGGATTATTCAAGATTGTAGCTGAAACAGGAGTTGCTGCTGGTATAAGAAGAATTGAAGCTGTAACAGGAATACAAGCTATCAAATTTATGGAAGATAAGCAAAGGCTTTTAAGAGAAGCTTGTGCTGGATTAAAATGTACAGAAAAAGACATATTAAAGAAAATTTCATCACAAAATGCTGAATTAAAGGAAAAAGATAAAGAAATAGCAGAACTTAAATCAAAATTAACTTCAGGAGCTGAAGATGATATCTTAAATTCTGCAAAAGATATAAATGGTGTAAAAACTGTAGCGTATGCTTTAGAAGATGTTGATGGAAATGCACTAAGAGATTTAGCAGATAAGATTAGAAATAAGATGGGAAGCGGTGTAGTGGTACTTGTAAGCAAGATGAACGATAAAGTAAATCTTGTGGCAATGTCAACTAAGGATGTCCTTGATAAAGGTGTTCACTGTGGAAAAATTATTAAAGAAGTTGCAGCTGTAGTAGGCGGTGGCGGAGGAGGAAGACCAGATATGGCGCAAGCTGGTGGTAAGAATCCGGAAAAAATTAATGAAGCTGTAGAAAATGCATATGAAATAATAGAAAAATTAGTTAAGTAGTATACATTTGCAGGAAAATAGGTTATAATTATTATAAGATAAGTGAATACAAAATATAATAAATGTTGATAATTAAGTATAGGTATTAAACTTCGTAAGGGGGTGAGCTGCTTTAGCAGCAAAGAATATGGATAATAACATTGATAAAACTATGCAGTTCGACTTGAATGTTAATAAAGAGGATATGACAAAAGCCATCTTAAATGATGTATATAATGCATTAAAGGAGAAAGGATATAATCCTATAAATCAATTAGTAGGTTATCTAATTTCCGGAGATCCTTCTTACATTACTAGTTATAACGGAGCAAGAGCTTTATTAAGAAAGCTTGAGAGAGATGAAATTATTGAAGAAGTAATAAAATCTTATTTAGAGATAAAGTAGAAAAGTGCCCGTATTTATCGGGCACTTTTAGTTTAAGGAGTACCATATGAGAATATTAGGATTAGATGTAGGATCTAAGACAATAGGAGTAGCAATAAGCGATCCTTTAGGATGGACTGCTCAAGGTATAGATACCATAAGAAGAAAGAATAAAGAGCAGGATATAGAGTTGGTCCACAAGATATGCAAGGATTATGGTGTTGAAACTATAGTTATAGGATTGCCTAAAAATATGAATGGAACTATAGGTGAATCAGGAGAGAGAGTTTTAGCATTAGCGGAACTTATCAAGGAAAAGACTAATCTGCCTATAGAAATGTGGGATGAAAGATTAACTACTGTTGCAGCACATAGAGCTATGCTTGAAGCAGATCTTTCAAGAGGAAAGAGAAAGAAAATTGTTGATAAGGTAGCAGCAACTTATATATTGCAAGGATATCTTGATAAATTAAGACTAAGTAAATAATGTTATATAATATAAAATCTAAGGAGAATTCAAAATGAAAAAAGACGATAAAGTTATTAAATTATTTGATGAAGAAGGAAATGAAGTAAAATTTAACGTAGTAGCTTTCTTTGATATAGTAAATCCAGAAACAGATGAAAAAAATGAATATGTAATTGTTTATGAAGATGGATATAGTGAAGATGATGCATTTGCATTAAAAGTTATTAATGGAGAAGATGGAGAAGAGTTATTAGAAGCAATAGATAATGAAGTAGAGTTAGCAGCTGTACAAGAAGCTTATAACACTATTTTCATAGATGAAGAATAATTAAAATAGAAAGAGGTGTTAGTGTGAGTGCTGTAAATATTGATATAGAAGCATTAAAAGAAAGTTTAAAGCAAAAAGGTTATAAGTTAACGCCTCAAAGAAGATCAATTTTAGATATCATAATTGAAAAAGAAGGAATGCATTTAACAGTTGAAGAAATATATGACGAAGTTAAGAAAGTGTGTCCAGAAATTGGTTTAGCAACAGTATATAGAACTGTTCTATTATTTGAGGAGCTAAATGTTATTTACAAATTAGATTTAAATGATGGATGTAGTAGATATGAATTAGTACATGAAGATGAAGAACATAGGCATCATCATTTAATATGTAATGACTGTAAAAAAGTTATTGAAGTGCAAGACGATCTTCTAGAGGAATTGGAAGAAAGAATTCGAAATACCTATGGCTTTGACATATTAGATCACAGTGTGAAATTTTTTGGAATATGTTCTGAATGTAAAAATAAAAAAGAAAAGTAAGAGAAAAGGTATAACTCAAAAGTGTTGAGAGAAACCCTTTTATATACATATTAAAGAAGAAAAAGGAGGGGACATATGAAAGGAGAAAAAGCCAAGGTTAAGATTATTCCATTAGGGGGACTTAATGAAATAGGAAAGAATATGACTGCTATTGAGTATAAAAATGATATAGTTATCATAGATTGTGGTTTGAAATTTCCAGATGAAGATATGTTTGGAATAGATGTTGTTATACCAGATATAACATATTTATTAAAGCATAGAGATAAGGTTTCAGGTATATTCTTAACTCATGGTCATGAAGATCATATAGGTGCATTACCGTATGTTTTAAAACAACTTAATGTGCCGGTATATGGTACAAAATTAACTTTAGGAATTGTACAAAGTAAATTAAAGGAACATAATTTATTAAGTGCAACTGAACTTATTACAGTAAAACCAAGAGATGTAGTAAGATTGAATTCTGTATCGGTAGAATTTATTAAAACTAACCATTCAATTGCAGATTCTGTTGCTATAGCAGTTCATACACCACTAGGTGCTGTTCTGCATACAGGAGATTTTAAGGTGGATTATACACCAATTGATGGAGAGCCAATGGATTTTGCAAGATTTGCAGAGTTAGGAAAAAAGGGAGTATTATTAATGATGGCTGATTCTACAAATGTAGAAAGGCCAGGATATACTATGTCTGAAAAAATAGTTGGTGAAAGCCTTTGTCGTATTTTTGGTAAGAGCAAAGGTAGAATTATAGTTGCAACATTTGCATCTAATATTCATAGAATACAACAAATAATTGATGCTGCTGCTATGTATGGAAGAAAGGTAGCTGTATCAGGCAGAAGTATGGAAAATATAGTACAAGTAGCTATTGAACTTGGCTATATTAAGATAGAAAAAGAAAACTTAGTAAGTATTGATCAAATCAATAAGTACAATAATGATCAGATAGTTATCATTACAACAGGAAGCCAAGGGGAGCCAATGTCAGCACTGGCAAGAATGGCTACTTCTGAGCATAGAAAAGTAAATATAGTTCCAGGAGATACAATTATTATTTCAGCTACTCCTATTCCAGGAAATGAAAAATTAGTATCTAGAGTTGTTGACCAGTTATTTAAGAAAGGTGCCGAAGTTGTTTATGGATCTTCAGAAGCAGTGCATGTATCAGGGCATGCTTGTCAAGAAGAATTAAAATTAATGCAAACTTTAGTTAAGCCTAAGTATTTCATTCCAGTTCATGGAGAATATAGACATCTTAAACAACATGGTGAATTAGCCAATAGTATTGGAGTTCCAAAATCAAATATATTAATACCTGAAATTGGTGATGTAATTGAAGTTACAAGAAACAGCATTAAGAAGAGTGGTACTGTAATTTCAGGGCAAATATTTGTTGATGGTCTTGGTGTTGGCGATGTTGGAAATATAGTTATCAGAGATAGAAAACATTTATCTCAAGATGGTATATTGACAGTGGTTGTTACATTATCAAAAGAAAATAAAGCTATAATTGCAGGTCCAGACATTATTTCAAGAGGATTTGTATATGTAAGAGAATCTGAAAAATTAATGGATGAAGCAAGAGATATAGTTAGAGATGTATTCACTAAATGTGAAGAGCGAAAAATAACTGACTGGTCTACTTTAAAATCAACAGTTAGGGATGAACTTAAATCGTTCCTGTATGAAAAAACTAAGAGAAAACCTATGATTTTACCAATAATCATGGAAATTTAACACTTAGTTGACAAGAATACTATATGATAGTAAAATGTCTAAGAGATTTTAAATTGGGTACTTGTGTATCCAATTTTATTTTTGGGTAAAATATTTATAGGTTTACATAGTAAGAATCAAATTATTCATTTAAAATTAATTGGAGGAAAATAAATGGAATTAGTTACGAGAAATGATATTAGAAATATAGCGATAATAGCCCACGTTGACCATGGTAAAACTACATTAGTTGATGCCATGTTTAAGGCAAGCCATGTTTTTAGAACAAATGAAAAGATGGATGAGAGAGTAATGGACTCTAACGACTTAGAAAAGGAAAGAGGGATAACTATCCTTTCTAAAAATACAGCTGTTATGTACAACGATATAAAGATTAATATTGTTGATACACCAGGACATGCTGATTTCGGTGGAGAAGTTGAACGTGTACTTAAGATGGTTGACTCAGTTTTATTAGTAGTTGACTCTTATGAAGGACCAATGCCTCAAACAAAGTTCGTTCTTAAAAAGGCATTAGAATTAAAATTAAAGCCAATCGTTGTAATTAACAAAATTGATAAACCAAATGCAAGACCAGAAAATGTTATTGATGAAGTGTTTGATCTATTCTTAGAATTAGGAGCAGATGATGAACAATTAGACTTCCCAATAATTTATGCATCAGCTAGAGAAGGATTTGCAAGATTCAATGTTGAAGATACTAACGAAGATATGGAACCACTATTCAAAACAATAGTAGACCATGTTGAACCACCAAAAGGTGAAATGGATGGGCCTTTCCAAATGTTAGTTACTACATTAGATAGCAGTGAATATGTTGGAAAGATAGCCATAGGTAAGATACATAGAGGTACAGTAAAGAAGAACCAAAATGTTGCCTTAGTAAGACAAGATGGAACTAAATCAAACTACAGAATTACAGCTGTATTCGGATATAATGGATTAAAGAGAGAAGAAGTTGAAGAAGCAGGACTTGGAGATATCATTGCTGTAAGTGGTGTTTTAGATGCTAACATAGGTGAAACTATTGCAGATGCTCAAAATCCAGAAGCTTTACCATTCGTAAAGATTGATGAGCCAACTCTTAGCATGAACTTCATGGTTAATGATTCACCATTCGCTGGTAAAGAAGGTGAGTTTGTAACTTCAAGACACTTAAGAGATAGATTAATGAAAGAATTAGAAACTAACGTAAGTTTAAGAGTTAAAGAAATAACTCCAGATTGCTTCGAAGTTTCAGGAAGAGGGGAACTTCACTTATCAGTACTTATTGAAACAATGAGAAGAGAAGGATTTGAATTACAAGTTTCTAAACCATCTGTTATATTTAAAGAAGAAAATGGTAAGAAAGTTGAACCTATGGAACACTTAACAATTGATGTACCAGAAGAATTCATGGGAGCTGTAATGGAAAAAATGGGTCCTAGAAAAGGTGAAATGGTTAATATGACATCAGCTGTTAATGGATATACAAGATTAGAATTTAGTATTCCAGCAAGAGGACTTATAGGATTTAGAAATGAATTCATGACTGATACAAAAGGTAATGGTATAATGAATCACGTATTTGAAGGATATGCTCCATACAAAGGAGAAATTGATTCTAGAAGTAGAGGTTCAATAGTATCATTCGAACAAGGTGATGCAATTGCTTACGGATTATTCAATGCACAAGAAAGAGGAAGATTATTCATAACTCCAGGAACTCCAGTATACCAAGGTATGGTTGTTGGTGAATGCTCAAGAGCAGAGGATTTAGATATAAATGTTTGTAAAGGAAAGAAACTTACAAACACTAGAGCTTCTGGTTCAGATGATGCAGTTAAATTAGTTCCAGTTACTCCAATGACTCTAGAACAATCAATAGAATTCATAGGAAATGATGAATTAGTTGAAGTAACTCCAGAAAGTATCAGAATAAGAAAGAGATACTTAGATGCTGCTGAAAGAAAGAGAATGATTAGTAGAGGAAAAAAATAATATCGAAAATCATCTAAAAAACTTTTAAAATTCATCAATAAGGTTTATAATAGTGAATAGTCATACGGCTATTCACTAATTATATATAGGGGGTATTTATGAAGAATAATAAAAAGATTGTTAACGTTACAACAATCATTGTAATAATGATAATCATAATTACTATTTGGCAATGTTTTAAGATAGTAGATACACCGCTTAAAATAAAAGATGAAGAAATCATTGAAGTAGCTGAGGGCGATAGCTTTTATGGAGTTCTTAACAAATTATCAGAGGAAGATAAAATAAAAAACGAATTCTTAGTAAAATTGTATTTAAAGATACGTGGGATAAAGCCAGAGGTTTTAGCAGGTACATATAAATTAGATAAAAGTATGACATTAGATGAAATTATTACACTTTTATCTAATGATTCAACTATAGGTAAGATTTACATAACTATTCCAGAAGGATATACAATTGATGATATTGCAACGGAATTAGAAGAAAATAATATATGCAGCAGCGAAGATTTTATTAATTCAGTAAAGAATTACGATTTGCCTGCGTATGTAAGTAATAACCCTAACAAAAGATATAATTTAGAAGGATTTTTATTTCCAGATACATATAGTTTTAATGAAAATGAAAATGCAGATTTTGTAGTAAAAACAATGATTAATAGGTTTGAAGAAGTTTGGCAAGAACTTGTTCAAAGCCTTAATTTATCAATTGCAGATGATGAAATCGAAAAAATAGTTAATGTAGCTTCTATAATTGAAAAAGAAGCAGTAGTTGATAGTGAAAGAAGCTTAATTTCTTCGGTAATATATAACAGAATTGCAATAGAAATGCCTCTTCAAATAGATGCAACGGTGATATATTCATATGGATATCATATTGAAAAGATGTATGAAAAACATTTAGAGATTGATTCTCCATATAACACATACATGTATTATGGACTTCCTATAGGTCCTATTTCAAATCCAGGCAGAGCATCATTAATGGCAGCTTTGAAACCGGAAAAAACTGATTATCTTTATTATCTTTTAGAAAGTGAGTATACACACTATTTTACTGATAATTATGATGATTTCCTTAGAAGGAAAGAAGAATTAGGATATTAATGGAGGAATATGATGAGTGGAATAACATATGATTATATGGAACAATATATTAGAAATTTAATACCAGATAGTACAGGAAAGTTTAGTGAATTAGAAGCGTTTGCTAAAGAAAATGGTGTGCCTATTGCTCAAAAAGAGACAATAAAGTTCTTAGAATTTATGGTTAGCATGAAAAAGCCACTTAGAATTCTTGAATTAGGAACTGCAATAGGTTATTCTGCCATAAAGATGTATGAAGCTGCAGGAACTGAGCCACATATTACAACTGTGGAGAGAAGTGAAGAAATGATTAACTTAGCTAAGGAAAATATCAAGAGCTTTAATTTAGAAAACAAGATAGAAATTAAAGAAGGAGATTGTTTAGAAATTTTAGAAGCCTTAGATGAACCATACGATTTAATCTTTATGGATGCTGGAAAAGGACATTACAATCACTTTTTACCACATTGCTTAAGGTTATTAAAGGAAGATGGAATAATAATAGCAGATAATGTGCTATTTAGAGGAATGGTTGCAAGTGATGAACTTGTAAAAAGAAGAAAGATTACAATTGTAAAGAGAATGAGAAAATATTTAGAATTAGTTTCAGAAGATGAAAGTTTAATTACATCAGTTATTCCTATGGGAGATGGCATAGCTGTAACAAAGAGGAGGTAACTTAATGAGAAAGCCGGAAATACTAGCTCCAGCTGGTAATTTAGAAAAATTAAAGATAGCAATAGATTATGGTGCAGATGCTGTATATTTAGGTGGTTCAAAACTAAATTTAAGAGCATTTTCTAATAACTTTAGCAATGAAGAAATGATTGAAGGTATTAAGTATTGTCATGATAGAGGAAGAAAAGTATATGTTACTTTAAATGTTTTTGCTAGAAATCACGATTTAAATGGAGCAGAAGAATATATAAAAGGGTTATATGATATGGGGGTAGATGCAGTTCTTGTAGCAGATCCAGCATTAATTGCAATTTGCAAGGAAGCAGCACCAGATCTTGAAATACATTTAAGTACTCAAGCAAATACAGTAAATTGGAAAGCAACAAAGTTCTGGTATGATTTAGGAATCAAAAGAATAGTATTAGCTAGAGAGTTAACTTTTAAAGAGATAAATGAAATTACATCTAAGATTCCAAAGGAATGTGATATCGAAGCATTCGTACATGGATCAATGTGTGTAGCTTATTCAGGAAGATGTTTAATATCTAACTACATGATTAAAAGAGATGCTAACAAAGGAATTTGTGGAAATGTATGTAGATACAAATATCATTTAGTTGAAGAAACAAGACCAGGTGAATATTATCCAGTGGTAGAAGATGATAATGGTACATATATAATGAACGCTAAAGATTTATGTATGATTCACTATATTCCTGAGCTAGTTAAGAGTGGAATATATTCATTTAAAATAGAAGGAAGAATGAAGAGTGAGTTCTATGTTGCTTCTGTAGTTAAGGCTTATAGAGAAGCTTTAGATAGCTATTGGGAAAATCCAAGTGCTTATAGATTTAAAGAAGAATGGATGGATATGCTTAAGAAAGTAAGTCATAGACCATATCATACAGGATTCTACTTAGGTATAAACGGTGAGCAAAACTATGAAGATTCATCATATGTTAGAGATTATGAAATAGTTGGAATGGTTAAAGAGTATGATGCTGAAACTCAAACTGCTACAATACTTCAAAAGAATAGAGTATTTGAAGGAGATGAAGTAGAAGTGCTAAGACCAGATGTTCCTTATTTCAAAATTAAATTAGAAGATATGTATGATTTAGATAAAAATAAGAAAACTGATGTAGCTAATAGAGCACATATGATGTTTAAGGTAAAAGTAAATGAGCCATTAAAAGTAAATGATATGCTTGTAAAAGCAAATAATACAATTAATATAAACAATAACTAAGGAGGATCATATAATGGAAAAGCCTATTTTAATTGGTATTACTGGAGGGACAGGTTCAGGAAAGAGTACCATTGCAGATGCATTATATTCTAATTTTTCAAAGGATCGTATCACAATGATACAACAGGATATGTACTATAAAGATCAAAGCCATTTATCTATGGAAGAAAGAGTTAAAACTAATTATGATCATCCAATGGCTTTTGATAATGATCTTTTAGTAGAACACTTACAAAAACTAATTAAGGGCGAAGCAATAGAAAAGCCAAGATATGATTTTACTATCCATAATAGAGCGAAAGATACTACAACTGTAGAACCAAGGGAAATAATAATTGTAGAAGGTATCTTAATTTTAGAAGATGAAAGAATAAGAGACCTTTTAGATATTAAGGTATATGTTGATACTGATGCCGATATAAGAATATTAAGAAGATTAGTAAGAGATATCGATGAAAGAGGAAGAACAGTTGAGTCAGTTATAGATCAATATTTAAAGATGGTTAGACCAATGCATATGGAATTTACAGAACCAACTAAAAGATATGCAGATATAATTATTCCAGAAGGTGGACATAATTATGTGGCAATAGACATTTTAATGGCTAAAATTAGAGATATATTGAAATAATTGTATAGAAACCATTTCCAAGGGCTAGAATTTAGCTGAAGGAGATGGTTTTTTTGTTTTTTAAGAAAAGTATAATAGATAGAAGCAAAGTTATAGCTATGGTATTTTTTGCTTTACTTTTTATGCTTGTTTTAAGACTATATTATATTCAAGTACATCCTGCAAAGTTAGTGCAAGGAGAACTTAAAAACTATCAGACAGAAGTTTTTAATGGAAGCAGATATTCAGTGATAGATACCAATGGTGAAAGTTTAGTAAATGATATTGAAAAATATGTTTTAGTCATTGACTCAAAACCATTTAGGTTAAATAACTACGAGGATACTATTGAAGATTTGCTAGCTTTAAATTTTATAATGAAATCAGAATATTCGGAGTTTTCCTATACAGACGTTATGAGTTCAAGTGGGAAGTTGTATTATTATCTTACTTATGAAAGTTATGAAAAGATTAACAGATTAAGTAATATTAAAGGGATTTATACTTATGTATATACAGAAAGAGAAGCTGCTGAAGCAGGTAAAATAGAAGATATAATAGCAACAGTTGAAGAAAGTCAAGTTCCTGAAGATTCATTGCAAGAAAAAATATATAACTATATAAAGGATAACCAGTATGAAGAAGGAGAATATTCATTAAATGATAAATCTATCTATGAACTTACCAATAAAAGTGATACCTCTGAAAATAAGAATATTCAGCTTACAGTAAACAAGGATTGGACGGAGAAGATTAAGGATGTATTAAATAGTAAAAACTATAGTTTTCTAGACAATGTAGGGGTGGTACTTTTAGAAAGTAATAGCGGGAAAATAAGAGCATTGGTGCAAAAGGATGATGCAATGGCCAATGTTGATTTAGGCATAGGTAGTATAGGGTATGAGCCAGGTTCAATATTTAAGGTGTTAACAGAGTCCATAGTTCTTGATATGGGTCTTACTGATAGTAATGATGTTTATTGTTGTAGTGGAGAAATATGTAGTAAAAATGGAGAACCTTATGCCCATGGACCATTGAGTGTGGATGAAGCATTACAGATATCATGTAATGACATATTTGCACAACTAGGTACTATGGTGGGATATGATAATATGCTTAGATATACTGAGAAACTAGGCTTATATCAAAAAGTTTTAGGGTTAAGTGGTGAGAATAAAGAGGAAGCATTAGGTATAAAGCCAACTTTATCAGAAGGCGTTTCTAACTTCTCTATAGGCCAGTGTATAACAGTTACACCTCTTCAAATAGCTGGAGCTATTAACGCTGTAGTAAATAATGGCGTATATATTAAGCCATATATAATAGAGAATATTGTTGATAATGATGGTAATGTAATTTCTACAGAAGAAAGTGAGAGCAGAAGGGTTTTTAGTACTACAACAAGTGAAATAGTACAGAAAAGCATGAGTGATGTTATATGGCTAGGTACAGGATATGAGGCCAAAGTAGAAGGCATAAATGAAGGTGGTAAAACAGGGACATCTACAGGAGAAGGTGGAGGCACCAATCATGGATGGTTTGCAGGATATTTTGAGTATAACGGACAAAAATATACCTTAGTTGTGGTAGCACCTAATATAGGAGAAACTCATCCTGATGGTAGGGAACTAGGTGGAGGAAATACTGGAGCACCTATATTTAGAGATATAGTAAATTCACTGATAAAATAATTTAGTTATTATAAGCAATATTTTAGCATAGCTTCATATGATATAATAAGCACTATTAGGAGGAACTCTAAGTGATATTATTATCAAATTTCATGGAGTTTTTATGCAGCAATATATTCTTAACAGGATATATATCTGGAAATAATACATTTCCCAAACCTTTAGATGAAAAAGAAGAGGAAAAATATTTACAACTTTTAAAAACTGGTGACAAGAAGGCTAAGAGCATATTAATTGAAAGAAACCTTAGATTAGTAGCACATATTGTGAAGAAATATCAAATCCCCAATAAGGATATAGATGAGTTAATTTCTATAGGCACTGTGGGACTTATAAAGGCAATTGATTCATTTGATGTAACTAAAGGAACTAGATTGGCAACTTATGCATCAAGGTGTATAGAAAATGAAATTTTAATGCTTTTTAGAAATAATAAGAAGCAGAAAAGTGAAACTTTCCTTCAGGACCCTATAGGTGTGGATAAGGAAGGAAATGAAATTAGTTTAATTGATGTGTTAAGCAGTGAAAAAGATTCGGTTATAGATAAAGTTGAAATGAAACTACAGATAAAAGCTCTCTACAATAAGATGAATAGTGCTCTTACTGAACGAGAGGGGGAAATTTTAAAAATGAGATATGGTTTAAAGGATGGTAAATGTAAAACACAAAGAGAGATTGCAGGTATGCTAGGAATTTCTAGATCCTATGTTTCTAGAATAGAGAAAAAGGCTTTAAAAAAATTAAAGAAAGAGTTGTATCCTAAATAGAATTTTTGCATATTTTGCTAGAATATGTTGAATTTATAGAAGAAATGGAATAAAATAAACAATAGAATATGTTTTTTAACATTAGGAGGAATAATAATGTACTTATTAAAAGATTTACTAATAAAAACAATAGAGCTAGGTGCATCAGATCTACATTTAACTGTTGCGTTACCTCCTACAATTAGGGTGAACGGAAAGTTTAGCCAAATAGGTAGCGAGAAATTATTGCCTGATTATATAGAGACATTTGCCAAAGAAATATTAAATGATAACTATGATGAATATTTAGCAAATGGAGAGTTTGATACTTCTTATTCATTACCAGGTATAGGTAGATTTAGAGTAAATGTATTTAAACAAAGAAATAGTGATGCTATAGCAATAAGAGTAATAGCGCCAAAAGCTCCTACAATAGATGAATTAAAACTTCCTGCCACATTAAAAGAAATTGTGAAGGAACAAAGAGGATTAGTGCTAGTAACTGGACCTACAGGATGTGGAAAGAGTACAACTTTAGCAGCTATGGTAAATGAAATCAATAGTACTAGACAAGGTCATATAGTAACTTTAGAAGATCCAATAGAATATCTTCATAAGCACAATAAGTGTATAGTAAATCAAAGGGAAATAGGTAAAGATACAAAAAGCTATCAAAGTGCTTTAAGAGCGGTTTTAAGAGAAGATCCTGATGTAATTTTAGTTGGAGAAATGAGAGATTTTGAAACTATATCTGTAGCAATTACAGCAGCAGAAACAGGACATTTAGTATTTTCAACATTGCATACCATTGGAGCGGCAAAGACAATTGAGAGAATAATTGATGTTTTTCCACCACATCAACAACAACAAATTAAAATACAATTAGCTTCTGTACTTAAGGCAGTAGTATCCCAACAATTAGTGGAAACTATTGATGGAAATGGACGTGTACCTTCTATGGAGATAATGGTTACTACTCCAGGAATACAAAATTTAATTAGAGAAGGTAAAACTCAACAAATAGAATCAGCTGTACAAACAGGAAATAAATATGGTATGAGAACCATGGATATGTCTCTTGCTGAATTATGTAAGAGAGGTGTTATTTCTCAAGATACAGCAATGACATATGCAGTTGATGGAGAAACTTTAAAAAGATTATTAATGTTATAACATATAAAAGATGCACATGATGCATCTTTTTTTACTTTAATTTAAGAATAAGATATATATAAAGGAAAATTTTGATTTTTGTGGAATAATTATTTATAATAAAAAAGTATTGTGAGAGATATTATAGTATTAAATTTTTTATTTATTTATGGTATTATATATTAGGTATAAAGAAATGCTACATAATTACGACAATATAATCGTAATTATGTAAAATGTAGTAATCTGTAAAAATAGTATATTTTACTTATATTTTACAAAACTTTCGATTTCGTTACAAAATTCTAAGATAATTAGCATTTTTACTATTGTTAAATAAGGCAAAAATGTTGTAAAATATAGAATATACTATATTTTATATTGTTGAGTATTATATGAAAATTAAAGGATTATGAGATAGTCAAGAGAGTAATATGAGAATATTAAACTTACAAATAGAGATATTTTAAAGGAGGAGTTTATTTTGTTAGATTTTGAACTAGATATGCAAGAGTTAACTAATATAAAAGTTATTGGCTGCGGTGGTGGCGGTGGAAATGCCGTTAATAGAATGATTTTAGAAGGACTTAAGAATGTAGAATTTATTGTGGTTAATACAGACAAGCAGGCTTTATTATTATCTCAAGCTAATACAAAGATTCAAATTGGAGAAAAGTTAACAAGAGGGTTAGGTGCTGGTGCTAACCCAGAAATAGGTAAGAAAGCAGCTGAAGAAAGTAGAGATGAAATTTCTGAAGCAATTAAAGGTGCAAACATGGTATTCATAACTGCCGGAATGGGTGGTGGAACAGGTACAGGTGCAGCACCAGTAGTAGCTGAAGTAGCAAAATCAATGAACATATTAACAGTAGGTGTAGTAACTAAGCCTTTCCCATTTGAAGGAAAGAGAAGAATGAGACATGCTGAAATGGGAATCGAAAACTTAAAACAAAAAGTTGACACTTTAGTTATTATTCCTAATGAAAGATTATTATCTATGGCTGATAAGAAAACGACTCTTTTAGATTCATTTAGATTAGCTGATGATGTATTAAGACAAGGGGTTCAAGCTATTTCTGACTTAATTACTATTCCTGGGGTAGTAAATGCCGATTTTGCAGATATTGAAACAGTAATGAAAAACAAAGGTTTAGCACACATGGGAGTTGGATATGGTAAAGGTGATAACAAAGCACAAGATGCTGTTAGACAGGCTATATCATCACCGCTTCTAGAAACATCAATAGATGGTGCAACAGGAGTTATCATTAACTTCACAGGTGGAGTTGATTTAGGAGCTATCGAAGTTTATGAAGCTGCAGAAATTGTTAGAGAAGCAGCAGATATTGATGCAAATATAATCTTTGGGGCTGTTATTGATGAAACATTAAATGATGAAATCAGATTAACAGTAATTGCTACTGGTTTTGAAGATGATAGCGATAAGAGCGTTTTATCAACTCCAGAGCAAAAAGTAGAGCATAAGATTGAGACACCTGTTAAGCCTAAAGAAGAAGTAAATACTGAAAAGATTGATCCATTACTTGACTTAGATAGAGAAAGTGTTAATATACCAAGCTTCTTAAGATCAAGAAAGTAGTATAATAAGAGAAACTGTCACAAAAGTGGCAGTTTTTTTATTGCTTTAAAATATTATGATTTTTTTGTGAAGTATATGTAAAAAAAGGTTGAGTGAAATTTTGAATTATCGTATCATTTATGACAAAAAAATTTTTGGTATGAATGTATAATTTAATGCATAGGAGGAAGTTGAATGGAAGTATATTTAGATATTATTTTTATAGAAAATGCTATTATTGACTTATTCCTAATGCTAGTTACTTTACGATTGTTACGATTAAAATATAGAAAAGATGGAATTTATATTGCTGCAATTATTGGAGGTATATATGGATTGGCACCTATTGTAGGCTCAGCAGTTTTAAGTAGTACTTTATTAAAGATTATTGTTGCTATAATTATGATAATTTTATCGCTTAAAGAAAAAGTTTTAAGCAATATATTTAAGGCTACAATAATGTTTTTTATGGTATCATTTATATTATGTGGAGTGACATTCATGAGCTTATTGTCATCTAGTACATATACGATATATGGAGGAATGAGTACATCAGATTATTCTATTAGATGGATTTTGATTTCTATTTTATTTGTAGGGGTCATAGCTATAAGGGTTTATGATACTATAAAAGAACGAGCTGTGATAGATAACTTTATTTATGATATTTATATTAAAAATGATGAGAAAATATTAATGCTTAAAGGATTTTTAGATACAGGAAATGAATTAAGAGAGCCAATAACAAATTTACCGTGCATTTTAATTGAAAATGAATACTTTTTACAGCTTGAATTTAATAAAAAGGATGAGTATGTTATAAGATATAAGACAATAGACAGTAGTGATGTATTACATGGGTTTAGAAGTGATTTTATCAAGATTAAGGGAAAAGATGATTCTGCTTGGAGGGAAATAGATGCAATAATTTGTGGGTGTAAAACTACATTAAGCAAAGAAAATGATTATCAAGTACTATTATCAAGAGGAATTATTTAGGAGGGTTTATGAGAAAATTAATTTTATTTATAAATAGGTTATTTGCTAAATTAAATATATTTTCAAAGAAAGTATATTATGTAGGAGGAAATGATTCTTTACCTCCACCATTAAAAAAAGATGAGGAAGAAGAACTAGTACAAGAACTTATAAATGGAAAAGAAGGTGTACGAGATATACTTATAGAAAGAAATCTTAGACTTGTGGTATATATAGCTAGAAAGTTTGAAAATACAGGAGTTGGTGTGGAAGATTTAATATCAGTGGGAACCATTGGATTAATAAAAGCTGTAAATACTTTTAATCCTGAGAAAAAGATAAAGCTTGCCACATATGCTTCTAGATGTATAGAAAATGAAATTTTAATGTATCTAAGAAGAAATAGCAAGATTAAAGCAGAGGTATCTTTTTATGAGCCTTTAAATATAGATTGGGATGGTAATGAATTGTTATTATCAGATATATTAGGTACAGATAATGATACTGTGTATAATTTGATTGAAGATGAAGTAGACAAGCAATTATTATTTTTAGCACTTAAGAATTTAAATGACAGGGAAAAAGAAATTGTTCGTTTAAGATTTGGACTTAATGGAAAACGAGAAAAGACACAAAAAGAAGTTGCCGATATGCTAGGTATTTCTCAATCATATATTTCAAGACTAGAAAAAAAGATAATAAGTAGACTTAAGAAAGAAATAAATAAGATGATTTAAAATATATTTAGTATAAAAGTACTTTATACAGGGAATAACTATAAATGCAGTATGTTATTACTTCATAAGGAGTTGATGATTTTGATCATTAACAAAGTCGAAATTTGTGGAGTTAATACTTCAAAATTACCTGTAATAAAGGAAAAAAAAGAGTTAATTATTAAGATGAGAGAAGGCGACAAAAAGGCAAGAGAAACTTTTATCCAAGGAAACCTACGATTAGTATTAAGTGTTATACAAAGATTTAATAACAGGGGAGAAAATGTAGATGACTTATTTCAAGTGGGATGTATAGGATTAATGAAGGCTATAGATAATTTTGATTTAGAGCAAAATGTGAAATTTTCTACATATGCAGTTCCAATGATAATAGGTGAAATTAGAAGATATCTTAGAGATAATAATGCTATAAGAGTAAGTAGGTCATTACGAGATATTGCTTATAAAGCATTATTAGTAAGAGATCGTTTGGTGAAGGATAATAATCAAGAACCTACTATGTCGCAAATTGCTAAGGAGCTAAATATTCCTAGAGAGGAAGTTGTTTTTGCATTAGATGCAATTCAAGATCCAGTATCTTTGTTTGAACCTATTTATCATGATGGTGGAGATGCTATATATGTAATGGATCAAATTAGTGATTCTAAAAATAGTGATGATAGCTGGCTAGAGAATATATCCATTAGGGAGGCGATGAAAAAGTTAAATAATAGGGAAAAATTAATTTTAACCCTACGTTTTTTTAATGGCAAGACTCAGATGGAAGTAGCAGATGAAATAGGAATTTCACAAGCACAGGTTTCAAGATTGGAGAAAACAGCTCTAAAGCACATGCGTAAATATGTTTAGGACTCGAAAGAGTCCTTTTTTTATGGGAAAAAGCAAATTTGTACCAATGAACCTTCAATAAGTATATTCAGTAATAAATATACATATTAATTAAATATATAGATTGTAAAAGGGGGTACATTAAAATTGGAAGATGAATTATTATATTCATTAAATGCCGTTAGAAATATGGAGGTAATTGATATAAGTACAGGCAGTAAGATTGGTTATGTTAAGGATTTTAAAGTTGATATAAATACCAAGAAAATTATATCTATATTTCTACCATCACCTGTGAAATCATGGTTTAATAAAGCAGAGGATATAGAGCTTTCGTGGGATAAGATAGTGAAAATAGGGGTAGATGTGTTAATAGTAGATGCATCAAGTGTCATAGAAGAGTTTAAAGAAAATAATGTCTAGTAAATTCCTATGAAAAATTATATAATTAAGATAACATATTACAAAAGTGAAAGGCGGAGAGAATATGAAGTGTCCTTTTTGTTTTAATGATGAAAGTAAAGTAGTAGATTCAAGATCAACAGATGATAATACAACAATAAGAAGAAGAAGAGAGTGTACTAAATGTAATAAAAGGTATACTACATATGAAAAGATAGAGGATATTCCGGTATTAGTTATTAAGAGAGATTTAGCAAGAGAAAATTTTAACAAGGAAAAGATAATTAATGGTCTTATTATTGCATGTCAAAAAAGACCAGTTTCAAGAAAGCAAATTGAAGAAATTGCTGAAGATATTGAAAAGAAGATATCTAATAAGATGTTAACTGAAATAGAATCAGAAACAATTGGTGAAATGGTTATGGAGAAACTAAAAGAAATTGATGAAATATCATATGTAAGATTTGCCTCTGTATATAGGCAGTTTAAGGATATAAATACTTTCTTAGAAGAGATAACTAGGCTTATTATAAAATAAATATATATTTAGAAGTTGCCTTTGGTTTTTCAAGGCAATTTTTTTACTATGTAAAGTTAAAAGTAAGTTAAATAAGTACTGTAGGTAATGGAAATGATATGTTTTAAATGATACTATTATTGTGTTAATAAAATTTAATATTAAGCATGAGGTGTATAATGAATTATTTGAAATTGAATTCTTTTAAAAAGGGAAATGATTTTATAAAATTTCAAGAAGGAAAATTTGAAGTAGTATTTTCTACTGCGGAAAATAATAAAAGCTTTAATAGGAATACAGAAGAGGGTATAAAGGAATTAGAAGCATTAATTGATAAGTTCCATGGTGAAAATGTAGAATATTTGAAACAAATTCATAGCAACAAGGTATATACATATAGAAAAGGAAGTAATGAATTTAAAGACAATGAAGGCGATGCACTTATTACTAATGAAAAAAAAGTAATTATAGGGGTTTTTACAGCTGATTGTGTTCCAGTGATACTTGTTGATAAAGAAAATGAAGCTATTGCAGCAATTCATAGTGGATGGAAAGGAACATTTTCATCTATAGTAACTGAAACTATTTTAAGAATGAAAGAAGAATATAATAGTAAGGCAGAAAATATAGTGGCATATATAGGACCTCATATTAGACAATGCTGTTATGAAGTATCAGAAGATTTAAAAGAACAGTTTTTAAAGAAGTTTGATATAGAAAAAGATAAACTCTTTGATGGAAGAAATTTAAGCTTGGAAGAATGTATTAATAATGATTTAATAAATAGTGGGGTATTAGAAGAAAATATACATTCGCTAGGCCTTTGTACAAACTGTGAAAAAGAAGTCAAACTACATTCTTATAGAAAAAGTAATGGAGCTTATGGACGATTATTTTCGTTTGTATATATTAAAGAATAAGAGAGGGAAGAAAGATGGCTAAAGGAAAAATATTAGTGGTAGATGATGAAGAACATATATTAGAGCTTATTAGATATAATCTTGATGCGTCAGGCTATGAGGTAATAGAAGCCAGTGATGGTGATGACGCAGTGAAGAAGGCAATTAATGAAGTACCTGATTTAATTTTATTGGATTTAATGTTGCCTGGTAAGGATGGTTATGATGTATGTAGAGAGTTAAGGAGCAATGGCAAGACTAAAGCTGTACCTATAATTATGCTTACAGCTAAAAGTGAAGAAATAGATAAGATATTGGGCTTAGAGCTAGGATCAGATGATTATATAACAAAACCTTTTTCTGTTAGAGAACTGATGGCAAGAGTAAAAGCTGTACTTCGTAGATACACAAAGACTCCGGAAAGTAGTGAAAAGTTTATCTTTGGTGATATAGAGGCAGATTTTGAAAACCATTCCGTAATTTGTGGTGGGGAAAAAATAGAATTGACTTTAAAGGAGTTTGAACTTTTAGAAGTGCTAGTTAAAAATAGAGGTAAGATATTAACTAGAGAAATGCTTTTAGATAAGGTATGGGGATATGAATACATTGGTGAAAGTAGGACAGTAGATGTTCATATAAGGTATCTCCGTAAAAAAGTTGAAAAAGATGATAAAAATCCAAAATTTATTGAAACTATAAGAGGAGTTGGGTATAGATTTAACCCTCATGTATAACAATGAAGAAGAGAATAATAGTATCCATTTTAATAACCATAGTATTGGCAATTGCTATATTAAGCAGTGTTTTTGTTGCAGTGGTTAATATTAAAGAAGTGGATAGAACCAAAGAACTTTTATCGCTTTATAATAAGCTTATAACATATGATATACAAAAAGGAAATGATGATTTTAGTAGTTACAAAATAAATGGACAAGATATAAGAGTAAGCATCATAGATAAAGAAGGACAAGTATTATATGATAGTCTTGGAAATGTAGAAGATAACCATGGAAATAGAGAAGAAATAGCGGAAGCCTTCAATAAAGGGGAAAGCTCTATAGTTAGATTTAGTGATACCGTAGGTAATGATTTGGTTTATTATGCCACTAGAGTCAATAATGATATAGTTATAAGGACGTCAGCACAAGTTAGTGATACTAAGTTAATTACCAGAAGAAGTTGTAAATATTTCATTCTTGTGATAGTAGGAGTAGTAGCCATATCAATAGCATTATGTGAAAAATTGTTGAAGATAATTGTGCAGCCAGTTAGGGAGTTGGAAGAAGTAACAAAAAAAATAGCCAGTGGCGATTTAAATAAGCGACCTGTCATATATTATAATGATGAAATAGGATCGCTGGCTCGAACTTTTAATGAGATGGCTGATATGCTAGAAATTAAGATAAGTGATTCTTTAGATAAGCAAAATAAATTAGAAGCTATACTTGAAAGTATGGAAAGTGGTGTCGTAGCCATTACGGCAACTGGCAAGGTAATGTTGATTAATCCATATGCCAAAAGTCTTTTTGGAATTAACGAAGATATAATTGGCAAAAATATTTCTAATTATATTATTGATCATGATCTTTTAAGTTTTATAAGAGATATAACGAACATTGATTCAAAGGAAATTAAATTATTCCATCCTGTTGAAAGAGAAATAAAGGTAAAGAAAGCACCGATTATTGGACAAAGAGGAAGTGAAATTGGTATTGTTATTTCTATACAGGATATTACAGATATAAAGAGGTTAGAAAATATGAGAAGCCAATTTGTGGCTAATGTGTCCCATGAATTAAAAACACCTCTTACATCTATAAAAGGGTTTTCAGAGACATTGAGAATAGTAGATGATGAAAATACTAAAAATAAATTCTTAGATATAATAGATAAAGAAACAGATAGGCTGACACTACTTATTGAGGATATATTAATTTTGTCTAATATTGAAAATATGAATAAGCTTTCTAATGAAAAATTTAATCCTAATGAAGTTGTTGATGATGTTATAAACATGGTAAAGAAAGAAGCTGCCAAGAAGAATATATCTATTGAAGCTGAAAAGAAGTTTAAAGGATTACTTGTAGGAGATAAGAATAAGTTCTATCAAGTGGTTTTAAATTTAGTAACCAATGGTATAAAGTATTCTAATGAAAATGGAAATGTAAAAATATTTACCAATAAAAGTAAGAATAAATTTGTTTTAATGGTTAAGGATGATGGTATTGGAATACCTAAAGAAGATTTGCCTAGGATATTTGAAAGATTTTATACTGTTGATAAGTCTAGAACATCAAAGAGTACAGGTTTGGGATTAGCTATAGTAAAGCATATTGTTAAATTATTTAATGGTGAAATATTTGTTGAATCGGAAGTTGGTAAAGGAAGTAAATTTACGGTAGTTAGTAAAAATGTATATTGTGAATAAATAAAAAAGGAATCTTGATTATTTCAAGATTCCTTTTTTTGTTAAATTTAATATGGTTTTAACAAGAGAAGATGTTCTTTTAACAATTGCATAATATTGAATTAACTTTTAGATAATAATATTAATATATAAAGTAAATCAAGGAAAGAAATTAATAAATATATATAACTTGTGTTTATGGAGGAGATAGAGATGAAAAGAAAAAAAATTAAATTATTAGCAGGAGTAATGATAATAGCAATGACAGGAGGGGTTTTCGTAGGTTGCGGAAATAATTCAGCTTCAAATGAAGGAAAAGTTACAATTACAGTTTCAGGATCAACTTCAGTGGGACCACTAATGGAAAAAATAGCAGAAAAGTATGAAGAAGAAAATTCAGATGTGTCAATTGAAATTAATCAAACAGGTTCATCTGCAGGAATTAAGGATGCTATGGATGGAATTTCTGATATAGGACTATCTTCAAGAGATTTAAAAGATGAAGAAGCAGTAAAGGTTAAATCTACAGTATTAGCATATGATGGAGTTGCTGTAATTACAAACACTAGTAATCCAGTAAAAGAATTAACTATAGAACAAATAAGAGATATATTTACAGGCAAGGTTACAAATTGGAGCCAAATAGGCGGAAGCAATGGACCGATAGTTGTAGTCTCAAGAGAAACAGGTTCAGGAACTAGAACAGCATTTGAAGAAGGTGTTGGTTATAGCGAAGAAGAATTGGTTAAAACCGCCACTATATCAAAAGGAAATGGTGATGTTAAGACAACTGTTTCTACCAATGAAAATGCCATTGGATTTGTCTCATTTGAATACTTAGATGATGCAATATCAGCAATAAATGTTAACGGTATAAAACCAACAGCAGAAAATGTTAAAGCAGGTTCATATGTACTATCAAGGCCTTTCCTTGCTGTAACAAATGAACAGTATGTTACAGAAGATGCTAAAAATTTAATAGATTATATAACTGGGAAAGAAGGACAACAAATCGTTAAAGATAACAAATTAATAACAATTGATTAATCTAGTTGACTTAATTTTGTTTTTAGCCACTAGTTTTGGAGGAATAAAATGCAAAATATAAATAATAAAAATAGTGAAGAATATATGGCAGATGAAAAAGTTAAATCTGTTAAAACTTTTAATATGAAAAAAGCTGTGGATAAAGGTTCAAAGTGGATATTTTTACTAAGTGCTTTAATTGCGGTATTTAGTTTGTTGTTAATCATGGGATTTGTATTTTATAAAGGATTAAGGCCATTTTTTGCAGAGGGATATTCATTTGTTGACTTTATTATAGGAACAGATTGGTACCCAAGTTCTAGTAAATTTGGCATATTACCTATGATTATTGCAACTATATTAGGAACAATAGGAGCTTTACTTATTGGTGTGCCTATAGGCTTATTAACATCAATTTTTATTTCAGAAATTGCACCTAAGAAAGTAGCAAATATAATTGTACCAGCTGTAGAATTGTTAGCAGGAATACCTTCAGTATTGTATGGAGTTTTTGGACTTGCAATAATTGTACCTTGGATTAAGAATACATTTAACTTGCCCAAAGGACAGAGTTTATTAGCAGTAATAATTGTTTTAGCAATAATGATGTTACCTACAATAATTTCAGTGGCTACTACAGCCATAAGAGCTGTGCCAAAAAGCTATAAAGAAGGATCACTAGCCTTAGGAGCATCACATATCGAAACAACATTTAAGGTTGTAGTTCCAGCAGCTAAATCAGGTATTTTAGCAGCAGTTATCCTTGGAATTGGTAGAGCTGTAGGAGAAACAATGGCAATAATTTTAGTGGCAGGAAACTCTGCAAATATTCCAACATCAATATTTGACGGAGTAAGGCCTTTAACAAGTAATATCGCCTTAGAGATGGGATATGCTTATGGTACACATCAAGAAATGCTTTTTGCTACAGGAGTAGTGTTATTCATATTTATTTTGATATTAAACTTAGTAATAGCAAAGCTTTCTAATAAGGAAGGTAAATAATCATGAGGAAATTTAAAGAAAATATATTAAAAATACTATTGTATTTATCAGCTATTTTTACAGTTGGAATTTTAGTATTTATATTAGGATTTATATTGGTAAAAGGATATAAGGAAATTACGCCTACATTTATTTTTAGTGGGTATTCTGCTTCAGGTAATGGTGGAATAATGCCAATGATAGTTTCTACTTTATATGTAGTTGGAATATCAATTTTAGTAGCAACACCAATTGGAGTGTTGGCGGCAGTTTATTTACAAGAGTACGCAAAACAAGGAAAAGTGGTTAAAATAATAAGATTCTGTACAGAGTCCCTTTCAGGAATACCTTCAATAGTATATGGTCTTTTTGGTGCAATTTTTTTTGTAGGATTTTTAAAGTTTGGTTATTCATTATTATCAGGTGCACTTACTGTTTCAATTATTATTTTACCTGTAATAATACGTACTACAGAAGAAGCATTAAAAGTAGTGCCAGCATCTTATAGAGAAGCTTCACTGGGGCTTGGAGCTACAAAATTTCAAACACTTTACAAAGTAATTCTTCCAAGCTCAATTCCTGGAATATTATCAGGGATAATACTTTCTATAGGACGTGTAGTTGGAGAATCAGCAGCTATATTGCTTACAGCAGGAAGCGTTGCTAAAATGCCTAAAGGAATTTTTTCAAGTGGAAGAACTCTTACTGTACACTCATTCTTAGTGGCACAAGAAGCTGGAGATATTGCAGAAGCTGCAGCTGTAGGAATTGTATTAATTATTATTATTTTATTGCTAAATAGCATAGCTAAGATCATAACAAAGAAGTTTAATAAAGCTAATTATTAGTAGGTTTCAGAGGTGAAAATATGACAAGTGGTAAAGTGCCTGAGATACAGGTAAGAAATTTAGAATTATTTTATGGAGATAATAAAGCTTTAAAAAATATAAATTTAGATATAGAATCAAAGAAAGTTACAGCTTTGATAGGACCATCAGGATGCGGAAAATCAACATTTTTAAGAACTTTAAACAGAATGAACGATTTAATTGATAATGTTAAAATTACTGGTGAGATAACTATTGGAGGTAAGAATATTTATAAAGATATTGATGAAATAGATTTAAGAAAAAAGGTTGGTATGGTATTTCAAAAGCCAAATCCATTTCCTATGTCAATTTATGACAATGTAGCGTATGGACCAAGGCTTCATGGTGTTAAAGATAAAAAAACTCTAGATGGAATTGTGGAAAAAAGTTTAAAAGGTGCTGCACTTTGGGATGAAGTTAAGGATAGACTTAAGAAAAGTGCATTAGGATTATCAGGTGGTCAGCAACAAAGACTATGCATAGCTAGAACAATTGCTGTTTCTCCAGAAATAATCCTAATGGATGAACCAACATCTGCATTAGATCCAATATCAACTATTAAAATGGAAGAATTGATGTATGAGCTTAAAAAGAAATATACAGTTATTATTGTTACTCATAATATGCAACAGGCAGGAAGAATTGCTGATAAGACAGCATTTTTCTTAAGTGGGGAAGTAGTAGAGTATGGAGATACTAGCGATATTTTCTATAAACCAAGGGATAAAAGAACAGAAGATTATATAACAGGAAGATTTGGATAAAATATCAGGAGGATATGCTATATGACAAGAAATATTTTAGATAAGCGACTTAAAAGCTTGACATCAGAACTTGCAGAAATGGGAAGCCTTGTTGAAAAGCAGATTTATGATTCAATAAAAGCTTTAAAAAATCATGATATAGAATTGTCAGAAATAGTTATTAAAAACGATGATAAGGTAGATGCTTTAAACAAGAGAATTGAAGAAAAGTGCTTAATATATATGGCAACACAATCACCAATGGCATCTGATCTTAGAAAGATGTTTGCAGCTTCAAAAATTGTAACAGATTTAGAGAGAATAGCAGATTATGCAGTAGATATATGCAAGATTAATAAAAGAGTAGAAATAGATCCACTAGGTGAAGCTGAAATACCTTTATGGAACATGGTTGAAATATTGAGTAAGATGATTAATATGTCTGTAGAGGCTTTTGTTAATAGTGATGTGGAAGAGGCATATAGAATTTGCAAGCTTGATGATGAAGTTGATGTAATTTATCGTAAGTTATTTAATGATGTTATTAAGAAGATGAGCAAGGATGAAAATCTTCTTAATAAAGGAACGCAGATACTTTTTGCTTCAAAATATTTAGAAAGAATAGGAGATCATATAACAAATATATGCGAGTGGATTATTTTTTCTAAAGAAGGGGATTATGTTGATTTAAATGAGTAAATAATAAGAGAAGAGGAAGCCCTCTTCTCTTATTATTTATCTTAATATTTAATATAAAAATATAGTAAAATAGTAGAAATGTATGATAAAATAAGTTGTTTATTGACTGAATATAATAATTGAGTTAATATATCATAGAGTAGATAGGTAATTATAGGAGTGAAATATATGAAAAATGTAGTAACTAGTGTAATGCCTGATAGTATTGCTGAAGAAGTCGGCATTGAAGTAAATGATATTCTATTATCAATTAATGGAGAAAAGATAGTTGATATTATTGACTACAGGTTTTTAACTGCAGATGAAGAAATAGTTTTAGAAATTCAAAAACCAGATGGTGAAGTTTGGGAATATGAAATAGAAAAGGATTATGGTGAAGAAATAGGATTAGAATTTGGCGGAGGAATAATGGATAAAGCCAAAAGATGTAGCAATAAATGCATGTTTTGTTTCATAGATCAAAATCCAAAGGGAATGAGAGAAAGTATATATTTTAAAGATGATGATTCACGTCTTTCATTTTTACAAGGAAACTTTGTTACATTGACAAATATGAAGGATGAAGATATAGATAGAATAATTAGATATAGAATCAGTCCAATAAATATTTCTGTACATACAACAAATCCTGAATTAAGGGTTAAAATGCTTGGAAATAGATTTGCAGGGCAAGTTTATGAAAGACTTAAACGTCTAAGTGATGCAGGTATTGAAATGCATTGTCAGATAGTGCTTATCCCAGAGGTAAATAATGGAGAAGAGCTTAAAAAGACAATTGAAGACTTATATAAGCTATATCCAGCAGTGGAAGATGTTGCAGTAGTACCTATAGGAGTAACTAAATATAGAGATGGATTAGTTCAAGTTAAGACTTTCACAGAAGAAACATCTAAAAAGGAATTAGAAATGGTTATGAAATTCCAAGAGAAATTTATGGAAGAGATAGGAGATCCTTTTGTAAGATTTTCTGATGAATTTTATTTAGTTGCAGGAATAGATGTGCCTGATGAAGAATTCTATAAGGGATATGCACAAATTGAAGATGGAATAGGTATGATTAGATGCTTTAGAGAATCAATCAATAACACTATAGAACACTTAAAGAAGGATATAAAGGGAACTTTTAGTATAGCAACAGGAAAGCTAGCTTACAATGAAGTTTCCAGTGGTGCTGCAAAAATTATGGAAGCTAATAATAATATCAAGATAGATACATATGAAATAACTAATGATTTCTTTGGTGAATCTATAACTGTAACAGGGCTTTTAACTGGTAGAGATATTATTAACCAAATTAAAGATAAAATAAGCAGCGATTATTTAATAATGTCTAGTAACATGTTTAGAAAAGGATATGAGTTAGCTCCAGCTGATTTCATAATGCTTGATGATACTAGATTGGAAGAAATTGAAAAAGCGCTAAATGTAAAAGTACTTGTATGTGATCATACAGGTGAAGATTTAGTGGATATAATAAATAAAGCTTGTCAGGAGGAAAAATAGTGGCAAAACAAATAGTAGCTATAGTAGGTAGACCTAATGTAGGTAAATCTACATTATTTAATAAATTAGCAGGAAAAAGAATTTCAATAGTACAAGATACACCTGGTGTTACAAGAGACAGAGTATATGCAGAAGCAGAATGGTTAAACCATACATTTACAATGATTGATACTGGTGGGATTGAACCTGAAAACCAAGATATTATCTTAACTCAAATGAGAAGACAGGCAAATATAGCCATTGAAACAGCTGATGTAATAGTATTTATTGTTGATGGTAAAGAAGGTCTTACAGCAGCAGATCACGAAGTTGCAACAATGCTTAGAAAGAGTAAGAAACCAATAGTTCTTGTTGTTAACAAAGTTGACTCTATTAAAGAGGAAGATAATGCATGGGAATTCTATAATTTAGGCATAGGTGACCCAATAACTATATCTGCATCTCAAGGTTTAGGACTTGGGGATATGCTTGATAGAGTAGTTGAAAACTTTGAAGAGGAATCAACTGGTGATGAAGAAGAAGAAAATATAAAAATTGCTATGATAGGTAAACCAAATGTTGGTAAGTCTTCTCTTATTAATAAATTATTAGGTGAAGAAAGATTAATAGTTTCAGATGTTGCAGGTACAACTAGAGATGCAATAGATAGTAAGCTTGAAACTGAGTTTGGTAAATTTACTCTTATTGATACTGCAGGTCTTAGAAGAAAGAGCAAAGTTAAAGAAGAAATTGAAAGATATTCAGTTATTAGAACTTATGCTGCCATAGAAAGAGCTGATGTATGTATACTTATGATAGATGCAACAGAAGGTGTAACTGAGCAAGATGAAAAGATAATAGGTTATGCTCATGAACTAGGAAAAGCAATAATGGTTATAGTAAATAAATGGGATCTTATTGAGAAAGATGATAAGACAATGGATATTTATAAGAAAGACCTTGCAAACAGCTTAAAGTTCTTAAGCTATGCTAAATACTTATTTATTTCAGCAAAAACTGGCCAAAGAACACATAAAGTTTTAGAAATGGCAAAAGAATGTTATGATAATTACAACAAGAGAATAGGAACTGGTATATTAAACGATGTAATAAGTAAGGCAATATTAATGAAAGAGCCTCCAGTAGTTGCATTAAAGAGACTTAAGGTTTATTATGCTACGCAAGTGGCTACAAAACCACCAAAGTTTGTATTCTTTGTTAATGATGTAAATGCAAGACATTTCTCTTATGAAAGATACTTAGAAAATAGATTAAGAGATAGTTTTGATTTCAGTGGAACTGGAATTCAAATTGAATATAGAGAAAGAAAGGATAAATAATTATGAGTAGAGTGGCTTTTTTAGGTGGAGGTAGTTTTGGAACTGCCCTAGCTATTTTATTGGCAAACAAAGGAAATGATGTTTCTATTTATGATAGAGATATTGATGTTGTAAATGATATAAATAGTGGGAAAAACGATAAATATATTAAAGGTTTAAAGATACCTAAAAATGTCATTGCTTATAATGATCAGGATAATGCATTAAAGGGATGTGAATATTTAGTTTTAGCTGTTCCTTCACATATTATAAGAATGGTATCTAATAGCCTTAAGGGTAGAATACCGGAATCTGTTCCTGTAATATGCATAGCAAAAGGAATAGAAGAAGGAACAAATAAAACTTTAGCAGAAGTTATTGAAGAAGAACTACCAAATCCAGTGGTTATACTTTCAGGACCAAGTCATGCTGAAGAAGTGGCTTTTGGAATTCCAACAACAGTATTAACTACATCACATAATATGAAATATGCTGAAGAAGTACAAGATTTATTTATGACTAAAGAATTTAGAGTATATACTAATGATGATATTATTGGTGTTGAAATAGGTGGAGCTGTAAAAAATGTAATAGCTTTGGCTTCAGGTGTATGTGATGGTATTGGTTATGGAGACAATACAAAGGCAGCGTTAATGACAAGAGGTATGGCTGAAATTGTAAGAGTAGGATTAAAGTTAGGTGGAAAGATTGAAACCTTCTTAGGACTTACTGGAATGGGAGATTTAATAGTAACTTGTACGAGTGTTCATTCTAGAAATAGAAAAGCTGGTTATCTTATTGGTACAGGAAAGACCATGGAAGAAGCTGTGGAAGAGACAGGTATGGTGGTTGAAGGTATTAAAGCCTGCAAAGCTTTTTATGAATTAAAAGAAGAGCTAGGTATTGAAATGCCAATTACTGATGCATTATACCAAGTGCTATTTAATGGCAAGAATGCTAAAGAAATGGTAAATAAGCTTTTACAAAGAGATAAGAAATCAGAAATATATTAGAGAAAATAGCTACAAAATCATTGGATTTTGTAGCTATTTTTTTAAATAAAAAATACAAAACAGTATACTTTTTTTTGAAATAGAATATATATATAGTGTTAAAAATAAAAGGGGGTATACTTGTGGATAGTTTCAACATATACAGAGACATTGCAGAAAGAACTCAAGGCGACATATATGTAGGTGTTGTTGGCCCAGTAAGAACAGGAAAGTCAACATTCATCAAGAAATTTATGGACACCATGGTAATACCTAAGATAAATAATACTTATAAAAAAGAAAGAGCTAAAGATGAACTTCCACAAAGTGGATCAGGAAAAACAATTCATACTACAGAACCCAAGTTTGTACCTAATGAAGCTATTGAAATAACTATAGATGATGATGTGAATTTTAAGGTAAGATTAATTGATTGTGTAGGATACATTGTTAAAGGAGCCTTAGGATATTTAGAAGATGATGAACCTAAAATGGTAAATACCCCATGGTACGAATATGAAATACCTTTTGAAGATGCAGCAGAAATAGGAACAAGAAAGGTTATTACAGATCATTCAACTATAGGACTTTTAGTTACTACTGATGGTAGTATAACAGGCCTTGCAAGAGAAGATTATGTAGAAGCTGAAGAAAGAGTAGTTGAAGAGCTTAAATCAATAAATAAGCCTTTTGTAGTCGTACTTAATACTAAAAACATAAACTCCCCTGAAACAGAAATCTTAAAAAATGATCTTGAAAAGAAATATGACGTAACAGTACAGGTTATGGATGTATTTAATATGACAGAAAAAGATATAGAAAAATTGTTTAATCAAGTACTTACTGAATTTCCAGTTAAAGAGATAAATATAGATATGCCTGTATGGGTTGAAAAACTAAGTCCTGATCACTGGTTGAAAAAAGAATTTTTTAAGATTGTTAAGGGCATGTGTCAAAATATTAATAAGATTAAGGATATTAAACCAATATTTAATGATGCCAAAAATACAGAAAATTTAGGAGCGTCTGCTTTAGAGCAAATTAATTTAGGGGATGGAACAGCTAAAATGCTTTTAAAGCCAAGTGAAGACATATTCTATAAGGTATTAAGTGAGAATTGTGATGTTAATGTATCGTCAGAAAGCGATTTAATAGTATTAATAAAGGAATTAAACGCAGCTAAAAAGGAATATGATAAGATAAAGGATGCATTGATAGATGTTAAAGAAACAGGCTATGGACTTGTAGCACCACAATTATCTGAAATGTCATTTGAGGAGCCAGAGATAGTTAAGCAAGGCAGTAAGTTTGGCGTTAAGTTAAAAGCAAGTGCACCATCATTACACTTTATTAAAGCCGATATAAAGACAGAAATAAGTCCGATAATGGGCTCTGAAAAGGAAAGTGAAGAATTGGTAAAAGCTTTAATGGAACAGTATGATAAAGATCCTGCATCATTATGGCAAAGTAATATGTTTGGCAAATCTTTAGAAGTATTGGTTAAAGAAGGACTTCAAAATAAATTATATAAAATGCCAGAGGATGTTCAGACTAAGATTCAAAAAACATTGCAGAAGATTATAAATGAAGGCAGCGGTGGCTTAATCTGTATTATTTTATAGAAATATGTATATAAATAATCTGTTGCTTTAATAAAGTGGCAGATTATTTGATTTTATAAAATTAAGCTTAAAAAGTGGTAAATAATATACCTGTATTGAATAAAATGTATTAAGCAGATACTATAAAGTGCTTAATATAAAAAGTTAAGAGGGATATTATGGATAGCAGATTTTGTACCTATAAAAGAGTAGGGTATTTAAAAAGCCATATTGCCAATATGATAGGTATAGATTTTACTGGAATAATATATGCTTCTCCAGGGGTATTAAAGCATATTAATAAGAGGCATGGAAAGCAATTTAATACAAAGTCTAATGATACCATCATAATGTGGATGAGAGATATAATCGAAAAGCCGGATTATATAGGAGTGTATACTAATAAAAGGGGACAGACTGCTGTGCAAATAATAAAAAGGATGTATAGAACTATCCTTGTAGGTGTTGAAATAGATAGAGAGAAAAAATATATATATGTTGCAACTATGTATCCTATCAGTGAAAAGAAAATTAATAATAAGCTTCAAAGTGGAAAAATAATTGATATAAGAGAAGATATTGAAATGGTTGAAAGTTATATTATATAAATGTATAATTTAATTTAGGATAAGCTATGATTTTAAATTTAGCAATGCTTAAGATTTTTGAGGTGAGAAATGGCTCCTCATACGCTGATGTGATGTATTCTATCAGTAAATAGAGATGCAGGACAAGCCGACCTGCCAATAATCAAAGTATGATTAAATATAGATGAGATTTATGGTAACTAAAGTGTAATATGGAGGAACAACATGAAAAAGATAGCAATAATATTTAATGGTGGCACAATATCTATGAAAATAGATGAGAAAATAAAAGCAGCTGTACCAAGTTTGTCAGCTGAAGAAATTATGTCTATGATTCCAGGAGTAGAGGAGTATGCAGAAATTGAGGCATATACTTTTTCAAGTATGCCATCACCACATATGACTTTGGAAACAATGCTTAAATTAAGTAAATTTACTACGGAACTTGTTGAAAGAGAGGATATAGATGGTGTTGTAATAACTCACGGAACGGATACTCTTGAAGAAACAGCATATCTTTTAGATCTTACTGTGAGAACAAAAAAACCAGTAGTTGTTACAGGGGCTATGAGAAGTGGTTCAGAACTTGGATATGATGGTCCTTTTAATTTAGCAACTTCAATTTGTACAGCTATTTCTGATGAAGCTGTAGGAAGAGGTGTGTTAGTATGTTTTAATGGGGAATTGAATTCTGCTTCAGAAGTAACAAAAGCAAATTCAATGGCTCTTAATGCATTTAGAACACCAAACTTTGGACCAATAGGTATTGTTGATAATGATAATGTCATTTTTTATAGAGATGCCAATTATTCAGAAAAATATGATGTTTCGGAAATAAAAAAACAGGTTGCTCTTATAAAGTGCGTTGTAGATATGGATTCAAGCTACATAGACTATTTAATTGAAAAGGGATGTGGCGGAATAGTTATAGAAGCTTTAGGTAGAGGGAATGTACCACCAAAGATGGTAGATGGTATAAAAAAAGCCACTGAACTTAATATACCAGTAGTAGTAGTTTCTAGATGTTTTGAAGGTAGAGTTTTTGAGTCGTATGGATATGAAGGTGGCGGAAAGCAATTAAAGGACTTAGGAGTAATATTCGGTGATACTCTTCCAGGGCAAAAAGCAAGAATTAAGCTCATATTAGCAATTAATAGTGGAATGAATATTCATGAGATTGCAAGAGCTTTCTAAAAATATAAAAGATATTTTTATTATTTATAGTTATATTTGACAAAGAAGTCATAATAGATTGTTTTATGAATAAATCTATTATGACTTTTATTTTTTTATGGAGGTGTTGATAATGAAAATTTCACAAGGAAAAGGACATTTCTTATCAATTATGAACAATGAAAAAGTCAATATGAAAAAAGAAATGCTAGCAGGGCTTACAACATTTTTAACTATGGCATATATAATTGCAGTAAACCCAAGCATACTTTCAAGTACAGGGATGCCAGCAGGAGCACTGGTTACGGCTACATGTCTTGCAGCAGCCTTAGGATGCTTCATAATGGGCATATATGCTAATCTTCCTTTTGCTTTAGCATCAGGTATGGGATTAAATGCATATTTTGCCTATACGGTAGTTGGTCAGAAAGGAGTTTCATGGCAGGTGGCTTTAACAGCTGTATTTGTAGAAGGAATCATATTTATTATACTGTCATTATTTAAAATTCGTGAAGCTGTGGCCAATGCAATTCCAAAGAATATGAAGCTGGCAGTCAGTGGAGGTATAGGTTTGTTCATTGCCTTCATTGGTATGATAAATGGTGGGATAATTGTGGCTGACGAAAGTACCTTGGTTGCTTTAGGAAAAGTAACGCCAGCTGTTCTCATCACTTTAGGAGGTTTAATTCTTATAACTATTTTAGATAAACGTAAGGTAAGAGGTTCAATTTTATGGGGAATCATTGTTTCTGCCGCCATTGCATGGGTGTATGCATACTTTAATAAAGATACTGCAGCTTCACTTGGTATTACTGTTCCGCAGGGGATAATAAAATTTGAAAGTATAAATAAAATCGCAGGTAAAATGGATTTTTCATATATGTTAAATTTAAATAATATGAAGAGCTTTGTTACTGTAATTTTTACTTTTTTGTTTGTAGATTTCTTTGATACTGTAGGGACATTAGTTGGAGTGTGTTCAAAAGCTAATATGTTAGATGAAAAAGGTGAAGTTCCTAATGTAG
>FR883404.1:52212-97717 GCA_000435835.1 Clostridium sp. CAG:221
TAGGGAAAGCACTTATGTCTGATGCTATTGCCACTTCAGCAGGAGCAGCACTAGGAGTTTCAACAGTGACAACTTACGTAGAAAGTGCAACAGGTGTATCAGCAGGAGGTAGGACTGGTTACACAGCCATTACTACAGGAGCATTATTTTTGGTGGCTATGTTTTTCTCACCTATTTTTGTAGCTATTCCTAGTTGTGCCACTGCTCCAGCGTTAATTTATGTAGGATATTTGATGTTAAGTACTGTAAAGGATATTGAGTTTAATAATATAACTGAAGGTGTTCCAGCTTTCTTAACTATAGCATCAATGCCTCTTACCTACAGTATTGGTGATGGATTAACCATTGGAATATTATCATATGTGCTTATAAATGTCATATATAATATTTTCTTAGCAAAGGATGAAAGAGATAAGAAAAATATATCTTGGATCATGGTGGTCTTAGCAATTATATTTATATTAAAAATAATATTCCTTTAAAAATAAAATTCAGTAAAATTCAGGTAATTTTACTGAATTTATTTTTACATAATATGGTAAGATAAAAAGGGGGTGTTTATCTTGGTTACGTATGATCTAAAGGGAAAAGAAAAGAATTCAAAAAAATACTATGAAACCGCAAGGGAGATTTCAAAAAAAATAGTAAGAAATATAATGATTACAGGTGAAGATTTTTTATCAGACTATATGAAGTATATAGAAGATAATAAAATTGAAAGCCTTAGAAGTAGTGAGGAGTATTCTATAGAAATTTTGCTTATAGGAGTTCTTATGCTTGAATATATGGATAATGGACGTGCATTTATGAATAAGTCTGTTCATTTATATGTAAGTCTTAATGAACTTAGGAATTCCAGTGAAAAGTTTAAGACGTTTATTGATAAGTTAAGGGGGAGATTTATTAATAGAACCCTTACGAAAAAGAAAAAAGGAATAAATAATTATACTCTTTATGATTTCTATTTAGTAATTAGATGGATGGAAGCTGTGGGAGATTTTCAAGAAGAGCTTAAGAGAATAAAAGGATGGTATTTATTTCTAGAGTCAGAGGATAATGAATTTGTTGAAGAGTTTTTAATATATAGTGAAGAGATAGCAAAATGGGTGTGCAGTGTATGTGAAAATAAATTTAGCGATTATTTAAGCAATGTAGATAATTACCTAAACAGCTATAAAGAAGCTCATGAAGGAAAGGAAGACATAATTTTTTGTGGAAGAAGTAAAAATCAGTATTATTTAAATATAATTGGTGCGGAAATTATGAATGATGTATATAAAGATAGATTTATCTCCTGTAAGGAAAAAAGAGTTTATCTACCTGCATGTATGAGAAAAAATAAAGAGACTTGCAAATCTATAAAGACTAATGAAGGATTTAAGTGTATGAAATGTAATAAGGGATGTTCTGTGAGGACTATTACATTGATTGGAGAGCGTAAAGGTTTTGATACCATGATAATTCCACATCAGACCTCTCTTTTTGATATTAGAGGAAAGAAGGAAATAGGTGTTGTAGGTATTGCTTGTATTTTAAATTTATTATCTGGTGGATGGAAAGCAATAAGAATGGGGTTTACACCACAATGTGTGGTTTTAGAATATTGTGGCTGTGCACATCATTGGTGTGAAAAGGATGTTCCTACAGAAATAAATTATTCTGTATTTAGAGATAAATTTATAAAGGATTCAAAATAAATATGAACAATTTGTTAACAATATATTGACATAAAAAAAGTATGAATATAAACTATTTACTATCAGGAAGAAAGGTTAGTGAGCAAAGTTATGGTAAAAAGTATGACTAGCTTTGGAAGAAGCAGTAGTGAAGAAGGTAAAAAAAGATTTTTTACTGTAGAAATGAAAAGTGTGAACAGTAGATATTTAGATATTAATATCAGAATGCCAAAAAGTATTATTTCTTTAGAAGAGGAAGTAAGAAAAAGAATAAATGAATCACTTTCAAGAGGAAAGGTAGATGTGTTTATTAATCTAAAATCATATTCTGATGGTCAGGGAGTTCCTAAATTAAACTTAAAATTAGCACAGGAGTATTTAAATTGCTTAAAACAAATTGAAGATAACCTTTGTGTGAAAAATGATGTTACAGTAACTCAAATAGCAAGGTTTCCTGAAGTTATTACTATGGTAGAGGAAGAAGATAAAATAGATGAAATAGCTGAAGAACTTACTCCTTTAATATCAGAAGCATTGGAAATGATGATAAAGATGAGGGAAGTTGAAGGAGAAAAACTTAAAGAAGATATCCTCCTAAAGATCAGTAAGATAGAAAAACTAGTATCTGATTTAAATGTTTTAGCAGACAATGTCCCTAAAAATTATAAGGTAAAACTGGAAGAAAGATTGAAAGAACTTTCAGGTTCAGTAGAAATTGATGAAAGTAGAATTGCTACAGAAATATGCCTTTTTGCTGATAAATCTACAATAGATGAAGAAATTATCAGATTAAACAGTCATATTGAGCAGGTAAGACAAACTTTAGAATTAAGAGAGCCTGTTGGTAGAAAATTAGACTTCATTGTCCAAGAAATGAATAGGGAAACAAATACTATAGGATCAAAATCATGTGATATGGAAATGACTAATATAGTCATTGATATAAAAAATATTTTAGAAAAAATTAGAGAACAAGTGCAAAATATAGAATAATAGGAGGAGAATCATGGGGATAAAGTTAATTAATATAGGTTTTGGAAACATTGTTTCTGCAAATAGATTAGTTGCAATAGTTAGCCCAGAATCAGCACCCATAAAGAGAATTATTCAAGAAGCTAGAGATAGAGGAATGCTAATTGATGCAAGTTTTGGTAGAAGAACAAGAGCTGTAATAATTACTGATAGCGATCATGTAATATTATCAGCTGTTCAGCCAGAAACAATAGCACACAGATTATCTACTAAAGAAGAAGCGATAGATGAGGTTGATGAATAATGAATAAGAGAGGATTATTACTCGTTATATCTGGACCATCTGGTGCAGGTAAAGGTACTATATGTAAAGCTCTAGTTGAGAAGCATAAAGAATTATATGTTTCTGTATCAGCAACAACTAGACAGCCAAGAGTTGGTGAAATTGATGGAGTAAACTATCATTTCACTACAAAAGAACAATTTATAGAAAGAATAGAACAAAATGATTTCCTAGAATATGCAGAAGTATATGGAAATTATTATGGAACACCTAAATCTAAGGTGGAAGAAATGCTATCAAAGGGTATTGATGTAATTTTAGAAATAGATATTCAAGGTGCTCTTAAAGTAAAGGAAAACTTTGAAGAAGGTGTGTTCATCTTTATTCTTCCTCCATCAATGGAAGAATTAAAACAAAGAATTATTAAAAGGGGAAGTGAAACTCCTGAGTCATTAATGACAAGATTTAAATCTGCATATCAAGAATTAAATTATGTATCTAAATACAATTATGCAGTAGTAAATGATGAAGTGCATCTTGCTGCGAAGAAAATAGAAGGTATTATAGCAGCAGAAAAATGTAGAGTAGATAGAATAAAAGAAACAATATTAGATTCCAAGGAGGGCTTGATTCATGAACAACTCTATGATTAATCCATCAATAACAGAACTTTTAGAAAAGGTAGAAGATAGATACTCTTTAGTAATAGTAACATCTAGAAGAGCTAGACAAATAATAGATGGCAGTAAGCCATTAACTTCAAGTAAATCAAAAAAACCTTTAACACTTGCTATACATGAAGTTGAAGAGGGAACAGTAAGCTATCATAAAAATAACGAGGTAACAGAGTAGATTTATGAAAAAGTGTGTAGTAATTGGTGTAACAGGTGGTATAGCTGTTTATAAAGCATTAGATATAATCAGTGCTTTAAAAAAGAAGGATATAGATGTAAGGGTTATAATGACAGAATCGGCAACGAAGTTTGTGAACCCTATAACTTTCCAATCTTTAAGCAATAATGCTGTAGCAGTAGACACATTTCAAGAAATAAAGGTCCATGAAATACAGCATATTTCATTGGCTCAAAGGGCAGACTTAATGCTCATTGCACCAGCTACAGCCAATATTATAGGAAAAGTTGCAAATGGCATAGCAGATGATATGCTTTCAACTACTATAATGGCTTGTAAATCAAAAGTTATATTTGCGCCAGCTATGAATACTAATATGTACGAAAATAGAATTGTACAGGATAATATTGAAAAGCTAAAAGGCTACGGCTATGGCTTTATTGAGCCAGGTAGTGGAAGGTTAGCTTGTGGAGATATTGGCGTAGGAAAGCTTGCTGATGTTTCTGATATAGTAGAGAGGGTTTTAGTTGAACTTGAAAATAAAGAACAAGATTTAATTGGCAAAAAGGTGCTAATAAGTGCAGGACCAACAATAGCTCCTATAGATCCTGTAAGATTTATAACAAATAGATCAACAGGAAAAATGGGATATTCAATTGCAAAAGAAGCAAGAGATAGAGGTGCTGATGTGGTATTAGTATCTGGGCCAACAAATTTACCACAAATTAAAGGTATAAAGACCATTAAAGTAAATACTAATGAAGAAATGAAGTTAGCTATGCTATCTGAATATAATGATTCAGATATTGTAATTAAATCAGCTGCCGTTGCAGATTATAAGCCGCTAGAATATAGTGAGCAAAAGATTAAAAAATCTGAAGGAGACTGGAACCTAGTGCTTACAAGAGATAGTGATATCCTTAGAGAGTTAGGTGAAAGAAAAATTAAACAGATTTTAGTTGGATTTGCAGCTGAAAGCAATAATATTATAGAAAATGCAAGAACAAAGATTCATAAGAAAAATTTAGATTATATTGTAGCAAATGATATTACTGCAAATGATGCTGGATTTGGTAGTGAAGATAATAGAGTTACAATTTTATCAAAGGATGGAACAACCGTATCACTAGATAAAATGAGTAAATCTGAGGTGGCTTGCAACATATTTGATATGATTTTAGGAAAGCGCTAATTGCGCTTTTCTTTATATAATAGAAAGTATTTAAACCAATATAAAGGTGGTATTTTAAATTTGTATGCAGAAATAATATTAAATAGTGAAGCAATTGAAATTGATAGACCATTTACATATAAAGTACCTTTAGATATGGAAGAAAAAGTTAAAGTAGGGCAAATCGTAAAAGTTCCTTTTGGTGTTAGAAGTAAGCCTGTAGAAGGATTTATTTTAGATTTGAAAGCTGAAGAAGAAATGAAGGTTTCTTTTAAGATGAAGAACATACTTTCTGTTGAAAATGAAGAACCTGTTATAACAGAAGATGATCTTAAGCTGATTAATTTCTTAAGAGAAGAATATCTTTGTAAATATATTGATGCCATCAGACTACTGATTCCTGTTGGAATATTAAAAGGAGCTAAAAGCAAAAGTAGAAATGTCATTGTCTTTATAGATGATAATCTTGAAAAGATAAAAAACAAAGATGGTTATATAGAAACAATTGATTTTATAAAAAAAAATACAGGCAAATATACTAAAACAGAGCTTAGTAAGGAGCATGGGCTTTCTATTTACAAGCTTAACAAGCTCATGGAGCATGGACTTATAAAAAGTGAAGAGGAAATTGTATTTAGATATAACACTAGGGAATATAATAAAGATGTGCAGAAAAATCTAACAGCAGAACAGTCTATGGCAATAAAGGAAATTGAAGAAAGTGAAGAAAATTTGATATTGCTAAAAGGAGTAACAGGATCAGGTAAGACTGAAGTATATATGAGGATTGTTGAAAAAACACTTAAGGAAGGAAAATCAGCTATAGTCTTAGTGCCGGAAATTGCTCTTACACCTCAGATGATTGAGAGATTTAAAGGAAGATTTGGTAGTAATGTGGCTTTGTTCCATAGTAAGTTATCTGATGGAGAAAGATTCGATGAGTGGTATAGGGTAAAAGAAGGAAAAGCATCATTGATTATAGGGGCAAGAAGTGCTATATTCCTTCCTGCAAAGAATTTAGGACTAATTATTATAGATGAAGAACATGAAAATACTTATAAGTCTGATCAAAATCCTAAATATCAAACAAAAGAAGTTGCTGAATATATAGCAAAATTGAAAGGGTGTAAAGTGATTTTAGGTTCTGCTACACCAACTATTGAGAGTTATTACAGAGCCATTAGTGGGGAAATGAAGTTGGTGGAGCTAAACCATAGAGTAGACAATAAACCTATGCCGGAAATGATGCTGGTGGATATGAGAGAAGAACTTAGAAGTGGTAATAAGTCTCTTTTTAGTAGAAGATTGTATGCAAGTATGAAAGAAAAGCTAGAAAAAGGCGAACAAATTATCTTATTTCTAAACAGAAGAGGTTTTTCTACCTTTGTGTCATGTCGAAGCTGTGGATATGTTTTCCATTGTGAAAATTGTGATATATCAATGACTTATCACAAAAATGGATTTCTTGTATGCCATTATTGTGGCAAAACAAAGAAGCAGCCTAATCTATGTCCTAAGTGTGGAAGTAAATATGTAAAGTTCTTTGGTGCTGGTACAGAAAGGGTAGAGGAAGAAGTACGAAGACACTTTAAGAATGCAAAAATATTAAGAATGGACGTTGATACCACAAGAGCAAAAGATTCTCATGAAAAAATTTATAATGCTTTTAAATCTAGAGAAGCTGACATTTTAATTGGTACACAAATGGTATCAAAAGGTTTAGATTTTCCTAATGTTACATTAGTAGGAATACTTGCGGCTGATATGTCTTTAAATGTTCCAGATTATAGAGCAGCAGAGAGAAGCTTTCAGATAATTACGCAAGTGGCAGGACGTGCCGGAAGAGGAGATAAAGAAGGGGAAGTGATAGTTCAGACATATACCCCTGAACATTATAGTCTTCAATATGCAAAGAAATATGATTATGAAGATTTTTATGAAAAGGAATTTACCATAAGGGCTATGATGGGATATCCTCCTTTTGGAAGGATATTATTAATTAATGGCACTGGTAAGAAAGAAGATGAACTAAAAAAGCAGATGATTTATCTAGGGAAAAAGGTAAAAGAAAAAGCTGAGGAGTTTGGTGGTTTAGAAGTTTTAGGACCAACACCTTGTATAATATATAGAATTAAGGAAAATTATAGGTGGCAAATCATAGTAAAAGGTGAATTTTCATCAAAGTTTTCAAAAAGTATTAAGGATATACTTTATGATAAAGCAAATAACGTATATAATGATATAAGAGTAAGTATGGATATCAATCCGAATAGTTTAAGTTAGGAGGAATAAAATAATGGCAATTAGAAATATAAGAGTAAAAGGTGACGAAGTATTAAGAAAGAAATGTAAGCCAGTTGAATCAATAGGTAAAAGAGAAATGATTATTCTTCAAGATATGGCAGATACTATGTATAAGGCTGATGGTGTTGGTATAGCAGCTCCTCAAGTTGGAATCTTAAAAAGAATGTTCCTTGTGGATATAGGTGATGAAAATGGTCTTATGGTATTTATAAATCCTGAAATATTAGAGGTGGCAGGAAGCCAATGTGGAGATGAAGGATGCTTAAGTGTACCAGGTGAATCACATGAAGTGGAAAGACCTAACTATGTAAAAGTTAAAGCTTTAAATGAAAAGGGCGAAGAATTCATCCTTGAAGGAGAAGAACTTCTTGCAAGAGCAATATTACATGAAAATGACCATTTAGATGGTATATTATATATAGATTACGTTAAATAAGAAAGGAATAGAGAGAGATGAAGATAGTATTTATGGGTACTCCAGATTTCGCAGTTCCTTCTTTAAAAAGATTAATTGAAGAATATGGAGTAGAAGCAGTATTTACTCAGCCAGATAAACCAAAAGGAAGAGGAAAGAAAATGGCCTTTTCACCAGTAAAGGAAGTGGCTGTAGAACATGATATTAAAGTTTTTCAACCATTAAAGTTAAAGGAAGATAGAGAGGCAATAGAGTATTTAAAAGATCTTAAGCCTGACTTTATAATAGTTGTAGCATATGGACAGATACTTACGAAGGAAGTACTAGATATCCCAGTGTATGGATGCATAAATCTTCATGCTTCTCTTCTGCCTATGTATAGAGGAGCAGCACCTTTGAACTGGGTTATTGTAAATGGTGAGAAAAAGAGCGGTAATACAACTATGCTTATGGATGTAGGCTTAGATACTGGAGATATGCTTTTAAAAGATGAAGTTGATATAACAGAAGACATGACTGCTGGTGAACTACATGATATCCTTATGGATAGAGGAGCTAATCTTTTAGTAGATACAATCAATGGATTGAAAGCAGGTACTATTACACCTATTAAGCAAGAAGGTGAAACATGTTATGCTAAGATGTTAAATAAAGAAATAGCAAAAATAGATTGGAATTGTTCTTCAAGAGAAGTACATAACTTAATTAGAGGGTTAAATCCATGGCCGATAGCTCACACAAGTTATCAAGGACAGACTATGAAGATTTACGAAAGTTCTTATCTAAATGAAAATTCAAATAAAGAAGCAGGTACAATTTTATCTGTAGATAAAACAGGAATGAAAGTTTCATGTGGTAGTGGTATACTATTAGTTAAAAAGGTACAATTTCCTAATGGAAAGCCTTTAACAATAGAACAATATATAAATGGTAATTCTATAGAAGAAGGGATAAAACTTATATAGGTTTATCAGGAAAGGAGAGTTTTGAATGTTCTATCCTTTTTATTATGATAAAACAATGTTAATTTTGATTCCAGCAGTAATTATTGCTTTTTGGGCTCAAAGCAAAGTAAGTAGTACGTATAGAAAATATAGACAGCAACCTATGGCAGCTGGCTATACAGGAGAGCAAGTAGCTAGGATGATCCTAGATGGTGCTGGTCTTTATAACGTTCCAGTATTACTTACAGGAGGAGAACTTTCAGATCATTATGATCCAAGCAAGAGAGTCATTAAATTATCAAGGGATATTTTTTATGGAAATTCTATTGCAGCAGCTGGTGTAGCTGCTCATGAAGTAGGGCATGCAATACAACATCAAAAGGCATATAAGCCGTTAGTATTAAGAACCAGTATAGCCACAGGAGTTAATGTTGCAAGTCAGGCATCTATGATATTATTTATATTAGGGATATTTTTATCAATACCTGGACTAACAACTTTAGGAATCATATTCTTTTCAGCTACAGTGTTTTATCAACTTATAACACTTCCAGTTGAATTTAATGCTTCCAAACGTGCTTTAGATATATTAGAAAGTAGATCAATACTTTTAGGAAATGAAGTATCAGGAGCTAAAAAAGTTTTAAGTGCTGCAGCAATGACGTATGTGGCAGCAGCATTAATGTCAATAAGTCAATTATTAAGGCTTATACTAATAAATAATAGAAATAACGATTAAGAGGTAGTTTATGAACAGTAGAGAAATTGCATTAAATATAGTAAGTAGAGTTTTAGACGAGGGTGCTTATTCAAATTTAGTTCTTTCAAAAGAATTAAATGAATCAAATTTAGATGATAAAGATAGAGCGCTAGTTACAGAATTAGTTTATGGAACAATAAGAAGAAAAAATACATTAGATACAATAATATCTAACTTCGTAAAAGATATTAAGCTTATGGATAAGAAGGTTCTTAATATATTACGAATTGCTATTTATCAAATGCACTTTTTAGATAAAGTTCCAGAATTTGCAGCATGTAATGAAGCAGTTGAATTAGCTAAAGCCATTTCAGAACAAAATGGAAAGTTAGTAAATGGAATATTAAGAAGCTATACAAAAAACCCAGACGATATAGAAGTAAGTAATGGAGTAGTTGATAGATTAGCATATCAATATTCATATGAGCCATGGTTTATAAGAATGATTTATAAGCAATATGGTGAAAAAGATGGAAAGAGAATATTAAGTGGATTAAATCAAACGCCTAAAGTTACTGTAAGAGTAAATAACACAAAGGCTGATTTTGATGAAGTTTATGATAGACTTGAAGAAATGGGATATGATGTTGAAGAAGGATATGCTTGTCCAGAAGCAATAATCATTAGAGGTGGAAGATCAATTGAAAGTAACCCATTATTTATAGAGGGAGCAATAACAGTTCAAGATGAAAGTGCAATGCTTGTAGCACCACTTCTAGATTTAGAAGAAAATGATACTGTTTTAGATTTATGTGCTGCACCAGGTGGAAAGACTACACATATTGCTGAATTATTAGAAGGAAAAGGTAAAGTTTACGGATTTGATTTACATGAAAATAAATTATCTTTAATTAAAGAAAATGCTGAGAGATTAGGATTAAACAATATAGAAGTTAAGGAAATGGATGCAACAAAGATGGATTCTTTATATGTATCATCAGCTGATAAGGTTCTTATTGACGTTCCATGTTCAGGAATTGGAATTATAAGAAAGAAACCAGAAATCAAATGGAATAAGACAAGAAAGTCATTAAAAGAATTAATTCCTACTCAAAGAGAAATTATGGAAAATTCATGGCAATATTTAAAGAATGGCGGAACTATGATTTATTCTACATGTACATTAAATAAAGAAGAAAATGAAGACAATGTTGAATGGTTCTTAAATAAGCATAAAGATGCAAAAGTTGAAAAAATATTCTTAGGAAATATGGATAACTTTGTATATAATGCAGATGGATCATTAACAATACTTCCAAATGAATATATGGATGGATTCTATATTGCTAAGATAGTTAAGAAATAGCAGGTGGAAATATGTTAAATTTATTAGATTATACATTAGATGAATTACAAAACTGGATGAAAGAAAATAATGAATCAGCATTTAGAGCTAAACAAGTGTTTTCATGGATATATAAAAAAGTATATAATTTTAATGACATGAATAATATTCCCAAATCCCTAAAGGAAAAGCTAGAAAATTCATTTATTATAGATATGCCAAAAATTGAGCATGTATATGAATCAGCAGTGGATGGAACAAAAAAAATATTATTAGCCCTTAAAGATGGAAATTTAATTGAATGTGTTCTTATGAAATATAAGCATGGAAATTCAATTTGTATTTCAACGCAAGTAGGATGCAGAATGGGATGTAAGTTCTGTGCTTCTACTTTAGGAGGCAGAATAAGAAATTTAACTGCAGGTGAAATTTTATCAGAGATAATAGTAGCTCAGAATTATTTAGGAGAAAGAATTTCTAATATTGTGCTTATGGGAAGTGGTGAACCTTTAGATAACTATGATAATGTTGTTAAGTTTTTAGAACTTGTTAATGCTGAATATGGACTTAATATAGGCCAAAGACATATAACGCTATCAACATGTGGAATAGTACCTAAGATATATGAATTAGCAGATTTAGAACTAAGTGTTACTTTAGCTATATCGCTTCATGCCTTTAGCGACGAGAAGAGAAAAGAAATTATGCCTATTGCAAAAAAATATTCTATTAGTGAAATCCTTGAAGCTTGTGAGTACTATATAAACAAGACTGGCAGAAGAATAACCTTTGAATATTCACTAGTGGCAGGAGTGAATGATGGTAAAGAAGATGCAAAATCCCTTTCTAAACTTTTAAAGGGAATGCTGTGTCATGTTAACCTTATTCCAGTAAATGAAATAAAGGAAAATACATTAAAGAGACCATCAAAGAAAAATATATTAGAATTTGAAGAAATTTTAAAAGATAATGGAATAGAAGTAACCGTTAGAAGAGAAATGGGAACAGACATAAATGCAGCTTGCGGCCAGCTAAGACGAAGTTATTTAGAAGAAAATAAATAGTATATTTGGAGGGGCATATGGTTGGAATTAAGAGCGATGCTGGCAATGTAAGGGAACTAAATGAAGATTATGCATCATTTATTGAAGATGAGCGATTTAAAATTTATTTAGTTGCTGATGGCATGGGTGGACATAATGCCGGAGAAATTGCCAGCAAGTTAGCTGTAAAAAGCATAATACGATATTTACTGGAACATTCAGAAGAAGATGAAAATCTTCTTTTGAATGCAGTTAAATACGCTAATAATGAAATATATGAAATATCTCAAAAAAATGATAAGTGTAAAGGTATGGGGACTACTATCACAGGTTGTTTTATTAAAGGAGATATGATTCAGGTGGTAAATGTAGGAGATAGCTGTTGTTTTTCTATTAAAGATAATGAAATAAAAAAGGTGACGAAAGATCACTCCTGGGTACAAGAGCTCATAGATGCTGGAGCTATAACAGAAGAAGAAGGAAGAGTACATCCTAAAAAGAATATTATCACTCGAGCTTTAGGAACTAATTCATCAGTTAAAATAGATATATTTAATATTGATAAGAGTGAAAGTAGCATGTTTTTATTATGTTCTGATGGACTATCAAATGAGGTACGAAAAGAAGAAATGATTGAAATAGTTAATAAATGCAAAGACTTTAATGAAGCATGTGAAAAATTAGTTGATTTAGCCAAATCTAGAGGGGGAAAAGATAATATTACTGTTTTGCTATTTGGAGGAGAGGTGTAAAGATGATTGGAGAAATATTAGGTGATAGATATGAGCTTATTGAAGTAATAGGCGAAGGCGGAATGGCTATTGTATATAAAGCCAAAGATAAAAAGTTAAATAGATTAGTGGCAGTTAAAATATTGAAGAAGGAATTTTCAGATAATAAAGACATTGCAGAAAAGTTTAAAAGAGAAGCAACAGCAATAGCTAATCTATCTGATACCAATATTGTTAATGTTTTAGATGTAGGCCATGAAGATGAAGGTAACATAGATTATTTTGTTATGGAATATGTAAGCGGAAAAACATTAAAGGATTTTATTGTTTTTAATGGAAAGTTAAATTATACTACAGCAATAGAAATTGCTATCCAAATAGCAAAAGCATTAGATTGTGCTCATAGAAATAATATTATTCACAGAGATATTAAGCCACAAAATATTTTAGTAACAGAAAATGGTGATGTCAAGGTTACTGATTTTGGTATTGCCAAAAGTTCTACAGCATCAACAATAACTAATACAACTACAATTATGGGATCTGCCCATTATTTATCTCCAGAACAGGCAAAAGGTACATTTATAGATGGAAGATCAGATATTTATTCTTTAGGTATAGTTTTATATGAAATGTTAACTGGAAGACTTCCTTTTGATGGAGAATCACCTGTGACCATTGCATTAAAACATATACAAGAAGATGCGGTACCACCAAAAGATATTAATTTAGCAATACCAGATAGTTTGAATGCATTGGTTTTAAAATGTATGGCAAAAGAAGCTACTGATAGATATGCCAATGTGAAAGAATTAATGATGGATTTACAAAAAATTAAAGATGATCCTAATGCAATAATCAATAGTAAAGTAAGTGCATATGATAGCAAAACAATAATTATGACTCCTATAACTGAAAAGCAAATGAATACTGCAAAAGTTGATAAAGTTCAGGCTAAGGTTGTTAATAGTTCAGTTATTGACGATGATTATGATGAGTATGATGAATATGATGACGATGAGTATGAAGATGATGACGAAGATGAATTAGAAAATACTCCTGTGAAGAGAACAAAAGAAACAAATGTAAAGAAACCAAGAAAGTCAAGAAAAGGAATAATTATAGGAATTATAACAATAGCTATTCTAGCTATTATGATACCGCTTGGTATGTATTTTACCAGTGGAGCTAAAGAAGTTTCTATACCTAAGATTGTTGGATTATCACAAGATGAAGCAAAGAGTGTATTAAAGAAGTTAGGTTTAACTATGGAAGTGGATTCAACTAAATATGATGAAAATTATAAAGAAGGATGTATAATATCTTCTAATCCAGCTGAAGGAACAACAGTAAAAACTAATACCATAGTAAAAGTTATTGTTTCTAGTGGTAAAGAAAAAGTTAAAATGCCAGATGTAAGGGATTTAAGCAGTGATGCAGCTGTAAGTGCATTAGAAGATAGAGGACTTATAGCCTCTCTTTCATATGATTATAGTGATACAGTTGAATACGGATATGTTATTAGCCAATCAATAAATAAGAATGAAGAAGTTGAAAAAGGGACTAAAATTTCTTTAGTAATTAGCTTAGGAACAGAAGTAAAATGGGTAACTGTTGAAAATGTTATGGGATATAATGAGAGTGATGCAGTTGCAGTTTTAGAAAACCAAGGCATTGAGGTGAATATTACCACTGAAAATACAAGTAATGAATCAGAAGATGGAATAGTGCTTAATCAATCAATTTATGGAATTGATGTTAAAGTTGGAACAATGGTTACACTTACTGTAGGTAAATATGTTGAAACATCTTATAAAGTTTCTGATTATGTATATATAGGTCAGCCTTTATCTGAAGCTATAGCTGCTTTAGAAGGTGCAGGGCTTTCATATGAAATAAGTGGTGCTGTTTCTGGTGATGATTATGCTAATTATTCAATAACAGGATATACTCAAGAAGTTAAGAAAAATGAACCTGTAAAGTTAAAGGCAAAGAAAGATATAACAGGTGGTACAACTGGAACTACTTCTGGTGATACAACAACTGGAACAAATAATGATGACACAACTTCTAAAGAAGATACTGAAGTTACAGGTAATGATATATCTAGTGATACCATGACTGGGGGCTTTACAGATATATTTAATTGGCATCTTAACTAGATAAAAAAGATTGCACATGTGTGCAGTCTTTTTTTATAATAGTAAAAAAATAATTGCATTTTTTTATAGAAACTGTTTATTATAGATATGAGAGTAAAAAAGATGGAGGTACCATGAAAGGAAAAATTATTAAAGGAATAGGCGGATTTTATTATATTAAAACTGAAGAAGGGCTAATAGAATGTAAGGCTAGAGGAAAATTCAGACATAGGGACATGAAACCTATGGTGGGAGATGATGTTGAAATTACTTTTGAGGGAAGCAAGGGTGTGATAGAAAACATCTATGACAGAAGCTCAGAACTTATTAGGCCTACAGTAGCTAATGTAACTCAGGCATTTGTTGTATTTTCCATAAAGAATCCAGATATTAACTTTGACTTACTAAATAGATTTTTAGTTTTATGTGAGCATAATAATATACATGCTATTGTATGTTTGAATAAGGTTGATTTAGTAAGTGATGAAGAAAAAGAGGAAATAAAGAATAAGATAAATGCAATTGGTTATGATGTGTTATATATAAATGCAAAGAAAGGTATCGGAGTAGAGACCTTAAGAGAAAAGATAAAAAATAATGTTACCGTGTTATGTGGACCTTCAGGAGCAGGGAAATCTACATTAATAAATACTCTAAAGGAAAGTTATCATATGGAAACAGGAGAAGTTTCTGAAAAGATAGGTAGAGGAAGACATACAACAAGACATAGTGAGCTTATAGATGTTGAGGATGGATATATAGTAGATACTCCAGGGTTTTCAACTTTAGAAGTTACTTTTATTGAAAAGGATGATCTTAAATATTGTTTCCCAGAGTTTGAGGAATATAATAATAGTTGTAAATTTAGAGGTTGCCTACATTATAAGGAACCTAACTGTGCAGTGAAGAATGCAGTTGAAGAAGGGTACATAAATAAATTGAGATATGAATTTTATATAAGAACATTAGAAGAAATAATGAATGGGAGGAAGTATTAATATGATTAAAATAGCACCGTCAATATTATCAGCAGATTTTGCAGATTTAGGAAGAGATGTAGAAAGGTTAAGTAATGCAGGAGCAGACTTCATTCATATAGATGTAATGGATGGACATTTTGTTCCTAATATTTCTTTTGGAATGCCGGTAATTAAGGCCATAAGAAATAAAACTGATAAAGTATTTGATGTTCATCTTATGATAGAAAATCCATCTAAGTATATAGATGATTTTATAGATGCAGGAGCAGATATAATAACAATTCATTATGAAAGTGAAAAACATTTAGATAGAACTATAGCATATATTAAAGCAAAAGGAAAAAAGGCGGCAGTTGCACTTAATCCAGCTACACCTGTGCATTTACTTAAAAATATTATTGCCGAGCTTGATATGGTGTTAATAATGAGTGTTAATCCAGGTTTTGGAGGACAAAAATTTATTGAATATACAATTGATAAAGTGAAAGAAGTTAAGGAAATGAGCATAAAATATAATAAGAATTTGATGATCCAAGTTGATGGTGGTATTGATTCTTCAAATGTTCAAAAGGTAATAGATGCAGGTGCTAATGTTATAGTTGCTGGATCAGCTGTATTTAAAAATGGCGCAATTGAAGAAAATATAAAAGCCTTAAGAGGAATATAGTGAAAGTTTTAATTGTAGGTGGTGGAGATGAGCCATCAGGAAAACTAATGGTAAAGTATGCTAAAGAGGTTGATAAAATAATAGGTGTGGATAGAGGATGTTCATATTTATTAAAAAATAATATTTATCCAGATTATATTGTAGGAGATTTTGACTCCATAAATAAGGAAGATATTAAAAGATTAGAAATTGATAGCATAAGAAAATTTAAGTATAACTGTGAAAAAGATAGTACTGATTCAGATATTGCTATGGAAATAGCTTTGAAGATGGAGTTTGTAGAAATATATATGATGGCTATGACCGGCAGTAGATTTGATCATAGTTTTGCAAATTTAGGACTTCTATGTAAAGCTAATGATGCAGGAGCAAAAGCATATATTATAAATGAAACTAATAAGATATACTTAATAGAAGAAAGTTCTAAAATTAAGAAAGATAATTCATATAAATATATTTCATTTTTAGCATATTGTGATAAAGTAGAAAATTTCAATATAAAAAATGCAAAATATGATTTAGAGAATTACACTTTATATCTTGGTGATAATAGAACTGTGTCAAATGAGTTTTTAGAAGATGACATTGAAGTAGAATTTACTAAAGGAAAAATTTTAGTGATTTTTTCAAAAGATTAATATAAAAAATAATCACCTTATCCCGTTATCTAGCATAGAATAGTTAATGGGGGAAGGTGATTATTTTTAGGAGGTGAAAGGTTAATGAAGATAATTGCTATTAAATTACCTAAATTCCTGTCATGTATAATAAAGTTCTTTAGAAAAAAATAAAAATACATAGGAGGAGTGTTGTAACTTATATGTCTTATAAAAAAATATAATAAAAAATGCAATTGATTTAATCAATTGCATTTTTTATTTGAACTTATATTGCTCTTTCAACCTTACCAGATCTAAGGCATCTTGTACATACATGAACTGTTTTTGGTGTTCCGTTAACTAAAGCTTTTACTCTCTTTATGTTTGGAGCCCAAGTTCTCTTAGATTGACGGTGAGAATGGCTGAATTGTGTTCCAGAAACAACACCTTTATTACAAACTTCGCATCTTCTTGCCATTTAAAAACACCTCCTTATATTTGAAGATTATATCTCTTCAATAGGACGAAATTAAGTTTATCAAATTTTAATATAAAATGCAAGAGAAAAATAAAAAAAAATAAAAAAATGATAATAAAAGACGTAAGATATACGTAAATACATACAAATTTACTTGAATTAATACATTATCTAATATACAATAGCTTTATGGAAATGAAATTAAGGAGGGTTTTGTATGATAGGATATTCAAATAACCTTGGAAATATACATTATTCAGAAGAAGTACTTGCTAAGATAGTAGGTTTATCAACAATGGAATGCTATGGTGTTGTAGGTATGGTATCAAAAAATGCTTCTGAAGGCTTATGGGAACTAATGAGAATTGAAAATTTAAGCAAAGGTGTAAAATTAAATTTTACTGAAGATGATAAATTGAACATTGAATTATTTGTAATGGTTGAATATGGAACTAAGATATCGGTAATAGCAAATAATATAATTCAAAAAGTACGTTATAGTGTTGAAAGCTTTACTGGATTAAAGGTTTCTCAAGTTACGGTAAATGTTCAAGCGGTTAGAGTCTAGGAGGGAATAGGATGAAATATCAAAAAATAAACGGCCATGATTTCTATAATATGGTTGTTAATGCTAGTAATAGGCTATTGGAAGAAAGTGATTTTGTTAATGCATTAAATGTTTTCCCTGTACCTGATGGAGATACAGGAACTAATATGTCAATGACATTTAAAGCAGCTGTAAAAGAAATTGAAAACTTGAATTCAGAGTCTATAGGAGAAACTTCTAAAAAACTAGCAAAAGGTGCCTTAATGGGAGCAAGAGGTAACTCTGGAGTTATTCTTTCTCAAATTTTAAGAGGGATTTCTAAAGGCTTAGAAGGAAAAACAGAAGTTGATGGAAGAGATCTTGCAGTAGCCTTCGAAGAAGGAAGCAAAGCAGCATATAAAGCTGTTATGAGACCAACAGAAGGTACTATATTATCTGTAATAAGAGCAGCTGCTGAATCTGTAACAAATGTAGAAGAAAGTAATGTAATAGCAGTTATGGAAACTGTTGTTACTAATGCTAAGATAATGTTAGATAAGACACCGGATTTATTACCAGCTTTAAAGAAAGCTAAAGTTGTAGATTCAGGTGGAATGGGATTATATATAATTCTTCAAGGAATGCTTGATGCTTTAAAAAATGATATAAAAGCAGAAATAAAGGATGTAGCAGTAAAATCAGCAGGAGCTACAGGTGCAGCCTCTACTGAAGATATAGATATAAAATTCGGTTACTGTACAGAATTTATAATAGTAGGAGATGCATCTAAAGCTAAAGAATTCCAAGATAAAATTGAAAACTTAGGGGATTCTATGATAGTAGTAGGTTATGAAGATGTTATCAAAGTTCATATACATACAAATGACCCAGGCAAAGTATTATCAAATGCTGTTCAGTATGGTGAACTTTCAAAAATAAAGATTGATAACATGAGAGAAGAGCATAGAGAAGTATTAGCTCTTAAAAATGAAGAAGCAGCTAGCGATATTCAAGAGGAAGTTGCACCAGCTGAAAGCAAGAAATATGCGTTTATTTCAGTGGCAATGGGAGATGGAATCACTAGAGTATTAAAAGACCTTGGAGTTGACTACGTAATAGAAGGTGGTCAGACTATGAATCCATCAACACAAGATATGATGGAATGTATATCAAAGCTTAATGCTGATCATATTTTCATATTACCTAACAATAAAAATATCATCATGGCTGCAGAACAAGCAGCAGAAATATCAGATAAAGATATAAGAGTTATTCCAACTAAGAGTATTCCACAAGGAATTACAGCAATAACAATGTTTAACTATGAAGCAGACGTTGATGCCAACGAAGAAACATTAAAAGAAGCACTAGAAATGGTTAAAACAGGTTCAGTTACTTATGCAGTAAGAGATACTGAAATGGATGGAATAGAAATTAAAGAAGGAAATATGCTAGGTTTAGTTGAAAGTAAGATTAAAGCTGTAGGTGAAGATTACTTTGAAGTAGCTAAAGAGATACTAGAGTCAATGATTGATGAAGATAGTGAGCTTATTACTATTTTCTATGGAAAAGATGTTGATGAAAGCAAGATGGAAGAATTCATTGCTGAATTAGAAGATAAATATGATGATTTTGATGTTCAATGTTATAAAGGAGATCAACCATTATACTACTTCATAATGTCAGTAGAATAATAAAAGATAAAGCACAAGAAGCACGTCTTCTTGTGCTTTAATGTTAATTAAAAAATAAATTGTCATTGAGGGTGTGATGTTATGGATGTTTCAAATGATGTTTCGGTATTAAAAGGAGTGGGTCCTAAGCTTTTAGAAAAATTAAATAAGTGTGGAATATTTACTATAATGGACCTTTTATTATACTTTCCAAGAGATTATGAATTTTTAGGTAGCAATATACCGGTAAATGAAATCAGCCATGAGGAAAAGAATGTTCTAACTTGTGCTTGTATGGGATGTTGTGGAGATATAAAGACTAAAACTGGTAAGTATTTGACTACCATAAGGTTTAACTATAATGGGGTAATAATTGAAGGTAAGTGGTTTAATCAAAGATTTATTAAGAATACCTTTAAAATAGGAGAAAAATATGATTTAATAGGTAAGTTTAAAAAAGTAGGAAATAAGCTTGAAGTTGTAAATCCTATAGTAGGTGTTAAGGTAGCTAAGGAAAATGAGATAGTTCCTAAGTATAGTTTAAAGGAAGAATTAACAGATAAGATTTTAATTAAACTTATTTCTAATTGTCTAGAAAATATAAAGATAAATGATAATCTTCCACAAGAAATCATAGATAAATATAAAATGGTGGATCTTGATTTTGCTGTGAGGAATATACATTTTCCTTCTGGAAGAAACCAACTGGAAAAAGCTATCATAAGATTAAAATTTCAAGAACTATTTACTTATTCTATGAAATTGTTGCTTCTAAAAAGAAAGCTGAAGGTGGAAAATGGAATTTCCTTTCCATGGGTAAAGGAGCTAGGTGATTTAAAAGCTGCTCTTCCATATAGTTTGACAGATGCCCAGACTAGAGTAGTAAGAGAAATATTAAGGGATCAAAAGAGTTTATTTCCAATGAATAGATTGGTACAAGGAGACGTAGGTTCAGGAAAAACTGTAGTAGCTCTTATAGCTATTTTTAATGTGGTTAAATGCGGATATCAAGCAACACTTATGGTTCCAACAGAAATACTAGCTAATCAGCATTACCAAGAAGCAAAGAAGCTTTTAGAACCTTTCGGGATACATATAGAGTTACTTACAGGTAGTACTTCTGCTAAAGAAAAAAGAAGAATAAAAGAGCTTATTACTACAGATATGCCTATGGTGGTAATAGGGACTCATGCTCTAATACAGGAAGATGTAGATTTTAAGAATCTAGGACTTGTTGTTACTGATGAACAACATAGATTTGGTGTTGAACAGAGAAATAGGCTTATTAATAAAGGTAGAAGACCAGATGTGTTGGTTATGACAGCAACACCTATACCAAGAACATTAGCTTTATATGTATATTCAGATCTTGATATATCTGTTATTGATAAGTTACCACCAGGTAGAAAACCTGTAAAGACAGAATTCTATAACGGTGGTGATAGAATGATGGCATATGATTTAGCTTTAGATGAAATTAGAAAAGGAAGACAGGTATATATTGTATGTCCTCTTATTGAAGAAGATGAAAAACTATCGTTAAATTCTGTGGAAAAATTATATGATGAATTAAAGGATGGAGTATTTAGAGGGATAAATATTGAAATACTACATGGGAAAATGAAGCCAAAAGAAAAAGATGAAATAATAAACAGATTTAAGAGAGATGAAACTAAAGTTATAATATCCACAACAGTAATTGAAGTAGGGGTAAATGTACCTAATGCATCTGTTATGATTATAGAAAATGCGGAAAGATTTGGTTTAGCTCAGCTTCATCAATTAAGAGGAAGAGTGGGAAGAGGACAATACGAATCATATTGCATTCTTACTGGTAATGCTAAGACCGATACAACAAAAAGAAGAATGGAAATAATGACTGAATCTACTGATGGATTTTATATTTCTGAACAAGATTTAAAATTAAGAGGTTCAGGCGAGTTGTTTGGACTTAAACAAAGTGGTGATGAAGGTTTTGTGTTGGCAAACCTTTATGATGATATTAAAATTCTTAGATGTGCAAGAGAGGAAGGAAAGATGCTTTTAGAGTCTAAAGACCCTAATAAAGTTAAATTGTGTAGAGATATAGCTTACTCTTTAGAAAGATGGAGCAAGTATATATGCTTTAACTAATAAAAAAATTGTTTATAGAAATGTTATATGATAAAATGGTAATGTTAAACTAAAGGAGGAATGTTAATGAGAATTATAGCAGGAAAAGCAAGAGGACGTAAGTTAATACCTCCAGCGACTATGGAAACAAGACCTACATTAGATAGAGTTAAAGAAGCTATGTTCAGTACAATTCAAAATCATATATTAGATGCTGTGGTTATTGATGTATTTGCAGGAACAGGAAGCTTAGGTCTTGAATGTGCCAGCAGAGGAGCTGCAGAGGTATATTTAGTAGATAAGAGTCCGGTTACCTTTCCATTACTAAAACAAAATGTGGAAAATTTAAAATTTGAAGATTGTTGCTATCCGCTGAATATGGATTCATATGATGCACTTAAATCTTTAGCTAAAAAAGGGAAAGTATTTGATATTATATTTATAGATCCTCCATATTGTAAAGAAATGATTCCAGAAGCAATTAAGATAATAAAGGAACATAATTTATTAAAAGAAGATGGAATTATAGTAACTAAGATTGATTCCATTGAAGAAATATATGAGGGCTATGAAGATATAATTTTGACTAAAAGCAAGAAGTATGGGAATACAACTGTATGCTATTATAGAGTTGATTCTGAATTAGAGTAGGAGAAATATATGAGAGTAGCAATTTATCCAGGAAGCTTCGATCCAATAACAAATGGTCATTTGGATATTATCCAAAGAGGATGTAAGATTTTTGATAAGGTTATTGTAGCAGTTCTAATTAACATAGATAAAAAAGGATTGTTTACTATAGAAGAGAGAGTGGAGCTAATTAAAAAATCCACAGCTCATCTGGAAAATGTTGAAGTAGTAAGCTTTAATGGTTTATTAGTAGATTTAGCTAAACAATTTAATGCACGAGTTATTTTAAAAGGGTTAAGAGCTGTATCAGATTTTGAATATGAGCTGCAAATGGCACTTATGAACTCAAAGCTTGATCCAGATATTGAAACATTATTTATGATGACATCTATAGAATATTCATATCTTAGTTCTTCTTCAGTAAAACAAGTGGGAAAATTTGGTGGAGATATATCAGGATTAGTGCCAAGGAAAATTGTTGATGTGGTTAAAACAAGATTAAAATAAAGTTTTATTTTGGGGGGAGTAGTTTGAATAAGGTAGAATTAAATGTTATGGAACTATTAGAATATTTAGAAGAGATACTTGAAAATGCTCCTAAAGTTCCAATAACAGGTAAGGCAATGATTGATACAAAAGAATTTGAAGAAGTAATTGAGCAAATTAGAAATTACTTGCCTGATGAGCTTAAAAAGGCTAAATGGGTAATGGGTGAAAAGGATAGGATTCTTGAGGATGCTCAAAAGGAATATCAAAATGTAAAAAAAGAGACTATGGAAATGATGAGACAAAATATAGAAAATCATGACATGGTTAAGGAAGCTAAGCTTCGTGCAAATGAAATTATTGCCTTAGCACAAAGAGATGCTAAAGCAATAAGAATAGGTTCTAGAGAATATTCAACAGAAATATTATCACAACTTGATAAGGAAATAGAAGAAAAGAAGCTGCAACTTATACAATCAATGCAAGATTCATTTGAAAAAACAGCAAAAGAAATAGATGAAAAAATGACTAAAAGCAGTGATACTATTAAAGAAAACATAAATGAATTAAGAAATATGTAGTTTCTTAAATAATGTATTAATAAGTTTTCCCATTAGTGGAAGTAGTAGTAATGCATATATAAAAAGAACTATTTTATTGGTATTGTAATAAGAGTGAATATATAGGGATGATGAAGTGGTTTCTGTGCTAATAAGAATACTAGAAAATATAAAGGTAATTGTGAAACTAATTATCCCTTGAATAAATTTTATAAAGGAATATTTTTTTAGTGAAATGTTGAATTTGCCTGTAAAAGATGAAATTTGACCAATTATAGATAAGCCAGAAAATGAGCAGATAAAGCTTATAGCGCTGAGCTTAAATATAATTGATGAAGAAATAGAAGTTAAGATTTTGCATCCGTTTGTATATTCAATGGAACCTAGAAAAATTCCGTATAATGAATTGGGAGATAATGATAATACCTTTTCTATATTATTAAAAATAATATTTATTAAGGAACTGTTTTTTATTATACCTATAATAATAGAAAAAATAATTACAAAGGCCCCCACTTGTAATGTAGTATTAATTGCATTTTCAATAGATGTTTTTATTATTACTCCAAAATTGTAGGAGCCGCCAGTCTTTAAAGGATACTCATTAGAATTATTAAATTCATGAGTATTTTTTTTTGTAAAAAAACCTATTATTAAAGGAGAAAGATAATTTGCTATTAAAAGTATGAATCCGTATTTTATGTTTCCTAACATAGCAACACCTACAGAACCTATTAAGAAAATTGGGCTAGCATTTGAAGCAATATTTAATAATCTTAGAAATTCCTCTTTGGAAATATAGCCAAGTTCATAAAGATCACAACAATATTTGCAGCCAAGGGGATAACCACAAAGTATGCTAGCAACAATAGGAAATGACGAGCAATTGGATAATTTTAAAGGCTTGCATATAATTGGACCTAAAATATTTGAATAAAATGAAATACCATCATAATGAATAATAAGGTTACAAATAACTGAAAAAGGAAAAAGAGTAGGTAAAATGGCCTTAATAACCAAATTTAGCCCTGTAAAAGTAGATTCTATACATATACTTAAATTAATGATAAATAGCGCTATAAATAAGGTGATTAATATAGTAATTATTTGATTTTTCCTTAATTTAAGAAGTTTTATAAGTATTATTGAAAGAACAATTATTAAAAGCCATAAGATAAAAATTGTATACATAGTAGTCCTCCTATTAATGAAAGAATAAAAAATAAACTATATATACAATATTTATATGCTTATGGCTTTACATTATTATTATTTTATTATAGGGCTAATTAAATAATCGGAGTTTGCCTTAAGCTCTGGATTCAAAATGGAATAAGCTTTAGTTGCAGCAATATCCAGTTTTAATAGCGGATTTTCAGTGTTTTTAGGAAGTTTGGTAATGAGAGGTATGCTGCTTTGTTTTTTTATAAGGCTAAGCATTTCTCTTCCTTTTTTATTAAAAGCTAAGACTCTAGCATAATGATATTGTTCTAAATCCATCTTAGAATAATTTTCTTTATAAAAGCCAATGTAAATTTGTGTAAGGATTCGAGATATTTTTGTATATGTATATCTTTTGCTTTTTACATTTAAAATCAAGTCATCTAAAGAAGAGCTGTTTTCAATTTCTTTTGATATTTTTTTGTCAATACCTTCCTTAACTTCTGAAAGATTGTTAAAATTTATACAGTTGGTGGTTATTAAATATTTTATATATTGAAACATGCTTTCTTCAAAAGTAAATGGATAGTTTGAAGTTTTAAGCTCTTGTAAAATATTAAATGATTGTTCAGGAACAGCATCCTTAATAAGAGAAATATCGTTTTTGTCCTTTAAGGTTTCTCTTATGGAAGTGGCAGAAGAAAAAGAGTTAGAAAGCTCTTTATCGTTATAGCCTGAACCTTCTCGTTTTAAAGATAAAGGAACTATTTTGCTATTAAGTTTTAAAATAGCCTTAATATACTCAATTCCAAGTATGTTGTTGGAAGAGGAAATGATATTTTCAATGTGTTTATCATTGGTAAATTCAATTAAGGATAACTCTCTTGCTTTGGCAAATGTTAATCCATTATTCATATTTCTTTTTAAAATTTCTTGAAATTCCAATGGTTCATTCACAAGAGTTTGTGCAATTTTAGTCAAAGATTTAACATCACCAGATTCTGAACCGAAGAATAGATTGTTGACAATTCCTAAGGAATTTAAGATAGATATAGCACCGTATGCAAAGAACTCAGCTGATGAAACAGCATAGTATGTAGGAAGTTCAATAACAAGATCAACGCCATTTTCTATAGCCATTTCTGCTCTTTTCCATTTATCTATTATGGCAGGTCCTCCTCTTTGCATAAAATTTCCACTCATTATGCAAATGGTACCATCGCATTTAGTAGTTTTTTTGCACTGTTGTAAATGGTGCAGATGCCCATTGTGAAATGGGTTATATTCAGTGATAATGCCTGTAATATTCATTAGAAAACTCCTTTAAAAAAATATAAAAATATTATAGCATAACATGGGCTTAAGTTGAAAAAAATAAAAAATGTATTAAAAATATTTGAATTTTCTAAAAATTCAAAATATAAAGAAATAATTTATTTCATAAATTTAGTATTGAAAAATATGCACATATAGGAGTATATTATATGATGAAGATTGAGTTCGTATCACTAGAGAAAGGAGAAAGATAATATGGAACTTATGAATAAATTATGGGCTGCTGCTAAAGCAGACAAAAGAAGAATAGTTCTTCCAGAAGGTGATGAAGAAAGAACTATCAAAGCTACAGGGAAGATTGTTGAGTTAGGATTAGCTAAACCAGTACTTGTAGGAGATGAAAACGTAATAAGAAGTAAAGCAAAAGATCTTGATGTTGATCTTACTGGAGTTGAAGTAGTAGATCCTAATAAATCAGATAGATTAGAAGCTTATATAAATGCGTTTTATGAACTAAGAAAAAACAAAGGTATGACAATGGAAAAGGCTGACAAAATAGTTAGAGATCCATTATACTTTGGTACAATGATGGTTAAGTTAGATGATGCTGATGGAATGGTTTCAGGAGCAGTTCACACTACTGGAGATTTATTAAGACCAGGTTTACAAATTATAAAGACTACACCAGGTGTTTCTGTTGTATCAAGTTTCTTTATAATGATGGTTCCAGGTTCTGTTTATGGTGAACAAGGTATGTTATTATTCTCAGATTGCGCTGTTAACCCAAATCCTACATATGAACAATTAGCAGCTATAGCAATAGCTACAGCAGACACAGCTAAGAATCTTTGTAAGATTGAACCAAGAGTTGCAATGTTATCATTCTCAACAATGGGAAGTGCTGACCATGAAATGGTTGACAAAGTAAGAAAAGCTACAGAATTAGCTAAAGAATTAAGACCAGACTTATTAATTGATGGTGAATTACAATTAGATGCTGCTATAGTACCAAGTGTAGCTGCACAAAAGGCTCCAAATAGTCCAGTTGCTGGAAAAGCAAACGTGTTAGTTTTCCCAGATTTACAAGCAGGAAATATTGGATATAAATTAGTTCAAAGATTTGCAGGAGCAGAAGCTATAGGACCAATGTGTCAAGGATTTGCTAAGCCAATCAATGACTTATCAAGAGGATGCAATGTAGACGATATTGTTAACGTTGTAGCTTTAACAGCTGTTCAAGCTCAAGCAAAATAATATAGATAAATGTTCAAAGCACAAGGCATTTTAGAGTATTAAAAAAATTTTTATAGACATTATAGTGAGGTGTTTTTTTATGAAGGTATTAGTTATAAATTGTGGAAGTTCTTCATTAAAGTATCAATTAATCGATATGGCAACTGAAGAATCATTAGCTCAAGGTTTAGTTGAAAGAATAGGAATTGAAGGTTCTGTTTTAACTCAAAAGGTTGAAGGAAAAGATAAATATATAGTTAAAGAACAAATGAAAGATCACAAAGATGCTATCAGATTAGTTTTAGCAGCTTTAGTTGATGAAAATAATGGTGTTATCAAGTCAATGGATGAAATTTCAGCTGTTGGGCACAGAGTAGTTCATGGTGGAGAAAAATATAAAGAATCTGTAGTTATTAATGATGAAGTTAAAGCTAATATAGAAGAATGCTTCAAGTTAGCTCCATTACATAATCCAGCAAACATGATAGGTATAAAGGCATGTGAAGAGTTAATGCCAAATACTCCAATGGTAGCTGTGTTTGATACTGCTTTCCACGGAACAATGCCAGAAGATGCATATCTTTATGCATTACCATATGAACTTTATGAGAAACACGGAATAAGAAAATATGGTTTCCATGGAACATCTCATAAATATGTTTCTCAAACTTGCGCAGAAGTTATGGGAAGAGACATAAAAGATTTAAAAATAATTACATGCCACTTAGGAAATGGTGCAAGTTTATGTGCTGTTAAAAATGGTGTATCTGTTGATACTTCAATGGGATTCACTCCACTTGAAGGTTTAGCAATGGGAACAAGATGTGGTAACATAGATCCTGCTATAGTTACTTTCTTAATGAAAGAAGAAGGATTATCAGTAGATGAAGTAAATGATTTATTAAACAAAAAATCAGGTGTATTAGGTATATCAGGAATAAGCTCAGATTTCAGAGATATCGAAGATGCTGCATTTAACAAAGATGACAGAAGAGCTAAATTAGCATTAAAAATATTTGAATACAAAATAAGAACTACTATAGGTGCATACGCAGCTGCTATGGGTGGTGTTGATGCTATCGTATTTACAGCTGGTGTTGGAGAAAATGGACCAGAAACTAGAGAAAAATGCTTAGAAGGATTAGAATTCTTAGGTGTAGAAATAGATAGAGAAGCTAATAATGTAAGAGGTAAGGTAAGAGAAATATCTAAAGCAGGATGCAAGGTTAAAGCATTCGTTATCCCAACTAATGAAGAATTAGTAATTGCAAGAGATACTTTAGAGTTAATTAAAAAGTAAGAATAAATTACTTGACTTTTATCGACACACTTTATATAATAAATGTTGTTTGAGCCACAAATGGTTCAAACAATAAATCTAAGGAGTGAAAAAGCTGCTTTGCTCGAGCTGTGCCTAGCACAATATATTAAATACGTTTAATATGAGGAGGAAATCCAGAGCTAAGAATATGATTATAAAATTTTCAGATTTACTTGCTAAAGGCGGTAGAAATAAAGAAATTAAATTATCATTTGAATTCCAACCTGTAAAATTTGAAGGTGAGGAAATTAAAGCAGTTTCCATGGTTGATGTAAATGGCCAAGTTAATTCAAAAGATGAAGTTCTTGAATTAAAGGCTCATGTTAAAACAAACTTAGAACTTACATGTTCAAGATGTTTAGACACCTTTATCTATCCAATAGATATTGATATAGAAGAAAGGTTTACAAAAAGTAAAGAACTTCAAGATGATGAAGAACTTATTTTTGTAGAGGATGATACATTAGATATTATCCAAATCGTAGAAAATTGTATTATTTCAACCTTACCTATCAAAAGACTTTGTAAGGAAGACTGTAAAGGTCTGTGTTCACAATGTGGAACTAATAAAAATATTAAAGAGTGTCAATGTGATGACTTTGATGTAGATATTAGGCTTGCAAAGCTTAGAGAGTTGTTTGGGGAATAAGGAGGTGTAATAATGGGAAATCCAGCTAGAAAGACATATAGAGCAAAAAGAGATTCTAGAAGAGCTCAAACTTTTAAGTTAAGCTTACCAGGAATAGTTGAATGTCCACAATGCCACGAAATGAAGATGGCTCACAGAGTTTGCAAAAACTGTGGATTCTACAAAGGTAAAGAAGTTGTTGCTTCAACTGAACAATAGAAAGAAAGTCTTATGACTTTCTTTTCTTTATATACAGATTTTTTTTAAAAGGAGTGAGAATGATGAAAATAGCTATAGATGGAATGGGTGGAGATAATGCACCAGCAGAAATTGTCTCAGGCGTTATAAAGGCCATGGAGGAATTTAAAGATATAGAATTTTATATAACTGGACCAGAAGATGCTATTAAAAAGGAAATTGCAAAAAATAACTATAGTGGTAATAATATTATTATTATTGATTCTAAGGAAGTAATCACCACTAATGAACATCCTGTAATGGCAGTTAGAAGAAAGAAGGATTCAAGTCTTTGTAAAGCTTTAAATCTAGTTAAAGAAGGAACTTGTGATGCAGTAATTTCAGCTGGTAGTACGGGGGCATTCTTAGCTGGGTGTACTTTTATTGTAGGAAGAATAAAAGGAATTAAAAGACCTGCATTAGCCCCTGTTATGCCAGGAAAGAATGGAAGTTTTATAATAGTTGATGCTGGAGCAAATGTTGATAGTAAGCCAGAGTATCTTGTTCAATTTGCCCATATGGGAAAAGAATATTATAAAGGTGTTTTAAACGGGGAAAACCCTTCAGTAGGACTAGTAAATATAGGTGAAGAAGCAGAAAAGGGAAATGATCTTACAAAAGAGACATTTAAACTTTTATCAGAAGAAAAGCTAAACTTTATTGGAAACATAGAACCTAGAGATATAACAAAAGGTGATGTTAACGTAATTGTATGTGATGGTTTTGCAGGAAACACCATACTTAAGATGTATGAAGGTACTGCATCTACAATCATGAAAGTAATAAAAGAAGAAGTAATGGCTTCAGGTATTGTTTCTAAGATAGGGGCAGTATTATTAAAGCCTGTATTTAATAATATAGCAAAGAGATTTGATTATAAAGAATATGGCGGAGCACCTTTCCTAGGCGTAGATGGTATTTGTATAAAAGCTCATGGAAGTTCAGATGCAAGAGCTTTTAAAAGTGCTATAAAGCAAGCTAAAATGTTTTATGATAACAAAGTTTTAGACAAGATAAAAGAAAATATATAAGATATAACTAGTATATGGTGATAATATAAATTTTATAGTGTATATTGACGTATGTTACAATATATAATATTATCTAAATGGGCGTAGTGAGGAGGTGAGATTATGTTTGAAAAAGTAAAAGCTTTAATAGCGGATAAATTAAGCATAAATGAAGATGAAATAACAATGGAATCAGCATTTGTTGATGATTTAAATGCAGATTCATTAGATATAGTTGAGCTTATAATGGCTTTAGAAGATGAACTTGATATGGAAATACCAGATGATGAAGCTGAAAAGTTCGTTACTGTTGGTGATGTAGTTAAATTTATTAAGGCACATGTTGAGGAATAAATAAAATCCCGCAGTATTTGCGGGATTTTATGATATATTTAAATAAATTAAAAAAAGGCTAAGTATAGTTTATTCTTGAATTTGTTTATAACGAAAGCAAGTTGAAGAATAAACTTGGAGGAGTTGTTGAAATGAAAGAATACATAGAAGAGGTTCAAAAGATTATTGGAATAAAGTTTAATGAACCTAAATTATTAGTAACAGCATTAACTCATTCTTCATATGCAAATCAGCATAGAGAAGAAGAGTATAATGAAAGATTTGAATTTTTAGGAGATTCAATACTTCAGCTTACAATAACGGAGTATTTATTCTTAAACTTTAAAGATAAAAGTGAAGGAGAACTTACAAAGATTAGAAGTCTAATTGTTTGTGAAAATTCTTTATATGAAATAGGAAAGTCTTTGGATTTAGGAAATCACTTAAGAATGAGCAAAGGTGAAGAACTTACTGGGGGACGTGAAAGAGTATCTTTAATAGCAGATGCTGTTGAGGCTTTAATAGCAGCAATATATTTAGATAAAGGTTTAGAATATGCTAAGGACTATATTATAGGTGCATTTAAAACTATAATAGAAAAAGCTATTAATAATGATATAATTTTAGATTACAAGACTAGACTGCAAGAATACCTTCAAAAAAATGGAGAAATATCTATAGTTTATGAATTAATTAAATTTGAAGGACCTCCACATAGAAGAAAGTTCTATACAAAGCTTATTATAGACAATAAGGAAATATCAAGTGGTGAAGGCTATAGTAAGAAAGAGTCTGAACAGGATGCAGCTAAAATAGCATTAAAACAAATGGAGAAGAGTAATGAGTAAGAATTATTATATAATACCAGTATTTATATCACATCAAGGATGTCCACATCAGTGTGTATTTTGTAATCAAGATAGAATAGCAGGAGTTTATGATGAAGTAACAGCAGAAGATGTAAGAGAAAGAATAGATAGTTACTTAGATACAATGAACACTAAAAATTCTACAATAGAAGTATCGTTTTTTGGAGGGACTTTTACAGCTATTCCAGTGATAAAGCAAAAAGAGCTTTTAGCAGTAGCTATAGAATATAAAAATAAGGGGCTTATCCATAAGATAAGATTATCCACAAGGCCAGATGCAATTAATGGATACATATTAAGCTATTTAAAAGAATTTAAAGTTGATATAATAGAATTAGGAGTACAGTCATTAGATGATAATGTTTTAAGATTAGCAGGTAGAGGTCACAGTGCTTATGATGTTGAAAATGCCTCTAGACTTATTAAAGCAGAAGGATTTACATTAGGCCATCAGATAATGCCTGGACTTCCAGGAGATACAAAGGAGATTGACTTAGCAACTATTAAAAAATCCATAGAAATGAAGCCAGATATAGCAAGAATATATCCGGCCTTAGTAATCAAGGATACTCCTATGGAGACAATGTACAATAGAGGAGAGTATGAGCCATATTCACTTGACATGGCAGTAGAAGTTTCAAGAGAGATGCTGAAACTATATAATGCAGCTAAGGTTAAAGTTATTAGAATTGGTCTTCAACCAACAGATACCATAGCTGAAGGAAAAGATGTGGTGGCTGGACCATTCCATCCAGCCTTCAGAGAGCTAGTGGAAGGATCGTTAATTTGTGAGAATATAAAAGAGAAGACTAATGAATCAAGTGACATAATAATTGAGATAAATTCAAAAGATATTAGTAAATTATATTGTAATAAGAAGCAATACTTTAATGAATTTAAAAAAAATAGACATGGCAAAGTATTTGTGAAGACAGTTGATAAGCTAAAGAGGGGTAGAGTTAGAGTAACGGTTATAGAAAAGGTTGAAGAATTTAAAATCTAAATATGGAGTGATATATAAATGAAAAAGAAGACAAGAGAAAAAATGATATATGCTATTTCTGTATTTATGTTAATTTCTTTTATTTTAGGGTTGATTCCAGTACTTATGTAGTTAAAAAGGAGTGAAGTCATGTTTTTAAAGTCGTTGGAAGTGCGTGGGTTTAAATCTTTTGCAGATAAAACAGAGCTGGAGTTTAAAAAAGGCGTAACTGCCGTGGTTGGGCCTAATGGTAGTGGTAAAAGTAATATATCTGACTCAGTAAGATGGGTACTAGGAGAGCAAAGTGTTAAAAGCCTTAGAGGGGGAAAAATGGAGGATGTAATTTTTGCAGGAACTCAATTTAGAAAACCTCTAGGACTTGCACAGGTTTCTCTTACTTTAGACAATTCTGATGGTACTCTGCAAACTGATTATAATGAAATTACAGTGACAAGAAGAATATTTAGGTCTGGAGAAACAGAGTACTTAATTAATAACCAAAAGTGTAGATTAAAAGATATTACTGAGCTTTTCATGGATACAGGTATAGGTAAAGAAGGATATTCAATAATTGGGCAAGGAAAGATTGATGCCATCTTAAGTGGAAAGGCAGAAGATAGAAGAGCACTTTTAGAAGAGGCAGCTGGAATAGTAAAGTATAAGTCTAGAAAAGAAGAAGCAGAAAAAAGGTTGGATAATACTGACAATAATCTAGTGAGAATAAGAGATATTATTGCTACTTATGAAGAAAGACTTGAGCCATTAAGAATTGAAAAAGAAAAAGCTTTAGAGTACAGAGAATTAGCTGAAGAGCTAAGAATTAAGGAAGTATCTCTGCTTGTTCATAATATTGAAGAGATAAAGAAGGATTATGAGCAGGTATCAACGGAATTAGAAGAAAAAGAAAAAGAAATAAATGCTAAAAGAGAAATTTTAGACAAATTTAAAGAAAACTTAGTTTCTTTAGAAAAAGAAATTGAATCTTTAGAAGAAAAAAATGCAAAAGAAAAAGATGAGTACTATAAAGGTAGAGAAGAAGTAAATCAAAATGAAAAAGATGTAGGTCTTTTCAATGAAAGAGTGCAAAATTTCAAAAATATGATCCTTAAGGGCGAAGAAGAAATTAAGACTTTAAAGATAAAGGTGGCAGATTTACAGTCTTCAAAAGAAGCTATTGAAAAGAAGCTTTCATCTAAAGAGGAAGAAAAGAACAATAAATTAAATGAATTAAATGAGATAGATAGCACTATAAATGAGATTAATAATGAAATAAAAAAATTTGAAATGGAAATTGCTCAATTAAAGAATGAAGAGATAAATAATATTTCAAAAAATTCTAATTTAAATAATTTAATTGTTTCTTTAAGAAAAGACGTAGAAACCAATGAAGAAAAGCAAAGAAATATAAAAGTTAATATTGAAAATTTTGAACGTAATTTATCTGTAAATAAAGGAACTATAAAAGGTTTAGAGGATAATATTAAAGAGACAAAAGAAACAATTAAGAAGTTACAAGAAGAGGGGATAAGCCTAAAAAAAGCACTATCTCATGAATATAATAATTTAAGTGGACAAGAAAAGAAACTTAATTTACTTACAAAGAAAATAAATGAAACAGAAGCTAGACATAATGTTTTAACTAATTTAGAAAAGCATTATGAAGGATATAATAGAACTGTTAAAAATTTAATGGAGCATGTCAATGCTGGCAGAGTAAATGGCATCAGCGAAATAAATGTTGTTGGTGAAATCTTTAAGGTGGAACAGCAATATGAAATAGCAATTGAAATTGCATTAGGAGCTGCCATATCTAATGTTATAACACAAAAAGAAGATGATGCTAAAAAGCTTATAGTTTTTTTAAAGACAAAGGGATTAGGAAGAGCAACGTTCCTTCCATTAAATATTATTAAAGGTAGAAGAATTACAATTCCTAATAATGTGAAAAATTACGAAGGGTATTTAGGTATTGCTTCTGATTTAATATCATTTGATGAAAAATATAAAGATATAATAGATTATTCATTAGGAAGAACACTTATAGCTAAGGATATGGATGCTGCATTATATATTTCAAAGATGGGGCAGCATAATTATAAAATTGTTACCTTATCAGGAGAAGTTATAAACCCAGGTGGGGCACTAACTGGAGGAAGTATTCAAGGAAAGAATACAAATCTTTTAGGAAGAAAGAGAGAAATAGATGAATTAGCTATTTCCTTAGAAAAACAAAAAAGTGATTTAAAATCACAAAAAACAGCATTTGAAGAAATTAAGAAGAAGATTAAGAATTTAGATGAAGAAATATTAAATAAGAGAGAAGAAATTCATCAAAAAAATATTGATTTAACAATATTAGATGGTGATGTAAAAGCTTTAATTAATGAAGTAGATAAGGTGAAAAAATCTATTAAGTTTAGTAATGAAGAACTGGAGAGAGTTGTAGAAGCCTTTAAAGTATTAAATGATAGATTGGAAGTTAAAACTAAAGAACTAGATACCTTGGAGAATAGAAATAAAGAAGGGCAAGAAAAGATTAAAAGCTTAGATAAGGAGCTTGAAAATAGAAGAGAAAAACTTGAAAATATCAGGAATTCCTATACAGATATAAGAGTATCAAAAGCTGCCTTAGATGAAAGTCTTGAAGGTGATAAGAGAGAACTTTATGCTAAGAAGGCAGAAATAAATGAAGCTACAGAAAAGATTTTATCTTTAGATGGAGAAATAAAATCTAATTTAGATAATATTACAGTTCTTGAAGAAGGTATTGAAAATAAAAAAGATACCATAAATAATCTGAATAAAAGATTATCAGAATTGGAAAATGTATTTAAAGAAGATGAAGTTAAAAGAATAAATTTAAAGGAAAATCAAAAATCTAAGCAGTCAGAATACAACTTATTTGTTGAAGACATAAAGGTTCATGAAAATGAAATGAATAAGAAAGCTATTCAAAATGCTAAAATAGAAAGTGAGCAGGAAGCTTTATTAAATAAGCTTAACTCTGAATTAGAACTTACACTTGCTGAAGCAGAAGAAATTGCTGTAAAGATAGACAATATAAATTCTGTAAGGGATATGGTCTATAAATTAAAGAATAAAATAGCAGCACTGGGAACTGTAAATTTATCTGCCATTGTGGAATATGACGAAGTTTGTGAAAAATATGAATTTATGTCTACACAAGAAGAGGATTTAGAGAAAGCAAAGGAAGAGTTGCAATCTGTAATAGATGAAATGACCATTAAAATGAAAGAGTTATTTGAAGAAAACTTTAAGATTTTAAATGAAAACTTTGAGGAGACTTTCAAGGAATTATTTAACGGTGGTACTGCAGAACTTATATTAGAAGATGGTGATGTGTTAAAATCTAATATAATTATAAATGTTCAACCAGCAGGCAAGAAGTTGCAAAACATAAACTTGATGTCTGGAGGAGAAAAAGTTCTTTCAGCAATAGCTTTATTATTTGCTATATTAAAGATGAAGCCAACACCATTCTGTATCTTAGATGAGATAGAAGCGGCACTAGATGATGCTAATGTATATAGATATGCAGAGTTTTTAAAGAAATTCTCAAAAAACGTCCAGTTTATTGTTATAACACATAGAAAAGGAACAATGGAAGCAGGTGATGTCATGTATGGCGTGACAATGGAAGAAAAGGGTGTATCTAAAGTAGTGTCAGTAGATTTAGATAATGAGTAGGAGGATAACTATGTTTGGAAAATTATTTAATAACTTAAAAAATGGATTAACTAAAACAAAAAATGCTTTAACAGATAAGATTAATGAAACATTAAAATTAGCTATAACAATTGATGAGGATCTATACGAAGAATTAGAAGAAATACTAATAATGGCTGATATTGGTATGGATACTACTATGGAAATCATTGATAGATTAAAAGATAAAATTAGAAAAGAAAAAATTAATGATGTGGAACTAGTAAGACCAGCATTAAAGGAAGTAATTCTTGAAATTATGACTGAAAATGATGATGCAACAGAAGAGGCTCTTCATGGTGAAAAAGAAGTAATGCTTGTGATAGGTGTAAATGGTGTAGGAAAGACAACTAGCATAGGTAAGCTTGCTGCTAAAAATAAAGCTGAAGGTAAGAAAGTATTATTAGCTGCAGCTGATACTTTTAGAGCTGGGGCAATAGATCAGCTGGTAGTTTGGAGTGAAAGAGCTAAGGTGGATATTGTTAAGCATGAAGAAGGTTCAGATCCAGCTGCAGTAGTTTTTGATGCAATAAATGCTTCAAAGTCAAGAAATGTAGATTTATTAATTTGTGATACTGCAGGAAGACTTCATAATAAAAAGAATCTTATGGATGAGTTAGGTAAGATAAATAGAATAATTGATAGAGAGCTTAGTGATGCAAGAAAAGAAACATTATTAGTTCTTGATGCAACTACAGGTCAAAATGCTGTAATGCAAGCAAAGCAATTTTCAGAAGTGTGTCCAATAGATGGTATAATTCTTACTAAACTTGATGGTACAGCTAAAGGTGGTATAGTAATATCTATCAAGAATACACTAAAAATGCCTGTAAGATATATAGGCGTTGGAGAAGGAATAGAAGATTTGCAAGAATTTGATGCAGAGAGCTTTGTTGAAGCACTATTTTAATTAATGATGAATTATGAATGATGAATTTTGGAGGAAACTCTTAGGAGTTTCTTCAAATTACATTTATAAACAAACAAAAAAATATTGATGAATAGTTAAGTTTATTATATATTTATTTTATTAGATTAAGAAAATTTTTATCTTATAGAGAAAGAAAATGTGTTTTAACACCTTTATTTATGCGGTTTTACCGTATTCAACAAAAAAATACAAAGTGTTAAGTGAAAATACTTGACACATGTAATTTTCTTTGATAAAATTTCAGAGGTAGGTAAGGTGATTGCAGATGGAAGATAGAGTTGAGATTTCTTTACTGATGGACATATACAGTCCATTATTAACAGAAAAACAAAAGAATATCATGGAACTTTATTATAACGATGATTTATCTCTTGCAGAAATAGCAGAGCTAAATAATACTAGTCGTCAAGCAATACATGACCTTATAAAAAGATGTTATAAACAAATTCTATCCTATGAAGATAAATTAAATTTGCTTAAAAAATCATTAGAAAAAGAATCAGTAATTGAAGCTTTGTTAAATGATATGAAGAAAAAGTATTCTATAGAGGAAAAGGATTTAGAGGAATACAAAGATATCTTGTTTAATTTATAGACTAGGAGGGTTTAAACATGGCTTTTGAAGGTTTAGGCGAGAAGCTGCAGGAAACATTTAAGAAGCTTAGAGGTAAAGGGAAGCTTGGTGAAAAAGATATAAAAGAAGCCATGAGAGAGGTAAAGCTTGCGCTATTAGAAGCTGACGTAAACTTTAAAGTAGTTAAAAAGTTTGTTAAAAATGTTAGTGAAAAATGTGTTGGTAGCGAAGTGTTAGAAAGTCTAACACCAGCTCAACAAGTTATTAAAATAGTAAATGATGAACTTACAACTCTTATGGGTGGAAGCAAAAGCGAAATTGATTTTAGTGGTGTGGGACCAACAGTTATTATGATGGCTGGTTTACAAGGTGCCGGAAAAACTACAATGAGTGGTAAGCTTGCGCTTCAACTTAGAAAGAATCATAATAAAAGACCGCTATTAGTTGCATGTGATATATACAGACCAGCAGCTATTAAGCAATTAGAAATTGTAGGTAAGCAAATTGACGTTCCAGTTTTTCAAATGGGTGATAAAATAAGCCCAGTTGAAATAGCTAAAGAAGGTATTAAATATGCTAGAGAAAATAGCTTGAACGTTGTAATAATAGATACAGCAGGACGTCTTCATATTGATGAAGAATTAATGACTGAGCTTAAAGATGTGAAAGCTGCCGTAGATCCAAATGAAATTCTACTAGTAGTTGACTCAATGACAGGTCAAGATGCTGTAAATGTAGCAGAAACTTTTAATGAAGCACTAGATATAAGTGGAGTTGTTTTAACAAAGCTTGATGGTGATACAAGAGGTGGAGCTGCACTTTCAATAAGAGAAATGATCCAAAAACCAATTAAGTTTATTGGGGTTGGAGAAAAGATGAATGACTTTGAAGTCTTTCATCCAGATAGAATGGCTTCAAGAATACTTGGTATGGGAGATGTTCTTTCTTTAATAGAAAAAGCACAAGAAGCCATAGATGAAAAAGAAGCTACTGAGTTAAGTCAAAAGATGTTAGAAAATGATTTTACATATGATGATTATCTAACAGCACTTGAACAAATGAAAAAACTCGGACCATTAAATAAGATTATGGAAATGATACCTGGGATGCCTAAGGAAATTAAGGATATTGATTTTGCTGCAGGAGAAAAAGAGTTAGCTAAAGTTAAAGCAATAATTCAATCAATGACAGCAAAAGAAAGAAAAAATCCAAAACTTATTGTTGGATCTTCTTCAAGAAAGAAGAGAATTGCCCAAGGGTCAGGAACATCGCTTCAAGCAGTTAATAAGCTTATAAAAGGTCACGAAATGATGAGAAAACAAATGAAACAGTTTAAATCATTAACCAAAAAACCTGGTAAAAAAGGATTATTTGGCAAGTTACCTTTTTAAGAAATAGATATTATCCTTTAAAGGAGGTGAAATAATAATGGCAGTTAAAATAAGATTAAGAAGAATGGGTGCTAAGAAAGCTCCTTTCTACAGAGTTGTTGTTGCTGATTCAAGATCTCCAAGAGATGGTAGATTCATCGAAGAAATCGGATACTACAACCCAGTTGCTCAACCAGCTGAAATAAAAATCAACGAAGAAAAAGCTACAAAGTGGATAGCTAACGGAGCTCAACCTACAGACGTAGTTAAGAGATTATTCAACACAGTAGGTATCAACAAATAATTTTTTGGAGGTGAATTTATAGCTGATTATATTAGCTATAAACCTTATGAAAGAGTTAGTACAAGTAATTGCTAAATCCTTAGTGGATAACCCTAGTGAAGTTCATGTAAATGAAGTTCTGGGTGAGCAATCAGTAGTTCTTGAATTAAGGGTTGCTCCAGAAGATATGGGCAAAGTCATAGGCAAGCAGGGAAAAGTAGCAAAAGCTATTAGAACTGTTGTCAAGGCAGCGTCACTAAATGTAGATAAAAAAGTAGTCGTTGAAATATTAGATGACAAGAGCTAGGATTTCCTAGCTCTTTTTTGCTTTATTATAATAATTATTTTTTGATTTTTGGATAAAAGTCTGATATAAATAATATAGTAATAAATATACATACGAGGTGAAGAGATGAGTCAATTATTGAAGGTTGGAAAGATTGCTAACACTCACGGATTAAAGGGAGAAGTAAAGGTTATAGCATTAACTGATGATCCTAAAAGATTTAATGATTTAGAATATGTTATTATTGAAGGAAAAACTATATCAGTTGAAGGCTGCAAGTTCCAAAAAGATAGAGTAATAGTAAAATTAGAAGGTATTGATAGAATAGAAGATGCTGAAAGACTAAAAAATAAATTTATGGAAATACATAGAGAAGATGCAGTAGAATTAGAAGAAGACTGTTACTTCCTTGCAGATTTAAGAGAATGTACAGTATTTGATACAGAAGGAAAAGAATTAGGACAAATATATGATGTTATTCAAACTAAGAATAATGATGTATATTGGATAAGAAAACCTAAAGAACTTTTAATTCCAGTATTAAAATCTATAGTTACAGATATTAATATAGATGAAAGAAAAATTATCATAAGACCAGTAGGAGAATGGATGGATGAAGATTAATATATTAACTCTCTTTCCAGAAATGTTTGACATATTTAATCATAGTATAATAGGTAAGGCACAAGATAAGGGCATTATTGATATAGAAGCTGTGAATATAAGAGATTATACAAATAATAAGCATAAAAAAGTTGATGATTACCCTTATGGAGGTGGAGCTGGAATGGTTATGCAAGCTCAGCCAGTAGTTGATGCCATAAGAGCATGTAAGAAGGAAAATAAGGGTAAAGTAATATTCCTTGGTCCTAAAGGAAAAACCATGAATCAGGCTCTTGTAAAGGAGCTATCTACAGAAGAAAATCTTATTTTCTTATGTGGGCATTATGAAGGGATTGATGAAAGAGCCTTTAAAGAAGTGGATATGCAAATTTCACTAGGTGATTTTGTGCTTACTGGGGGAGAGATGGCTGCCATTCCTGTCATTGATTCTATTGTAAGGCTTGTGCCTGGAGTTCTAAACAAATCTGAAAGTCATGAAGATGAATCTTTTTCAGATGGTCTTTTAGAATATCCTCAATATACTAGGCCAGAAGTTTTTGAAGGAGAAAGGATACCAGAAGTATTAATTTCAGGTCATCATGAAAATATAAGGAAATGGAGAAGGTTACAATCTCTTTTAATTACCAAGGAGAGAAGACCTGATCTTTATGAAAAAGTGGAGCTGACAAAAGAGGATAAAAAGATTTTAAAATGCAAAAAATAATTGCTTGAAATATAATTTTAATTATGTTACAATAAGTCTCGTGCTAGTACGGGCGTTCCGCTGTCAAGAACATAATTTGTTAAGAACGTCAATTATCAATTAGGAGGGAATGCACTATGAACGAAATATTAAGAGCTATTGAAGCAGAACAAATGAGAAATGACTTACCAAACTTCAGAATTGGAGATACAGTTAAGTTACACGTTAAAATCAAAGAAGGTAACAGAGAAAGAATCCAAATGTTCGAAGGTACTGTTATTAAGAGACAAAACGGTGGATTAAGAGAAACTTTCACAGTAAGAAGATTAGCTTACGGAGTTGGAGTTGAAAGAACTTTCCCAGTTAACTCTCCAATCATCGAAAAGATGGAAATAACAAGAAGAGGTAAAGTAAGAAGAGCTAAGTTATTCTACTTAAGAGATAGAGTAGGTAAGGCTGCTAAAGTTAAGGAATTATTAACTAAATAGTTATAAGTTAATAAAGATATTAAGGGACTTAGTTATAAGTCCCTTTTATTTTATGGTAAATTAAAATACATAAATTTGTTAACAATATAGATATATACTTAAAAGAGGTGAAGTGTAGTGGCTACGACAACAATAAACTGGTTTCCAGGTCATATGAGAAAGACGCAAAGAGAAATCAAGGAAAATTTAAAGCTTGTAGAAGCAGTTATAGAAATTAGAGATGCCAGAATACCAAGAAGTTCTGCTAATCCTGATATAGAAAAGCTTTGTGGAAATAAACCAAGACTTATACTATTAAACAAAAGTGATTTAACAGAAAGTCGTGTTACAAGGGAATGGATGAAAGAATTATCTAAGGATAATGTTAAAGCCATTGAAGTAAATTGTTTAAAAGGTAAAGGCTTAAATCAAATAAAGCCAGCACTTGAAGAGTTACTAAAAGAAAAGCTTGAAAGATATAAAGCTAAGGGATTAGTTAACGTAGTAATAAGAGTAATGGTAGTAGGTATACCTAATGTAGGTAAATCTACATTCATTAATAAGATGGCAAAGAATAATATAGCTAAGACTGGTGATAGACCAGGGGTAACTAAAAGTAAACAATGGATCAAAACTCCATTAGGAATAGAGATGTTAGATACACCAGGGGTTCTTTGGCCAAAATTTGAAGATGAAAGAACAGCTTTAAACTTAGCTTTTACAGGTGCAATTAAAGATGAAATAATGGATACAGAAGAACTTTCATATAAATTAGTAGAAAGGCTTCAAAAGCATTATGCAAATGAATTAATGGCAAGATATAAGATTGAAAGAGTATTTGAAGATCCACTGGATACATTAGATGCAATAGCAAGAAAAAGAGGTTGTTTAATGTCAGGTGGACATATAGATTACAATAGAATTGCTGTTATATTATTAGATGAGTTTAGAGGCGGAAAGATAGGAAATATATCTTTAGAAAGAGTAGATGATGTATTAGACGAAGAAGAAAATGAAGGAGAAGTTTAGTATGAATCTATTAACTGATGACATATCTAAATTAAGCTTTAAAGTAATAAAAGATGAAATAAGTAAGATAGACTTTAATGAGTTTTATAACAGTAGTGACTATGAAAAGATTGTATCAATACTTACTGCTGATAAAAGAAAAAATGTATCTTCTTTAGGTGCTAAAATAATTAAAGATAAAGAAAAACTTGATAATGAAAAGAAACGTATAAGAACTATGTATGATTTTGATAAATCTTTTGGAGACTATAGTGTAATAGCTGGAGTAGATGAGGTAGGAAGAGGTCCTCTTGCTGGCCCTATAGTTAGTTGTGCAGTAATTTTAGATTTAAATGCTATTGATGATGATCTTATCCTTGAACTAAATGATTCAAAGAAGATAAGTGAAAAGAAACGTGAAGAACTAAGTATAATAATAAAAGAAAAAGCACTTGCTTATAAGATTGCTTATAGGACATCAAAAGAAATTGATGAAAAAGGCATAGGAGTATGCAATAATGAAATTTTCTTAGAAGCATGTAATTCTTTAGAAATAAAACCAGAGCTAGTATTATCAGATGGATATGCAGTGAAAGGTTTAGAAATAGATAATAAAGCTGTTATTAAAGGTGATACTAAATCTGCCTCTATAGCAGCAGCTTCAATTGTAGCTAAGGTGTACAGAGATAATTTAATGAAGGAATATGCAGAGAAATATCCTTACTATGGATTTGATGGTAATGTAGGATATGGTAGTAGTAAGCATATTGAAGCAATAAAAGAACATGGACCATGTGAAATACATAGAAGGTCTTTCTTAAATAATATATTAGGATGCTAATAAGTTCTAAAAGCATCTATTAAATGATTTATTTTATATGTATCATTTAAATGATTAAAAATAATTTCTATAACATCATATCTTATATTGTAATCATATAAATTATTTACATATATATAATATGAAGAAATTGAAATTATCTTTCCTTTTTTATGGCAGGTAACTGATTCTAATGGAGTACCAAAGGAATTAGTATACCTGCTTTTTATTTCAAAAAATATTATCATGTCATCCTTTTGCCCAATAATATCTACTTCACCATACCTTGTTTGAAAATTTCTATCTAATATTTCATAACCATTATTAATGAGATAATCTGCTGCAATAGTTTCTCCATACTTTCCGATAGTTTTATTATAATTCATAAACACATCTCCTTTTTATTTATAATGATTAACATATTTCCTTTACCTATACTAGATAATAATAGGTTTAAGAATAAAAACTTTGTCAATAATCAATAAGGGTGATGAATATGTCAATAAATATATATAGTGCTACCAATCATGGTTTAGACGGAGTACTTATAAATGTTGAAGTGGATATAATGAGAGGAATACCGTCATTTCATATGGTAGGACTTCCTGAGGCATCTGTAAAAGAAGCAAGAGAAAGAGTTAGGGCAGCAATTGTTAATTCAGGATATACTTTTCCTTTAGGGAGGATAATAATAAATTTAGCACCAGCAGATGTCAGAAAGAAAGGTACATTTTTGGATCTGCCAATAGCCATAGGAATTTTAATGGCTTCTGGTCAGATAAAATACAAAGAGTTAGAGAATTTTATAATTTTTGGAGAGCTTTCATTAAATGGAAACTTAAAAGGGGTAAAAGGTGCATTACCTATAATCTTAGAAGGTTCTAACAAAGCAAAAGAAAATTTTATTTTTCCCTTAGAAAACTTAAGTGAGATTGCTGAAAATGGTCAAGGAAATTTTTATCCATTTAATAATTTAAAGCAAGTAATAGCTTACATAACTAATGGTGACTTATTGCCTTATAAAGAAAATATACATAAAGAAAAGATAAATAAAAATAAAATAGATTACTGCGAGATTATAGGTCAGATAGAGGCTAAAAGAGCAATGGAAATAGCCGCAGCTGGTAGGCATAATATCTATATGTTTGGTTCACCAGGTGTAGGTAAGACCATGTTAGCAAATGCAATTACTTCCATATTGCCACCTCTTACAAAAAGAGAGCAAATGGAGGTTGCCAAAATATATAGCATAGCAGGGCTTAGAAAGGAAATGGAAACATTAGATATTCCCTTTAGGGCTCCCCATCATACCATAACAAAGTCTGCACTGATTGGTGGTGGGAGAGAAATAACTTTAGGAGAAATAACTTTAGCTCATAATGGAGTATTATTTTTAGATGAAATTCTAGAATATAAAAGAGAAATTTTAGAGCTATTGAGAAAGCCTATGGAAGAAGGCTATATAAGTTTGACACGACAACATGAGAGGTTTATATTGCCAAGTAAGTTTCTTTTAATTTCTGCTAGTAATCCATGTCCTTGTGGAAATTGGATGAATACAGAGGGGAAAAAGTGTAAATGCACTGATATGGAAATTCACAAATATATAAATAAGCTATCTAGTGCAATTATAGATAGAATGGATTTATTGTGCTATATTCCAAGAGTACGACCTGAGGAACTTTTAAATAATAATGAAAAGTATACCTCAGAAAAAATGAAGGAAAGGATTCTTTTAGCAATAGAGAGAGAAAACTATCGCTTAAGAAATACAGAATATAGATATAACTCTGAAATAACTGGTAAGGATATTTATAGATTATGTAGCATTACCACAAAAGCAAGGAAAATTTTAGAAAAGTGTTATATGAGTTATGGTATTTCCCTAAGGGCTTATGGTAAGATTGTTAAGGTTGCAAGAACAATGGCAGACTTACAAGATGAAGAGAAGATAACTGAAGACAATATAATAGAAGCTTTAGGGTATAGAAAAAATATTTTTGGAGAAATTGTATAGAGGTAGATATGAACGAATATGAAATACGCTTTACACTAGCTAATATAAGTAATAAAATTAAGCTTAAATTATTACAAATGTATAATAATGAAGAAAATATTTATAATAATATTGACGAAATTCTTAAATCTGACATGATGAGTCTTAAGGATAAAATAAAGATTAAAGAGGACTCGTATGAAGACAAGATGAATTTTGTAAAAGCTTTAAATGATAATTCTATTAAAACTATAAGGATAACAGAAGAAGATTATCCAGAAAAACTAAGGAATATAGATGATCCTCCTTATATATTATTTTATAAGGGAGAGCTTTCTTTGGCATATGATGATATGATTGCTGTAGTAGGTTCAAGAAAAAGCAGCATATATGGATTAGAT
>FR883404.1:97802-115566 GCA_000435835.1 Clostridium sp. CAG:221
GTAAGTGGAGTAGCTTATGGTATTGATACAGCTGCTCATAAAGAGGTGCTTATATGTGGTGGAAAAACCATTGGAGTTCTAGGATGTGGATTAGATATAATATATCCTAAAAGTAATAAAAAGTTATATGAGGAAATATATAATAATGGATTGTTAATTTCAGAATTTCCTATGGGAGTACAGCCAATGCCTTATAATTTCCCACGTAGAAATAGGATAATTAGTGGATTGAGTAATGGTGTTATAGTTGTTGAAGCATCGGTAAAAAGCGGTTCTTTAATTACGGCAAATTTAGCGTTAGAACAAGGAAAAGATGTAATGGCTATTCCAGGATCCATTTTTAGTAATACAAGCAAAGGGTGTCATCAATTGTTGAGGGATGGCGCAAGAATTTTTACTGGTTTAGAGGATTTACATTCCTTTCTTAATGTAACTAAAAATGAAAGTGAAAAAAGAATAAAAAACCACAGCAGAAATTTAATAATGACAGTTATAAAAAATGAGCCAACACATTTTGATAAAATATTTGAAAGTGTAAATATTGACAGGATAGCTTTATATGAGTTATTATTTGAAATGCAAAATAAAAATGAAATTATTTGCCTTCCAGGCAATTATTATGCAAAGTTAAGTTAGGATTTAAGGGGGTGCAAACTCCTAGTAATTTTTTTAGGAGTATTAAATATGGGACAAAATCTTGTTATAGTAGAATCACCTGCAAAGGCAAAGACTATCAGTAAATATTTAGGGAAGAATTACATAGTCGAAGCTTCAATGGGGCATGTAAGAGATTTACCTAAGAGTAAATTAGGTGTTGATATAGAGGATAATTTTACGCCAAAATATATAACAATTAGGGGAAAAGGCGAATTAATAGATAAATTAAGAAAGGCTGCCAAAAAAGCAGATAAAATATATCTGGCAACGGACCCCGACCGTGAAGGAGAAGCAATTTCATGGCATTTAGCACATATATTAAAAATATCAGAAGAGGAAAATTGCAGAATTGTATTTAATGAAATCACTAAGTCTGCTGTTAAAGCTTCTATTAAAGAAGCAAGAAAGATTAATGTTAATCTTGTTGATGCTCAGCAGGCTAGAAGAATTTTAGATAGATTAGTTGGTTATGAAATAAGCCCTATTTTATGGAAAAATGTAAAGTGGGGATTAAGTGCAGGTAGAGTACAATCAGCTGCTTTAAAGCTTATTTGTGATAGAGAAGAAGAAATAAAAGCGTTTATTCCTAAGGAATATTGGACTGTTGATTGTGCATTAAAGAAGGAAAGAAAGAAATTCCCTGTTAGACTTACACAGCATGAAGGAAAGAAAATTGAGATAAAAAACGAAGAAGAAGCTAAAAAAATTATTGATGATTTAGAAAAAGGAAACTTCGTAGTTAAATCAGTTAAAAAAGGGAAAAGGATGAAAAATCCATTACCTCCATTTACAACTAGTACATTACAACAAGATGCTTCTAAAAAATTAAATTTTATAACTAAGAGAACCATGTCTATAGCACAAGCGTTATACGAAGGTGTAGAAGTTAAGGGATATGGAACTGTGGGGCTTATAACTTATATGAGAACAGACTCTGTAAGAATTTCTGAAGAGGCTCAAGGAAAAGCCATAAACTTTATAAAGGATAATTACGGAGATGAATATGTGCCAGAACAGCTTAGAGTATATAAAAGTAAAAAGAATATACAAGATGCCCATGAAGCTATCAGACCATCATATATAGAAATAACTCCTGAAATAGCTAAAGGTAGCCTGACTCCAGAGCAATATAAATTGTATTCATTAATATGGAAGAGATTTGTGGCAAGCCAAATGTCTTCATGTGAATTAAGCACAAATAGTATAGATATAATGAATGGAAGCTATAAGTTCAAGGCTTCAGGTAATACAATAAAATTTGATGGTTTTATGAAGATATATGATTACTTAACAGAAGCTGATGAAGAAGATGTTGTTTTACCAGAATTACAAGAAGGGGAAGAATTAAAACCTGCTAGTATAGAAGAAAAACAACATTTTACACAACCACCAGCAAGATACACTGAAGCATCATTTGTTAAATTGCTTGAAGAAAAAGGAATAGGAAGACCAAGTACTTATGTACCAACAATTTCTACATTATTAAGTAGAGAATATATAGTAAGAGAAAAGAAGAATCTTATGGCAACGGAGCTTGGATTTATAGTAAATAATATTCTTTCTGAATACTTTAAGCAAATAGTTGATGTTGATTTTACAGCGGCTATGGAAGGTAAGTTAGATAATATTGAAGAAGGCAGTGAATCTTGGACTAATGTTGTTGAAGAGTTCTTTGCACCATTGAAGATTGCCATAGATAAAGCTGAAAAAGAAGTATCTAAAGTGGTAATAGAAGATAAAGTAAGTGATGTGCCTTGTGATAAATGTGGTAAGATGATGGTAATCAAACATGGAAGATATGGTGATTTCCTAGCTTGTCCAGGATATCCTGAGTGTAAAAATGCAAAACCAATAGTGGAAGAATTAGATGTAGATTGCCCTAAATGTGGCGGTAAAGTTCTTGTGAAAAGAAGTAAAAAAGGTAAAAAATTCTTTGGATGTTCTAATTATCCTGATTGTGATTTTGTAAGTTGGAATGAACCTGTTAAAGATAAATGTGAAGAATGTGGCAGCTACATGGTATTGAAATATAGCAAAACAAAAGGTAAATACGTACAATGCTCTAATTCAGAGTGTGGGAATATAAAGATAATAGAAGAAAAAGAAAAAGATAATTAATAAAAAATAGATGACAGGAAATCTTATCCAAGGTGTCGAATATATATTAAAAATGTTGAAATAGATTTTTGAATGTGATAGTATCAAAGAAGTAAGTTAGTGGTGGATGAGGAGGATGATTAAATGTCATCATTATTAAGTAAAACTAGAAGATTGAATCGAATTCTTCAAAAAAAAGGAACAGATCCAGTCTCATTTGATGATATATGCGCGCTTTTAAGCGAAGTATTATCTTGTAATGTCTATATACTTGAAAAACATGGTAAAGTTTTAGGGCATACTTTTTGTAAAGATTTTGAATGCGATATAATGAAAACATATGTTTTATCAGATAATAGATTACCAGTTGAGTATAATGACAGAATTTTAGATGTTACTGAAACAGTAGCAAATTCTAAGTCAAAGGGTACTTGTGTTTTTAAAGATGCTGGTGAATGTCCTATGAAAGAAAAGATATCAACAATAGTTCCTATACTAGGAAATAGAGAAAGATTAGGAGCTTTACTTTTAGCTAGATTTGGAGAAGAATTTACTGATGATGATTTAGTAATTGCTGAATATAGCGCAACAGTGGTTGGTATGGAAATATTAAGAGGACAACAAGATGAAATTGAAGAAGAAGCTAGAAGCAAGGCAGTAGTTCAATTAGCAATAGGCACATTATCATATTCTGAGCTAGAGGCAGTAGAACATATCTTCAATGAATTAGGAGGCACAGAAGGATTACTAGTTGCATCTAAAATAGCAGATAAGGTTGGAATAACTAGAAGTGTTATAGTAAATGCATTAAGAAAGTTTGAAAGTGCTGGAGTAATTGAATCAAGATCTTTAGGGATGAAGGGAACACATATAAAGATCTTAAATCCTAAATTATTAGATGAGCTAAAGAAAATAAGATAGTGTAAAATGCAGTTGCCTTTAATGGTAACTGCATTTTTTAAAATAAAAAATGCAAAATGTTATATTAAGTAGAAAAACGGTATAAAATATAATAAAAACTTTTATTTAAAAAGATGTTGCCACAAATATATAGCTGTGATATACTATCAGAGGTAACAAAATACACACACTACTGTAGTTAAAAAGTCGGTGCTTGTTTTAACAAGTAACTTTATAGCAATGCGAGTAGTGGAGGTAAAAACCAGGAGGTAGAAAAATGTCAGTAATATCAATGAAACAATTATTAGAAGCTGGTGTACACTTTGGTCACCAAACAAGAAGATGGAACCCTAAAATGGCTCCATATATATTCACAGAAAGAAACGGAATATATATAATAGATCTTCAAAAAACAGTTAAAAAAGTAGAAGAAGCTTACAACTTTATAAGAGAAATATCTTTAGAAGGAAAAGACATTCTTTTCGTTGGAACTAAGAAACAAGCTCAAGAAGCTATCCAAGAAGAAGCTATAAGATCAAACATGCACTACGTAAACAACAGATGGTTAGGTGGAATGTTAACAAACTTCAAAACTATCAAGACTAGAATTGCTAGATTAGAAGCTTTAGAAACTATGGAACAAGACGGAACTTTCGATGTATTACCTAAGAAAGAAGTTATAAAATTAAGAGGTGAAATGGAAAAATTACAAAAGAACCTTGGTGGTATAACTAACTTAGACGTTAACAACATTGGAGCAATGTTCGTTGTTGACCCAAGAAAAGAAAAGAATGCTATTTCAGAAGCTAAAATATTAGGAATCCCAGTTGTAGCTATAGTTGATACAAACTGTGATCCAGAAGAAGTTGATTACGTAATACCAGGAAACGATGATGCAATCAGAGCTGTTAAATTAATAACTGCTAAACTTGCTGATGGTATAATAGAAGGAAGACAAGGCGAACAATTAGCTGAGTAATTTTTTGAAAAAAGGTAGGTGGAGTTAGCTTCATTTACCTTTTACCCTAAGAAAAATGGTTTACATTTAATGTTTTAAGGAGGAATTGATTATGATAACTGCAAAATCAGTTAAAGAATTAAGAGAAATGACTGGAGCAGGGATGATGGACTGCAAAAAAGCTTTAGTACAAACAGAAGGAGATATAGAAAAAGCTGTTGAGTACTTAAGAGAAAAAGGATTAGCTGCTGCTGCTAAAAAAGCTGGTAGAGTTGCTGCTGAAGGTATAGTTAAGACTTTCGTTTCAGCTGATAAGAAAACTGCTGGTATGGTAGAAGTTAACTGTGAAACTGACTTCGTTGCTGCTAACGAAGAATTCGTTTCTTTCGCTGACAAAGTTGCAGAAATGGTAGCTAACACTTCAGCTGCAAACGTTGAAGAATTATTAGCTGAAAAATTCGATGGAGAAGCTACAGTTCAAGAAGCTTTAACTGCTTTAATAGCTAAGTTAGGTGAAAACATGACTTTAAGAAGATTTGCTAAATTCAACATCGAAAAAGGAGCTGTTGCTAGCTACATTCACGGTGGCGGAAGAATCGGTGTTATGGTAGAAGTTGCTTGTGACACTGAAAGCGAAATATTAGAAGAAGTTGCAAGAGAAGTTTGTATGCAAGTTGCTGCTGCAAACCCATTATTCTTAAGCAAAGAAGAAGTAGATAGCGAATCATTAGAAAAAGAAAAAGAAATCTACAGAGTTCAAGCATTAAATGAAGGAAAACCAGAAAATATCGTTGAAAAAATGGTAAATGGAAGAATTCAAAAATACTACAAAGAAGTTTGTCTTTTAGATCAAGCATGGGTTAAAGATGGAGATAAGAGCATAACTAAATATCTTCAAGAAAAATCTAAAGAAGTTGGTTCTCCAATAACAGTAACTAGATACGCTAGATTCGAAAGAGGAGAAGGAATCGAAAAGGTTGAAGAAGACTTTGCTGCTGAAGTAGCTAAGACTATGGGATTACAATAATGCCAAGAGAGAACACTTTAGTGTTCTCTTTTTTTAAAGATATAAATTGAGGAATGCAGGAGGAATTGGAATGGAAAAGTGTACCTATAAAAGAGTTATGTTAAAGATTTCAGGTGAAGCATTATCAGGTGCAAATGGATTTGGATTTGATTTTGATACTGTTAGCAGAATAGCTAAAGAAGTTAAAGAGATAGTTGATATGGGAATAGAAGTTGGTCTTGTTGTAGGAGGCGGAAATATTTGGCGTGGTAGAAGCGGCGAAGGAATGGATAGAACTACAGCTGATCATATGGGAATGTTAGCTACTTGTATTAATGCTTTAGCACTTCAAGATGCTCTAGAAGGTATAGGAGTGAAAACAAGAGTTCAAACTGCAATAGAAATGAAAGAAATTGCTGAACCATTTATAAGAAGAAGGGCAGTAAGACATTTAGAAAAAGGTAGAGTTGTAATTTTTGGAGCAGGTTCAGGAAATCCATATTTCTCAACAGATACTGCAGCTGCATTAAGAGCAGCAGAAATTGAAGCTGATGTAATTTTATTAGCTAAAAATGTTGATGGTGTATATGACAAGGATCCTAATAAGTTTGCAGATGCAAAAAAATATGATACACTAACATATATGGAAGTAATTGAACAAGGATTACAAGTAATGGACACAACAGCTACAACTTTATGCATGGATAATAATATTCCAATATTAGTATTTGGTCTTGAAGGTGATGGAAACATTAAAAGAGCCATGCTAGGTGAAAAGATTGGTACAATAGTATCTAAAAAATAGGAGGTTAATATGATTAAAGACGTTATTAAAGTAGCAGAAGAAAAGATGCAAAAAACTATTTCAGTTTTACATTCAGATTTATCAACTATGAAGGCTGGTAGAGCAAACCCAACAATGCTTGATAGAATTCAAGTAGATTACTATGGAAGTCCATGTCCATTAAATCAAGTTGCCAATGTATCAGCACCAGAACCAAGAATGTTAGTAATAACACCATGGGAAAAATCTTTATTAAAAGAAATAGAAAAAGCAATATTAAAATCAGATTTAGGAATAAACCCTTCAAATGATGGTGCTATTATCAGATTATTAGTTCCAGAACTAACAGAAGAAACAAGAAAAAATATTGTGAAAAATGTTAAAAAAGCTGGAGAAGATGCTAAAGTTGCATTAAGATCTATTAGAAGAGATGCTAACGAAAAAATAAAAGCTTTAAAGAAAGATGGGCATATTTCAGAAGATGAAGTTAAGAAAGCTGAAGATAATGTTCAAAAAGTTACAGATAAATTCGTAAAAGAAATAGATACAATAATAGCAGCTAAAGAAAAGGAAGTTATGTCAGTATAAAAAAACCTGCTTTGCAGGTTTTTTTCCTATATAACATAAAATTGGAGGAAATTATGATCAATTTATTTAAGCCTAAGAAAAATGGAGATGATTTAGAGTTAAAGATAGATAAAGATAATCTTCCAGAGCATATTGCAATAATAATGGATGGTAATGGTAGATGGGCAAAGAAAAGAAATCTTCCTAGGACAATGGGTCACAAGGCTGGAGTAGAAACAATTAGAAGAGTTATTAAAGAAGCTGATAGAATTGGTATTAAATATATAACTTTATATGCCTTTTCTACTGAGAATTGGAGACGTCCACAGGAAGAAGTAACAGCCTTAATGAAGCTATTGGTACAATATTTAAAGTCAGAAGTTAAAGAACTTCATAAAAATGAAGTAGTTTTAAGAGTTTTAGGTGAAATAGATAAGTTACCAAAGGAATGTGAAAGAGAAATAAAAGATGCTATTGAGCTTACAAAAAATAATAAAGGCTTGATTCTAAATATTGCTTTTAATTATGGCGGAAGAGATGAGATAGTAAGAGCAATAAAACTAATTGCTGAAGAATATAAGGACAATAAGATTAATATAGATGATATTAATTCTGAATTAGTAAATAACTATCTATACACAAAAGATTCACCAGATCCTGATTTAATTATAAGACCTTCAGGAGAGCAGAGATTAAGCAATTTCCTATTATGGCAATGTGCTTATTCAGAATTCTGGTATTCCAATGTCTGCTGGCCAGATTTTACAGAGTTAGATTTACAAAAAGCTATATATGACTATCAAAATAGGGATAGAAGATTTGGCGGAGTATAAACAAGAGGTGAAAATATGAAGATAAATAGTAGGTATATAGGTGCCTTAGTAATAGCTCCATTATTAATATTTATATTATTAGGAGGATTACCACTAAAAATATTTACAATTGCATTATCTATTTGTGGTCTATATGAATTTTATAATGCTTTAAGAGCTAAAAAGATTAATGTAATACCGGTAATAGGATATGCATTACTTGCAGTATATTATTTGATTAATAATGATTTTGAAAAAATGATGCATGTATTAGTACTGGTAACAGTATTAGCTTTAATTATTCCAATAGTAAATTTAAAGTACTCTTTTATTGATGTAGCAATATCAATTTTAGGGTTTATTTATGTGGCAATACTATTTAGCTTTATACCATTAGTTAGTGAAAAGGCTAATGGTAATTTCCTAGTGTGGCTTATATTCTTAGGATCATGGCTTGGAGATACAATGGCATATTATACAGGTAGAGCATTTGGTAAGAGAAAGGTTGCTCCAAAAGTCAGCCCTAAAAAGACTGTTGAAGGATTAATAGGTGGAATATTAGGGGCAACATTAGGTTGTGGAATTTATGGAATAATAATAAGTAGATATGGAGTAGAAATAAATGTTATCCACTTCTTCTTGATTGGTGCTATTTGCGGAATAATGGGATTCTTTGGAGACTTAGTTGCATCATCAATTAAAAGATATGTAGGAATAAAAGATTATAGTAATCTAATACCAGGGCATGGTGGAATTTTAGATAGGTTTGATTCTATTTTATTTAATGCTGTAGTAGTATTTTATTATTTAACATTTATTGTAGGAATATAGGAAAGCAGTAGGTTCACTACTGCTTTTTTTTGTATGGGAAAATATCATTAATGTTGTGGCTAAATAATATAATTTTAATATAAATAATAAAGGAGAATGTTATGAAAGATATAGAAAAATATAATAAAATAATTCTTCTTATAGAACTGTTCATAATTTTTACAGTAATAACATTAGGTATTAAATATTATTTTAAACCCTTTATAATAATTATTATTATGCTGATAATAGGAAGGTCTTTTTATGATTTTTTTCTAAAATTTAATATTTCATATAGAGTTTCCGGTGCATTAAGCATATTATTAATAAATGTTATGTTATTTTGCTTTGTCTTTTATTTTGGTAATGAATTTATAGAAATATTAAAGAAGATATATAACAATCATGCTGAAAGCTTTATAATATTAGAAAAAAATATCAAGCTGCTTTTTGGTATAGATCTTGAAAAAATATTGCAAAGGACTCTTAAAAACATAACAAGCAATATATTAACAGCAGGTGCTAGCATAACAGGAGAAGGGCTCCTTGCATATATAATAGGAAATGTTACTGTGTATTTTTTGCTGGTGGATAGAGAAAAGGTAAGAGAATTACTATTAAAGATAATTCCTAGCCATATTTTATCTGATATTACAGAAAGGAAAAATAACTTAAGTCAAGTAATAAAAATTGAATTAATGCTGGTATGTATAACTACTACCATAATAATAACAGGATTTATTATTTTACATATTCCAAGTGGATTTTTTTTAGGAATACTATGTGGAATATTAGATATTTTACCATATGTGGGAACAATAATTGTTTTTATACCAATTATAATATACAATATAGTAGTAAAAAAATATTTAATTGTTATTGGAATGATATCTCTATATATTCTTTCACAGCTAATAAGAGAGATTTTGGAACTGAAATTTTTAAGTTCTAAATTAGAGATTCATCCGTTAGCTATAATGTTATCTATATATATTGGCGCTGAAATTTTTGGTGTTATAGGAATTTTGGTAGGGCCAATATATTGCTTAGTTGCAAAAGATATACTTTATGGTTAGGAACATAGGAGGCAAGTATGAAGAATATATCAATTTTAGGGGCTACAGGTTCTATCGGGACGCAAACCTTAGATGTAATAAGAAAATCAGAAGGAGCTATTAATTTAGTAGCAGTAAGTGCCAATTCATCAGTAAAAAAGATTATAGACATAATAGAAGAATTTTCACCTAAATATGTAGCAATGATGGATAAAAAAGCTTATAAAGACATTAAGGAATACTGTAGCAGTAATAATAAAAATATAAGTGTTTACAGTGGAATAGATGGTCTTATAAAAGTAGCATCACTGGATGAAATAGACACAGTAGTTACATCTGTAGTAGGTATGATAGGATTAAAGCCAACTATAGCAGCTATTGAAGCAAAAAAAGATATAGCTTTAGCTAATAAAGAAACACTTGTAGTGGCAGGTGAAATAGTAATGAGAAAGGCTAAAGAAAATGGTGTTAAAATACTTCCAGTAGATTCGGAACATAGCGCTATCTTCCAATCCTTAAGTGGATATTGTAATAAGGATATACATAAGATAATATTAACTGCTTCAGGTGGACCATTTAGAGGAAAGAAAATTGATGATTTAAAGGATGTTACAGTTCATCAGGCATTAAAACATCCAAAATGGAATATGGGTCAAAAGATAAGTATAGATTCTGCAACATTGATGAATAAAGGGCTAGAAGTTATAGAAGCACACTATCTATTTGAATGTAGTTATGATAATATTGAAGTTGTAGTACATCCACAAAGTATAATTCATTCTATGGTTGAATATAAAGATGCCAGTGTTATAGCACAAATGGGATCACCAGATATGAGACTACCAATACAATATGCACTTAATTACCCTAAAAGAGAAGGTAGAATAGCAAATCCAATAAGCTTTTATGAAATAGCACAGCTTACATTTGAAAAACCTGATATGGATACATTTAAATGCCTTAAGCTTGCTTTTAAAGCAGGAAAAGCAGGTGGATTAATGCCTACTATTTTAAATGGCGCTAATGAAGAAGCAGTTGCATTATTATTAGAAGAAAAAATTAAGTTTTTAGATATTGCTGATTTAATTGAAGAATGTATGGATAAATTTAAAGATAAAAGCAATATGGAGCTTACAATTGATAACATTATAGCAGTTGATCAAGAGGTAAGAGAATATTTAAGAAAAAAAGTTAGTTAGGAGTTGGATTGATTGTATATTGTAATGGCTATTTTAGGCTTTAGTTTACTTGTTATAGTTCATGAATTAGGACATTTTATTATGGCTAAAGTCAATGGAATTAAAGTTGAAGAATTTTCAATAGGAATGGGACCAGAAGTTTTTTCACATAAGGGAAAAGAAACTCAATATTCATTAAGGCTTCTTCCTATTGGAGGATATGTAAAAATGATGGGAGAAGAGGAAGCTGTAGAAGATGAGAGAAGTTTTTCCAGCAAGTCACCTCTTAGAAGAATTTCAGTAATCCTGGCAGGTGCATTTATGAATGTGGTTTTTGCCATACTTATATTTGCTTTATACTTTAGTAATGTTGGATTTTCTAAAAATGTTGTAGATAGTGTTATGGATAATTCTCCAGCACAAGAAGTAGGTCTTCAGAAGGGGGACATCATAACAAAAATTAATGGAGTAAATGTTAGAACAACTGATGACATTCTTTTAGAAGTTCAATTAAGTAAAGGAAAATCTCTAGATTTAGTAGTTAATAGAGATGGAAAGAAATTAGATTTAAATGTAACTCCTAAGCTTGATGAAGCTAGAGGATCATATTTTATGGGATTTTATTACGAAAGAGTAACTAATCCAACTATAGGTGAAAGTTTAAAATACACTTATAACTATACCATAAGCATGGTAAAGCAAACTTATAAAAGTTTGCAACTATTAGTTACTGGAAAGTTAAATTTAAAAACCGATGTAGGTGGACCAGTTACAATTATAAGAATGTCTGGAGAAGCAGCAAAAAGCGGTATTCAGACACTGGCATACTTCTTAGGTGTAATAAGCATTAATTTAGCAGTATTTAATTTACTACCATTCCCAGCACTTGATGGTGGATGGGCTATAATATTATTTATTGAATTAATAACAAGAAGAAAAGTACCAGATAAAGTTGTTGGAGCTATAAATTATGTAGGATTTATGATACTTATGGGATTAATGGTTTTAGTTACACTGAAAGATATTATTTTCCCAGTGCAGCTTTAGGAAAGGAAAATTAAAATGGAAAGAAAAAAGACAAGACAAGTGAAGGTTGGAGGAGTTTTACTTGGTGGAGATGCCAAGGTATCAATTCAATCTATGACTAATACAGATACAAGAGATGTTGAAGCAACATTAAATCAAATAAGAGAACTGCATATTGCAGGATGTGAAATAATAAGATGTGCAGTACCAGATATGGAAGCAGCTGAAGCTTTAAAAGAAATTTGTAAATACTCACCAATGCCAGTGGTGGCAGATATCCATTTTGATTATAGATTAGCATTAAAGGCTATAGAAAATGGTGTATCAGCTTTAAGATTAAATCCAGGAAATATAGGAAGTATTGACAGAGTGAAGATTGTTGCAGAAGCAGCAAAAGAAAGAAATATACCTATTAGAATTGGAGTAAATTCTGGTTCTTTAGAAAAAGAAATCTTAGAACGTGATGGAAAGCCAACAGCAGAAGGATTAGTTGAATCTGCTATGAATCATGTTAAGATTCTTGAAGAAGTAGGATTTTACGATATAGTAATTTCAATAAAATCTTCAGATGTCCCAATGATGATAAAAGCATATAGACTTATGAGTGAAAAATGTGATTATCCTCTTCATTTAGGAGTTACTGAATCAGGAACTGTTTTCAGAGGTACCATTAAATCAACATTAGGTATAGGTACTTTATTGGCAGAAGGAATAGGTGATACCATAAGGGTATCACTTACCAGTGATCCAATTGAAGAAATAAAGGTTGCAAAGGAAATGCTTATTGCATTGGGCTTAAGAAAGCAAGGAATGCAGTTTGTTTCATGTCCTACCTGTGGAAGAACACAAATAAACCTTATTAAAATTGCAGAAGAAGTGGAAAAACGCTTAGAGAACTGTAATAAGAACATAAAGGTTGCTGTGATGGGCTGTGTTGTTAATGGACCTGGAGAAGCTAGAGAAGCAGATATTGGTATAGCTGGAGGCAATGGAGTTGGATTAATCTTTAAAAAGGGAGAAATCCTAAGAAAAGTTAAAGAAGAAGATCTTGTTGAAGAATTGCTTAAGGAAATAGAAAATCTATAGGAAGAAGAGGCATATGTGACAATATGCCTCTTTTTTGTAAATAATGCCAGTAGCAATCTAAATTATGTTGACTTACATATACATTGAATGTAAAATTACTTTGATAATAAAATAGCGAAAGAAATAGGTGAAATTTTTATGATTAATTTAATTGCAGGATGTACAGATAATAAATTTGTACAGGTAATAGGTATATTGTGTGCCTTTTTTGGAACTTTCCTAGCGTTAAAATATCTAAGTAGCATGCTTCCTAAAGATGCAGGAAGAGAATTTGCACATGATGGAAAGAAATCAGCTGGAAAACCAAGAGGGGCAGGACTTATATTTATCTTGGCTTTTGGTATAGTAGCTGTGCTATTTGGCAAGCTTAACTGGGAAATTTTAATATACCTTGTGCTTACCATGGCTTCTATGTTAACTGGATACTTGGATGATGCATCAAAAAATCCTTGGGGAGAGTTTAAAAAAGGAGCATTAGATCTCTTAATTGCATGTTTAGTTGCTGGAACTTACTTAGCATTTAATGGAAGTGAAATATTTATTAATGTTTTAGGTGAAAGTATTAGCTTAAATCCAATAGTATTCTTTATATTAGCAGTTATACTTGTGTGGGTATCTATAAATGTAACCAATTGTACTGATGGTGTAGATGGATTATCAGGAACTTTATCAGTTATTACTTTATTTACTATTTATTTATTAGAAAGTGTTAAAGGGACAAATTCAGCTATTAATTACATTACATTGATTCTAATAGCTTGTGTACTTGCATATCTTTGGTTTAATGCTACACCTAGTAAGCTAATGATGGGTGATGCTGGTTCCCGTGCATTAGGTATATTCATAAGTATTGCAATACTTAAAACAGGAAGTCCTCTATTATATATTCCAGTAGCTTTAATGCTTATAATAGATGGAGGTTTAGGCCTGTTAAAAATATCATTTAGAAGATTTTTAAAAATTGAAATTTTAAATAATGTAAGAACTCCAATACATGACCATGTACGTAAAAAAAATGAATGGTCAAATACACAAGTAGTTTTCAGATTTGCAATAATACAAATAATAGTATCATTTTGTGTTATATATTTAATAAAATAATTGATAAAAGCTTGGCATATTTTAGCTAGGTTTTTATTTATAAATAAAGCTGCTTCAAAATTATTTTGAGGCAGCTTTAAATAATTAAAGTATGAAAAAGCCAGCAGCAATAATAAAATACACAGCCATAAGTTGAGCACCTTCTAGCCAGTTAGATTGACCATCACTAGCAACTTTATTAGCTATAATAACGGAAGCTATTAAAGATACTAATTCAAAAGGATTAAAAATTATACTCATAGGGGTAAATAAAAGGCTTAAAAATATTAAAACAGGAGCTACAAATAAGATAATTTGTAAACTTGAACCTAAGGCAATTTCAATGGCAACATCCATTTTGTTTTTTAGGGCCATGGTAATGGCAGTGCTATGTTCTGCGGCATTACCTATGATAGGAATCAAGATAATGCCAACAAAAAATTCACTTAAGCCTAACTTGGAAGTTATATCTTCAATGCCTCCTACGAGAAATTCACTTTCTATGGCAATTATTACAGTTGCAATAATTAAAATTGCAATTGATTTTTTAAGACTCCATTTACTTTCATGACCCTCTTCTTCAGTTGTAGTAGCATATAAATCCTTATGAGTAAAGAAGGAAAAAATAAGACTTAATATATAGAGAATAAACATAACAATAGCCACCACAAGGCTTAAACCCTCATATCGCGTATTTAATAAATTAGCATTTATAGTATGTGTGAAAAAAGCAGGTACACATAGACCAATTAAAGAGAATAAAAGCATGCTGGAAGTTGTTTCCACAACATTTATATTAAAGTTTTGTGTTTTATGTTTCAAACCACCAATAAACATACTTGCACCTAAGACAAGCAGTATATTTCCAATGATTGAACCGGCAATTGAAGATTTTACAACTTCAAATAAGCCAGATTTTAAAGCAAAAAAAGAAATTATAAGTTCAGTGGCATTACCGAAGGTTGCATTTAAGAAGCCACCTATCTTAGGACCAGTATAAAAAGAAATTTCTTCAGTACCTTCTCCCATAATCCCTGCTAAAGGAATGATAGAAAGAGCGGCTAAAATAAACATAATAGTAGGAGAAAAGTTTAAGAATTTACCAATGAAGCTTATTGGCACAAATAATAACATAAATTTTAATATTTTCATATCATCACATCCTTTAAAATATTTTTGCCAAAAGATATCTTTTTAATTATTGTTTATAAATTTTTTAGAGGAAAAGCTTAAGAGAAGTGATATAATATGTAATTGAAATGAAGTTTAACAAAAGAGATTGGAGTAAATATGATAGTTAACACTTTTATACCTAAATATATGGAGAAATTTAAATGTATAGGATCAAAATGTACTGATACATGTTGTGCTGGTTGGGATATTAATATAGATGAAAATAGTTTAGAAAGATATAAAAATAGTACTGGTGCCTTAAAAAGTCTAGTTGAAGGCAAATTTTTAACTGGTGATAAAAAAGATGATTTCTTTAATGCTGGATATATGATATTAAAAGATGGTAGCAGATGTCCATTTCTAAATGAAAATATGCTATGTGATATCCATGGAGCAGTAGGAGAAGAAAATCTATGTATTACCTGCAAAAGTTATCCAAGAGTTTTTAATATTGTGGATGGCATTTATGAAAAAAGTGCTCTTGCTTCGTGTGAAGAAATATGTCGTTTAGCTCTAATGAATAAAGAAAAGATGGAGTTTGTTGAAGCTGAGGAAGAACTTGATGAAGATAATATTGAAATTAGAAGGATAATTGATACAGAAGCCTTTGCAGGAACAGAGAGCATGATTCAATACTTCTGGGAAATGAGGATATCATCAATAAATATAATTCAATGCAGAGAATATTCTATAGAGGAAAGATTAAATATATTAAAAGGCTTTTATGGTGAAATAGAAAAGTTAAGATTGGAAGATGACTTTGAGAGTATTGAAGATATTTTTGATGAGTCTACCAATGGAACTTTAAATTATCAAAAGTATCTACAAGAAAGCATCAAAGCAGATAAGAAGTTTAGTTTTACTATTGGAGATGATAATTTAATTGCTATGATTAGAAGCCCTAGGTTGAAAAAATATGCAGAGGACTATAAAAACAATATATTATTAAATATTGAGGAAGAGGCATTTAGGGATTTATCTGAAAAAGTAGATGCAATATTAAAAGAAAATGATTATATAGTAGAAAACTATTTGGTAAATCAGATATTTAAAGATTTAATTCCTTTTAATAAGGGAGAAGATATGATGGCAAGTGTCAACGTACTAATTAATACATATAAGCTTATAAAGGAATATCTGAAGGGAAGAATATATAAGAGTAAAGGAAGGGTTATAGCTGAAGAGGTTGTTAATGTAATACAGGCTATTAGCAAGGATTTAGAGCATAATAAAGTTTTAAGTGAAATAATAAATTATAAAGCTTAATATAAATCAGCATTGTTTTTCAATGCTGATTTTATTTAAATTAAAATAAATAGTAATGTAGAAGCAAAAATATGCATAGAGTTATAAAGGAAGAAAAAATAAAGGTGTTTAAGAGATTAAAAAGAACAAATATATTTAAAATCATTACTTCTCTTTATTTTTTCCTATAGTATTAACGATTATCCTAAAAGAAGAATAAAATATTAATAATAAGTTAGATATGTTTATTTAAAAGAAATAAGAATTATACTTAATGAAAGCTTTAAATAATAAAAGGAATTTTACAATTTCTTTATTTAAGTTAGTTGAAAATAAGGAGTGAATAAAGAAATTAAGGGTTTAAAATGGAAAGTTTAATAGACTTTAATATTTTAAAAGATTCACATTTATTTAGAAAAATGGAACCTTTAGAAAAAGGATGGTCAAATGATAGGAAATATATTATATACACAAGTGATAATAAAAAATTATTGCTGAGGATTTCAGCAATATCAAAATTTGATGAAAAATTAAAAGAAAGTGAAATTATCAGAACAATTTCAAGAGTATGCCAAAATACACCAAAGTTTATTGATTTAAAAATTAGTGGAAATAAGATATTGCAGCTATATACCTTTATAGAAGGAGAGGATGCATTAGAATCTATAGGTAGATACTCAAAGGAAGAACAGTTTAACCTTGGAATAGAGGCAGGAAAAACTTTAAAGAAGATACATGAAGCTGAGAAAATAACTGATGCTAAGAGAATTATAGAGATGCAAAAAGAAAGAATAATAGAAAGAACAAAGGCTTATGAAAATTCAAGATATTATAGCTATGAAGACCAAGGACTTATAAAATATATTAAAGAAAATATTGAAATTTTAAATTCAGCCAAAATAGCTCTATGTCATGGTGATTATCATTTAGGCAATATGATAATTAATAATAATAATATATACATTATTGATTTTAATAGATTTAATTATGAAGATATATATAAGGATTTTATCCCCATGTGTGCTTTTACCAGGGGAGAAAGTATTGAATTTGCAAAAGGCCAACTTAAAGGCTATTTTGAAGAGTATATCCCAGTAGATTTCTGGCAGAGATTAAAGCTTTATCTAGCATATTCAAGCCTATATTCAATTTTATGGGCTGAAAATTGTTCAAATGAAGAAGTTGAAGCAATGATAAAGAGAAAGAAAATGGTTTATAATGATTTTACAAAATCATCTTTTGATTCTCCTTGTTGGGTGAATAATTAAGAATAGGCAGTTTAAAAAACTGCCTCAGTTTGTTGAAAAACCCCCTGTTTAAAAAACAGAGG